>NZ_JBQEOV010000018.1:0-118757 GCF_052045435.1 Acidovorax sp. 22279
ACAAAAAAGCACGCAGAAGGTAGCCCCCTCTGCGTGCTTTTTTGCTTTGTTTTTGATAGCTGTCAGCGCATGTTCCACCTACGCTTGCAGCCGTTTTGACCTGATTTCTTCACCCAGGGGCCTGTCTGGCCCTTCTCAGAAGCTCTCCCAGTCGTCGTCGCTTCCCGCAGCCTTGGGTGCCGGGGCCGGGCTGGGCGCTGCGGGCTTGGCGGCGGGTGAGGCTGCCGGGCTGCTGGCCTTGGGCGCCGCCAGGCTGGCGGCGGGTTTGCTGCCGGTCTTGGCGCTTTTGCCCAGGCTGGTGCTGCGGGCCGCGGCTTTGTAGCTGGGCGCTGCAATGGGGGTGCGGGTGGGGGCTGCCGTGTGGCGGTTCTGGCTGTAGCTGCTGTTCGTGCTGCTGGCGTCGAGCTTGAACACGGCCACGGCGTTGACCAGTTCTCCGGCCTGGGCGTTCAGTGCGCTGGCGGCCGCGGCCATTTCTTCCACCAGGGCGGCGTTTTGCTGGGTGGCCTGGTCCATCTGGGTGACGGCTTCGCCGACCTGGCCGACACCTGCGCTTTGTTCGCTGCTGGCGGCGCTGATCTCTCCCATGATGTCGGTCACGCGCCGGATGGCGCTGACAACTTCAGTCATGGTGGCTCCGGCCTTGTCGACCAGGGCGGTGCCTTGTTCCACGCGTTCCACGCTGGCGGTGATGAGGGCTTTGATTTCCTTGGCGGCTTCTGCGCTGCGTCCTGCCAGGTTGCGTACTTCTCCGGCCACCACGGCAAAGCCTCGGCCTTGTTCGCCGGCGCGGGCGGCTTCCACTGCGGCATTGAGCGCCAGGATGTTGGTCTGGAAGGCGATGCCGTCGATGACGCTGATGATGTCTGCGATCTTGTTGCTGCTGGCGTTGATGCCTTTCATGGTCTCGACCACTTCGGCCACCACGTCTCCGCCTTGCACGGCCACGGTGCTGGCGCTCACGGCCAGCTGGTTGGCGGCTCGCGCGTTGTCGGCGTTCTGGCGCACGGTCGAGCCCAGCTCTTCCATCGAGGCGGCCGTTTCTTCCAGGGCCGAGGCCTGCTGTTCCGTGCGCGCGCTCAGGTCGTTGTTGCCTGAGGCGATCTGTGCGCTCGCTGACGCTACGCCTTCGGCGTTGCTGCGCACGCCCGACACCACACGCGCCAGGTTGGCCCGCATGTCGCCCAGCGCATTCAGCAGCTGGCCCATTTCATCCTTGCCGCCGGGGGGCACCTCGGTCGCCAGGTCGCCATCGGCAATCGCGCGGGCGGCCAACACGGCGTGATGGGCGGGGCGCGTAACGGCGCGGGTGATGGCCACACCCAGTACGGCCGCCAACGCCACGCACAGCGCGAGGGTGCCCAGCACCCAGATGCGTGCCGCATTGAACACTGTCATCGCTTCCTCATTGGCCTTCAATGCAGCGTCCGCATTGATCTTTTGCAGCTCGCCTAGGGTCTCGGCGGTGGCCACAAAGGCTGACTCCGATTCGCCCGCATACAGCATGCTCAACGCATCTGCCGTGAGTTCCATGGTCTCGGCAGTGCTGAAGTCCACGCCCTTGGCAATGTCCGCCAGCTTGTCCTGCAACGCCACATAGGCCGCCTTGCGCGCCTTGTAGGCGTTGAACACCTCGCGCTCCTTGGGCATGTCGATGAGCGGCTCGTAGATCGCCTCCACACGGGTCAGGTCCTTGTGGCGCTGCGCCACCTGCTCGGCAAACGCCTTGACCTCGGCCGCGCTGCGCGCCGTGACCATGCCCGCCTCCGCACGGCGCATGCGATTGAGCAGCACCCGCAGCTCGCCCGTTTGCGTGACGCTGGGCAGCAGGTTGGTGGCGATCTCCTCAGCGTTCGCATGGATGCGGGACATCTGCACCAGCGCAATGGCGCCGAGCAAGGCGGTCAGCAGCACCACCGCCAGGAAACCCGCTGCCAGCTTCACGCCGATGCGCAGATCAGAAATTTTCATGAATCACCTCAAAGTACCTCGTGACACCGGGACCACCCCGGGTGTGTAACCAAATGCAGTCTATCAGCGGGCCTGACCGCACATTGCGCGGCTTTTCCCTACCCCACCGGGGCACCGCCCACAAAAAAGCACGCCATCCATGGCGGATGGCGTGCTTTTATTTTGATAGCAGCTGGCGCAATCGGCACCAGCGCTACCGGCCTATCTGACCTATCAGGCCTGCGACTTCTTGTAGCTGTCGATGCCGTCGGTGATTTCCTTCTTGGCGGCGTCGATGCCTTCCCAGCCCAGCACCTTGACCCACTTGCCCTTTTCCAGGTCCTTGTAGTGCTCAAAGAAGTGGGCGATGGCGTTGCGGCGCATGGCGTTCACATCGTCGATGGTCTTCCAGTGGTCATACATGGGCAGGATCTTGGACGTGGGCACAGCAATCACCTTGCCATCCACACCGGCCTCGTCTTCCATCATCAAGATGCCCAGGGGGCGGCAGGGCACGACCACGCCGGGGAACAGCGGGTAAGGCGTGATCACCAGCACATCGACCGGGTCGCCATCACCCGACAGCGTCTGCGGCACATACCCGTAGTTGGTGGGGTAGTGCATGGCGGTGGTCATGAAACGGTCCACAAAAATGGCGCCCGATTCCTTGTCCACTTCGTACTTGATCGGATCGGCGTTCATCGGAATCTCGATGACGACGTTGAAGCTGTCAGGAACGTTCTTGCCTGGGGGGACGTTGTTGAGGGACATGTCTTTGGATAGTGGTTTGTTGACGATAACCCGCGAGGCCTTCGGCACTGATGCAGCGCAACGAAGCGTCGGGATTAACCCTGATTTTAGGCGCACGCCCCTTTCTGCCCGCTTGCAAACCGGCGTTTGCCTGTAAATTGGGCCTGTTGGCCAATCGGCTCCTGCGCGAAACGCATGGGTAGCACGAGGAAGCAACGCAGCGGGGAAGCCACCGATGCGTTGGTCCCCCTCCGTGCAACACACCAAGGAGAATTGAATGGCTGCAAGTTCAGCACTGACATCCCCTCTCATCCTCGCCCTCGTTTGCGGGCTCATTGCGGTGGCCTACGGCATCTGGGCCCGGGGCTGGATCCTTTCCAAAGACCCGGGCAACGCCCGCATGCAGGAGATTGCCGCCGCCATCCAGGCCGGTGCCGCCGCCTACCTGGCCCGCCAGTACAAGACCATTGCCATCGTGGGCGTGGTGCTGGCGGTGCTCATCGGCGTGTTTCTGGACGGCACCACGGCGGTCGGCTTTGTGGTGGGCGCCGTGCTCTCGGGCGCCTGCGGCTTCATCGGCATGAATGTCTCGGTGCGCGCCAATGTGCGCACCGCGCAGGCGGCCACTCAAGGCATTGGCCCGGCGCTCGATGTCGCGTTCCGTGGCGGTGCCATCACCGGCATGCTGGTGGTGGGGCTGGGTCTGCTGGGTGTCACGGGCTTTTACTGGTTCCTGGCGGGCAACGGCAACCACACGCCCACCACCCATCTGGCCACGCTGCTCAACCCGCTGATCGGCTTTGCGTTCGGCTCGTCGCTGATCTCGATCTTTGCGCGCCTGGGCGGTGGCATCTTCACCAAGGGCGCGGACGTGGGCGCCGACCTGGTGGGCAAGGTGGAGGCAGGCATCCCCGAGGATGACCCGCGCAACCCGGCCGTGATCGCCGACAACGTGGGCGACAACGTGGGCGACTGCGCCGGCATGGCGGCCGACCTGTTCGAGACCTACGCGGTGACACTGATCGCCACCATGGTGCTGGGCGCCCTGATGGTGGCCACGGCCCAGGTCAATGCGGTGGTGTACCCGCTTGCGCTGGGGGCGGTGTCCATCGTCGCATCCATCATTGGCTGCTTCTTCGTCAAGGCAACGCCCGGCATGAAGAACGTGATGCCCGCGCTGTACAAGGGTCTGGCGATCGCGGGCGTGCTGTCGCTCATCGCTTTCTACTTCGTCACGCTGTGGATCATGCCGGACAACGCGGTCACGGCCACGGGCACCCAGCTGCGGCTGTTTGGCGCCTGCGCCACCGGCCTCGTATTGACGGCCGCGCTGGTCTGGATCACCGAGTTCTACACCGGCACGCAGTACTCGCCCGTGCAGCACATTGCCCAGGCGTCCACCACCGGCCACGGCACCAACATCATTGCGGGCCTGGGCGTTTCGATGCGTTCCACGGCCTGGCCGGTGGTGTTTGTGTGCACGGCCATCATCGTGTCCTACGGCCTGGCTGGCCTGTACGGCATTGCGGTGGCAGCCACATCGATGCTGAGCATGGCGGGCATTGTGGTGGCGCTGGATGCGTATGGTCCCATCACCGACAACGCGGGTGGCATTGCCGAAATGGCCGAGCTGCCCAGCAGCGTGCGCGACATCACCGACCCGCTGGACGCCGTGGGCAACACCACCAAGGCTGTGACCAAGGGCTACGCCATCGGCTCTGCCGGCCTGGCTGCACTGGTGCTGTTTGCCGACTACACCCACAAGCTGGAGAGCTATGGCAAGGCCATCACCTTTGATCTGTCGGACCCGCTGGTCATTGTGGGCCTGTTCATCGGCGGGCTGATTCCCTACCTGTTCGGCGCCATGGCCATGGAGGCTGTAGGCCGGGCCGCAGGCGCTGTGGTGGTGGAGGTGCGCCGCCAGTTCAGCACCATCAAGGGCATCATGGACGGTACGGGCAAGCCCGAATACGGCAAGGCCGTGGACATGCTGACCACCGCCGCCATCAAGGAAATGGTGATCCCCAGCCTGCTGCCGGTGGTGGTTCCCATTGTGGTGGGCCTGCTGCTGGGGCCCAAGGCGCTGGGCGGCTTGCTCATGGGCACCATCGTCACAGGTCTGTTTGTCGCAATCAGCATGTGCACGGGCGGTGGCGCGTGGGACAACGCCAAGAAGTACATCGAAGACGGCCACCACGGCGGCAAGGGCAGCGAGGCGCACAAGGCCGCCGTGACCGGTGACACCGTGGGCGACCCCTACAAGGACACGGCCGGCCCGGCCATCAACCCGCTGATCAAGATCATCAACATCGTGGCACTGCTCATCGTGCCGCTGGTGGTCAAGTTCCACGGCGGGTAAAACCGTCCCACCATCGTCAAAAAGGGGCCTCTGGCCCCTTTTTGACGCGTAACATCGCATCCACTGCAGCAGCCACTGGTATCGCGTTCCACTGAAGATGGCCTTGACACACACCACCCTGCCCGCCCCGGCCCCGACCGACAGCCCCGCTGCGCCCCAGCAGCGCATCGTCCAGATCGCGCTGGCCCAGGCCCGGCCTGTGGTGGAGCGCGTCATTGAGGCCACGCGCGTGTCCCTGCAAGCGCGCCTGGACAGTGCCCGCACCCCCGGCGAGCACCATGCGATGCAGGAGGCACGGCAGCAACTGGTGCGGCTGGCATCGGTGATGGCAGATCGCTACCCCGACGCACTGCGCAAGGCGCTGGACCAGGACACGGCACAGGGCGACGACAAGCCCACGCGGTCACTGTTCACCGTGCACTTTGACGACCTCGAACTGATGGACGAGGCGCAGATCAACGACAGCGTGGAGCGCGCACGTGCCCGTCAGGTACTGATCGCTGCAGTGGAAGGTCCGCTGGCTGACCTGGACGCGTTGGTGTGCGCGGCCCAGGGGCTGTCCCGGGTGCAGCCGGAGCACAACCCGCTGCGCCCCGACGTGTTCTTGCAGGCTCTGCAGTCCGTGGTGTCGCAAATGCAGGTCACACCCCAGGTGCGCCACGACTGGGTAGGGCTGATGGCACAGGCATTGGGCACCGAGCTGCGCAGCCTGTACTTCGCGCAAATCGACCAGCTCAAGCAAAGCGGTGTGAAGCCTGTGGGCTATGCCATGCGGCAGGCCACGGGTGAAATGGTCTATGTGGCGCCGGCCGACGCCGGGGCGTCCCCCGGTTTTGCAGCCGACAACGACTTGTACGTGTCGTCCACCAGCGCGGGCGACCCGTTGCTGACGCTGGACCGCCTGCGCCGCCTGCTGCTGGGCGAGTTCAATGACGCAGCCGCCCCTGCGGACATGAACGCCAGCGGCGACAACCCCCAGGAATCTTTCGCAGCCCGGTTTGACCGGGAGTTTGAACACCCGTCACAAGGTTTGCCGCAGATCGACCCACCGGCCACGGATTTCGCGATGACGGTGCCCGCGGCGTTTGAGGCGCTGCAAGAGATGAACCAGGTCGGCCAGATGATGGAGCGCCTGGGTACGCCACGCGCGCCAGCCGGCAACGATGCAGCCGGCAGCCCTGCTGCCGCGCAGCGGGCGCAGGCGCAGGGCCTGGGCCAGGCCTTGAGCATGGAGGTGGTGGCGCTGATGGTGGACAACATCGCGCGCGACACCCGGCTGCTGTGGCCGGTGCAACAGTTCATCCGCGCGCTGGAGCCTGCGCTGATGCAGCTGGCATTGGCCGACCCTCGCTTTTTCAGCCACAAGGAGCATGCCGCGCGCCGCCTGCTGCAGGACATCACCGACCGCAGCCAGGCCTTCAACAACCCCGAAGCCCCTGGTTTTCAGAGCTTCATGCGCTCGCTCATGCACATCGCAGGCCCGCTGGCCACCGCCACCATCGACAGCGCTGATGACTTTGAACAAGTGCTGCAGCAACTGCACACCAAATGGGCCGAGAAGGACCAGGCGCTCAAGCAGGAGCGCTTGCGCGCCATCGAGGCCCTGCAGCACGCTGAGCAGCGCCATCTGCTGGCCGCACAGATATCGCGCGAGATCTGGCTGCTGCCCGACATCGGCAAGGTGCCGGACGCCATCTCGCGCTTTTTGCTGGGCGCTTGGGCCCAGGTCATGGCGGAGGCGCGTCTTTCGGACAAATCAGGCACGACCGACCCGGGCCGCTACCAGGAACTGGTGGACGCGCTGATCTGGAGCGTACAGCCCGAACTGACGCGCGCCAACACGGGCCAGCTGGCTCGCCTGCTGCCCAAGCTGCTGGCCAAATTGCGCGAAGGTCTGGCGTCCATCGACTACCCTACAGACCGCACGGAGGCTGTTTTTGAGCTGCTGATGCAACTGCACCAGCAGGCCTTCAAACCCGGGCCCCGGGTGGCTGCGCCGGCCCCTGCAGCCGCAGCGACTTTTGCAACGCCCCCGGCAGAGCCGCAACAACCGGCGCCCCTTGATGACGACGACCCCTGGGTTGCGCCCTCCGAAGCGAGGGAGTCCGGCTACATCGATATCTCGCAATCGCCCGAGAGCGAGGGCGCAGACACGGCCCCCGAGGCTGCCCCCAGCAGCGCTGCGCCCATGCCGCTGCCTGCCGCCACCATCACGGTGGGCACCTGGGTCAATCTGCAGGTGGCGGGCCAGTGGGAGCGCACACAGCTGTCCTGGATCGGCTCGCACGGCAACCTGTTCCTCTTTACCAGCGCCGCTGGCCGCACCCAATCGATGACCCTGCGGCTGCTGGACCGGCTGCTGCAACAGGGAGCGATGCAGGTGCTGGCCGAGCACACCGTGGTGGACAACGCCCTGGACGCCGTCGCTCAGACAGCCATGCAAAACAGCGTGGAAAGCAGGCACTGAAGGCCGCTTGCACAACAAAAGTGGTCAAACACGGCAGACGGTGATACCCTGTCTCCATCACTCCAAGGCTTTGCAGAATTCAGGGGAATTTGTCAGGGCCTTAGCCCGCTTTGGCGGGCTTTTTTAATGGGTTTCCGCTTTGGCGGTTTTTCTCTAGGCGCCCCGCCCAGCAGGACCTTTTTGGCGTGTCGAACAGCCGCAACCACTGCGGCTCAGTGAGCGCTCGCAGCAGGCAGGGTGAGCGTCGCCCGCAAGCCGCCAAGGCCTGCGGGCTCCAGATCCAGCCGCCCCTCATACAAAGCTGCCAGGTCATGCACGATGGCCAAGCCCAGTCCCGTGCCGGGCACGGTTTCATCCAGGCGCACGCCGCGTTCCAGCGCCTGATCACGTTGCGCGGCATCAATGCCGGGGCCGTCGTCGTCCACCGCAACCACCAGTTGGGGCTGCGCAGCGCCAGATCCGGCGGGCAGCAGTTGCATCTGCAGCCGCACCGCAGCCTGCGCCCACTTGCAGGCGTTGTCCAGCAGGTTGCCCAGCATTTCCTGCAGGTCCTGCGCCTCGCCCGCAAAGAAAAGCGGCACCGCTGAAGACTCGACACTGATATCGAGCAACCGGTCCGCATGCACCTTGTTCATCACGCGCACCAGCCCATCCACCACCGGCTGCAGCGGCGTGCGCTGCCCGGGCAAGCGCGCAGATGCCGCCACCCGCGACCGCGCCAGGTGCCAGTCGATGTGCCTGCGGGCCACCACCACCTGCTCTCGCACCAGCGCCGCCAGCTCCGGGCCATCAGTGGACGGTTGTGTGCGGGCCGCGTTCTCCAGCACCGTGAGGGGCGTCTTGAGCGCATGGGCCAGGTTGCCCGCCTGGGTGCGTGCCCGCTCCACCACCTCGCCATGCCGGCGCAGCACGGCATTAAAGTCGTCGACCAGCGGCTGCACTTCCGCAGGGAAGCTGCCTTGCAATTGCGAAGCCCGCGCTTCTTGCACATCCTGCACCGCGCGCTGTAGCGCCTGCAGGGGCTTGAGCCCCACCGCCACCTGCGCCCAGGCGGCGGCGACCAGCAGCAATAGCAACACCGCCAGCGACAGCCCCAGCACGCCAGTGAACCGGGCCGTGGCTGCCTGCGTGGCCTGCAGGTCGGCGGCCACAATCAAGCGCCAGCGCGCTGCATGCACGCCCTCGGCGCGCACCGTGCGCTCCAGCACCAGCAAAGGCACGCCCTGCGGGCCTGTCATCTCATGCACATGCACGGTGCCATCGGCCAACGCATCCACCTGTAGCGCCAGGCTGGTGTCCCACAACGAGCGCGAGCGCAACACCCCTGCCCGCTCCCGCCCATCGGGCGCCATGGCGTCCACCTGCCAATACAGGCCAGAGTAAGGCTTGAGCCAGCGCGGGTCGGACAGCGCCTCGGCAGCAATCACCGGCTGCCCCTGGGCGTCAAACTCCAGCCGCGCCGTGATCTGGTCCAACTGCAGCTGCAGGGCAGCCTGAAACTGCTGCTGCACATGCTCGCGGAACAATCCGCTCAGCACCAGCCCAGCCAGCACCATGGCCACGGCCGCCCCCGCCAGCGTGACCGCCAGCAGCCGCACCCGCAACGACCGGGACCAGTGCACGGCAGGCGCAGGTGGCACAGCCTGCGCGCTCATGGCGGCACCAGGCGGTAGCCCATGCCACGCACGGTTTCGATGCGTGCCGAATCCACCGGGGCAGCCGACGAAGCCGCAGGAGGCAACATCTTCTTGCGCAAGCGCCCCACAAAGACCTCGATGGTGTTGGAGTCCCGATCAAAGTCCTGCGCATAGATGTGTTCGGTCAGCTCCGCGCGTGACACCAGCACGCCAGGCCGGTGCATGAGGTAGTCGAGCACCTTGTACTCATGCGCTGTCAACGTCACAGGCTGGCCCGCACAGGTCACGCGGCCACTGCGTGTGTCCAGCGACCAGTCTCCACACTGCAGCACGGCCGACGCTTGCCCGCTGGCGCGGCGGATGAGTGCGCGGAGACGCGCCAGCAGTTCTTCGAGGTGAAAGGGCTTGGTCAGGTAGTCGTCGGCACCAGCATCGATGCCTGCGACTTTTTCGTGCCAGTTGTCGCGCGCGGTGAGGATCAGCACCGGCATGTTGCGCCCCTCGGCCCGCCACCGCTTGAGCACCGTGAGCCCGTCCACCACCGGCAGGCCCAGGTCCAGCACCACGGCATCCACTGCCTCGGTGTCGCCCAGAAACTGTGCGTCGCGCCCGTTGTCTGCCTCGTCCACCGTGTAGCCCGCGCCGTGCAGGGCATTGCGCAATTGGGCGCGCAGCAGCGTGTCGTCTTCTACCAGCAGGATGCGCATGGAGGTGTCGTGGTCGGAAGGGTGTCAGCGATTGTCACGGCTTCGCTGTTGATCTTCGCGCGATTCTCGGGATCGCACACGCAGCACCTCCGCCGTGCGCGCATCGAGCTTGACCTTGGTCAACTGCCCGGCAGGCGTCAGCAGCTTGATCTCGTAAATCCAGCGCTCGCGCTCCTGCTCCAGCTCCACTTCCAGCACCTGGCCAGGCACCTCGCGCTGCAGGCGATCGAGCACGACGGGCAGTGGCAACACCTGGCCCGCCTGCACGGCCTGCCGGGCGCGGTCGTGGTCTTCCTTGCCGCTGGCCCACGCGGACGGCACGGCCAGCGCGGCAGCCCACAGCACACACGCCGCCAAGCAAATGCGCCGGACATGGCAGCCCGCACAAGCAGAGTGGAAGGAGAAAGGCATGGGCGCATTGTCCTGCGCGATATCTGAACGGCCGATGAACAGCCCTTTCACGCGCCGTTCAGGCGGGGATTTCAACAATGGCTGCACAAGCGATGAAACCCACAAGGACCACAGCATGACTTCCCTTCGCACCCTGACTCTGGCCGCGCTCTGTGCACTTGCAGCCACCAGCATCAGCCACGCCGCTGACACCACCGCTGCCCAGCAGCTCGCCCACTGGAGCGCACAGGCCGGCAGCCCAGGCAATGCCGACAAAGGCAAGGGGTTCTTCAACGCACGCCATGGTGGCGAATGGTCTTGCGCATCCTGCCACGGCACACCGCCCACCGCACAGGGCAAACACGCCAGCACCGGCAAGTCGATTGCGCCCCTGGCTCCGGCCTTCAACCCCAAGGCATTCACCGACACCGCCAAGGTGGACAAGTGGTTCCGCCGCAACTGCAACGACGTGGTGAGCCGTGAATGCACAGCGGTGGAAAAAGCCGACGTGCTGGCCTACCTCAACGCCCTCAAGCCCTGAGACCGACACCATGCAAAAACCAGCCCTATTACGCCCTGCAGCCCTGGCCGCCGCTGTGTGCGCACTGACCCTGCTGTCACTCTCCAGCGCCCATGCAGACAGTGGGCGCGCCATGCCCCGCAACGTGCCCAGTGCCTACACACAGGAATGCGCCGCTTGCCACACCGCCTACCCGCCCGGCCTGCTGCCCGCAGCATCCTGGAACCGCGTGATGACGGGCCTGGACAGGCACTACGGCACCGACGCATCGCTGGACGCTGCCACCCTACGCCAACTCAACCAGTGGCTGCAGGCCCACGCAGGCACCTACAAGCGGGTGAACGAGGAGCCACCCGAGGACCGTATCACCCGCTCGGCCTGGTTTGAACGCAAGCACCGAAAGATCGAACCCACCACCTGGAAGCTCGCCAGCGTGAAAAGCGCTGCCAACTGTGCAGCCTGCCACACGGGCGCGGACCAGGGGCAGTTTGACGAACACAACCTGCGCATGCCGGCGGGGCTCGATGCCCGATCGCGCCGCGCGTGGAACGACTGACTGCCACCGACAAAAACCTTTGGCGTCCCCACAAAGAGAACACGATGAACAACGCCCCTTCCCTCCACCCTGCCAGCACCACGGCGCAGTCAACCCCTGTCAAGGCTCCCAGCCGCCGGGTGACCGATGCGCCCACGCGCATGTTCCACTGGCTGTTTGCACTTTGCTTTGCGGGGGCCTACGCCACGGCCGACGGCGAACACTGGCGGCTGCTGCACGTCACGCTGGGCTACTCCATGGCGGGACTGCTGGGCTTTCGACTGCTGTACGGCATCTTCGGGCCGCGCACCTCGGGCCTGGGCCTGCTGTGGCGCAAGCTGACAGGGGCGCCCGCATGGCTGCGCACATTGCCCCAGGCCGCATCAGTCACGCAGATCAACTGGCGCCAGGGCCAGAACCTGCTGATGGCGCTGGCCATTGTGTTGCTGCTGGCGCTGGTGGTGCCCCTCACCCTCAGCGGATATGCCACGTACAACGACTGGGGCGCTGCGCTGGGTGGCAACTGGATGGGCGAAGCACTGGAAGAAGTGCACGAGTTCTTCGGCAACGCCCTGCTGTTTGTGGTGTTGGCCCACATCGCGCTGATTGCAGGGTTGAGCCTGCTGCGCCGCAAGAACCAGGCACTGCCCATGCTCACCGGCCGGGTAGAGGGCAAAGGGCCGGACCTGGTCCCGAAGAACCGCACCTGGCTCGCGGCCCTGCTGCTGATCGCAACCCTGGCCTTTGGCGCCTGGCAGTGGCAGCAGTCGCCCAGCGGCTGGGTTGCCAACGGCACATCGACCGAACGCCAACGGCACCACGATGACGACTGATGCTGAGCCACCGAACACGAAGGAACCGCCCTATGAAAATCTACATGTGTGCTGTCTGCGGCTGGATCTACGACGAGGCTGCGGGCCTGCCCGACCACGGTATCGCGCCCGGCACCCTCTGGGCCAACGTGCCCGACGACTGGCGCTGCCCCGAATGCAATGTCGGCAAGGCAGACTTTGTGATGTGCGAGGTGTGATGAAGGCGGATGGGATGCGGCGCACTGCGCTCCGTCAGGGCTGCTGACACCAGCGCGCGGTATAACTGTTACACCGCTGCGACCCTCCTTGCAACGCAGCGTCACGCCCCACATGCCCACTACCGACTCCCCCACTGGCCTCGACCCGGCACTGGCCGCCCAACGCCTGCGTGAAGAAGGCCCCAACGAACTGGGCATCAGCCAGCGCCGCACGCTGCGCGACATGGCCTGGGATGTGGTCACCGAGCCCATGTTCCTGCTCCTGCTGGGTGCAGGTGCCATTTACCTCGCCATGGGCGACGCGCACGAGGCAATGATCCTGCTGGGCTTCGTGGTCATCATCATGGCAATCACGGTGCTGCAGGAGCGCCGCACCGACAACGCGCTGAACGCCCTGCGCGACCTCTCCAGCCCCCGCGCGCTGGCGTTGCGCGGCGGTACCCTGGTGCGCATTGCAGGCCGCGACGTGGTGCGGGAAGACCTGTTGATGATTGCCGAGGGCGACCGCATCCCGGCCGACGGCACGCTGCTGCAGGCCCACGAGCTGGCCGCCAACGAGTCGATGCTGACCGGCGAATCCGAGCCTGTGGCCAAACAACCGGCGGACAAGGTGTTTGCAGGCACGCTGGTGGTCAGCGGCCAGGGCCTGCTGCAGGTGACCGCCGTGGGCCGCCACACGGAGCTGGGCCGCATCGGCCAGTCGCTCGAGACCATTGCCCTGCAGGCCTCGCCGCTGCGCGAGGAAATGGCGCGGCTCACGCGCAAGCTGGTGGTCATTGGCCTGTCGCTGTGCGCGCTGCTGGTGGCCCTGTTCTGGGCGCTGCGCGGCGACTGGCTGCAGGCCGTGCTGGCGGGCATCACGCTGGCCATGGGCGTGTTGCCGCAAGAGTTACCGGTGATCATGATCATCTTCCTGGCCCTGGCCGCTCGGCGGTTGGCGGCGCAGCAGGTGCTCACGCGGCGGCTCAACGCCATCGAGACACTGGGCCAGACCACGGTGCTGTGCGTGGACAAGACTGGCACCCTGACCCAAAACCGCATGGCAGTGGCGGCGCTCTGCGTTGCGGGCAAGGAGCTGGATGTGCAACACCTGCCTGCCGCTGCGGATGGCAGCGCGCTGCCCGATGCCTTCCACGAACTGCTCGAATACGCCGTGCTGGCCAGCGAGATAGAACCCCACGACCCCATGGAGCAGGCCTTTCATCGCATGGCGGCGGACCACCTGGTGGATACCGAGCACCTGCACCCCGCATGGTCGCTGGCGCGGGAATACGAGCTGTCGCCACAGTTGCTGGCCATGAGCCACCTGTGGCGCGACGGCACCTCGGCACATGACACGGTGGCCACCAAGGGCGCACCCGAAGCCGTGGCCGACCTCTGCCACCTGCCCGACGCCGAGCGCGCCGCCGTCAGCGCCCAGGCCGCTCGGCTGGCCGATCAGGGACTTCGGGTGCTGGGCGTGGCCAAGGCCCGGCACCACACGCAAGACACCTGGCCCGAAGCCCAGCACGACTTTGACTTTGAATGGCTGGGCCTGGTGGCCCTGGCCGACCCGCTGCGCCCCGAGGTGCCCCAGGCCGTTGCACAGTGCCGCCAGGCGGGCATTCGCGTGGTGATGATCACTGGCGACCACCCCCGCACCGCACGCGCCATTGCAGCCCAGGCGGGCATCGCTAACGACCGTGTGATCACCGGCGACGAGCTGGTCCGCATGCCGCGCCAGGCGCTGGCCGACCAGGTTCGGCAGGTCAGCGTGTTTGCGCGCATCAAGCCACACCAGAAGCTAGCGCTGGTGGAAGCCCTCAAGGCCCAGGGCGAGGTGGTGGCCATGACCGGTGACGGCGTGAACGACGCCCCCGCCCTCAAGGCAGCCCACATTGGCATCGCCATGGGCCAGCGCGGCACCGATGTAGCCCGCGAGGCTGCCGCCCTGGTGTTGCTGCACGACGACTTTGCAGCCATCGTGCTGGCGATTCACCGGGGGCGGCAGACCTTTGCCAACCTGCGCCAGGCCATGGTCTACACGCTGGCGGTGCACGTGCCCATCATTGGGCTGGCGCTGCTGCCGGTGCTGTTCGGGCTGCCGCTGGTGCTGGCGCCGCTGCACATCGCGTTTCTGGAGCTGGTCATCGACCCGGCCTGCTCCATCGTGTTCGAGGCCGAAGAAGGTGCTGCCGACCTCATGCAGCAGCCGCCGCGCGCGGCCGACGAACCCCTGCTGTGCGCCCGCCACATCCTGCTGAGCGTGCTGCAGGGCAGCGTGGTGACCGCTGCCGTGGTAGGCCTGTATGCCTGGCTGCTGAGCCAGCCCCCACATGCCGCCACCGCCAGCACGGCCGCGTTTGTGGTGCTGGTGGCCGCCAATGCCGCACTCATCCTGCCCAGCCGCAGCGGCCAGACGGGTTGGCGCAGCCTGTGGGCAGGCCTCACCCCGGTCAGCCTGTGGGTGGCGGGCGGTACGCTGGCCGCGCTGGCGGCCATCACCACCGTGCCGTGGCTGGCCAACGCTTTCCGATTTGTGCCGCTATCGCCCCTGCACTGGTTCATGGCCTTGCTGGCCGGAATGCTGCTCACGGTGGTGTTTGCGGCCAACAAGCGATGGCTGCAGCCCGCGACAGCGGCGCACAATCACCTGCCTGTTTAACCCCATCGCCGCACGCCATGCCCATCGTTCTGGACTCACTCGACCACGTTGTGCTCACCGTTGCCAGCATCGAAAAAACGATTGCGTTTTATGAGCGTGTGCTGGGCATGACCGCGCGGGAGTTCAAGCCCCAGCGGTACGCGCTGCACTTCGGCGCGCAAAAGATCAACCTGCACGAAGTGGGCACGGTGGTGGACCCCAACGTGCGCCACGCGACGGCGGGCTCCGGCGACCTGTGCTTTCTCACCCAGATGCCGCTCGACGACGTCATCGCACACCTGCAGGCCGAAGGCGTCCCCATCGTGCAAGGCCCGGTGGGAGCAACGGGCGCCCGCCACCGGCTGCGCTCGGTCTACATCTACGACCCGGACGACAACCTGATCGAGATTGCCAACGAGGTGTGAGGCGCTGGCTGCACCGATCGCAGTGCGGTCTCCAACACAACGATCAGAACTCGGCCGAGATCGCCGCCCGCAACAAAGTTGCCGCGGGCTCCACCAGCTCTTGCAGCTGCCCGGCCCGGTCCTGCTCGATAGAGTGCAGCACCATCTCGTTGATACCCCCCACCACGGCCATGGCCATCATCGGCTGCAGGGGCGTCTTGCGTTTGCGCTCACCCGGGCGGTTGTTCACCACGTCCAGCATCAGGTCGGCCAGTTGCTGGTTGGCGCGGCGGCGCGCGGCCAGGCCCGTCGGGCCCAGGCCCAGGATGTCGATGAACAAGGTGCGCAGCAGCACGGGGTTGCGCGCCAACACGCCAAAGTAGGCGGCCATGGCCTGCTCCACCTGGGCCTCCCAGTCGCTGTGCGGATCGATGGCAGCGCGCAGCACCGCAATCGCGTTGCCACTGGCCGCCTCGTACAGCGCGGTCAGGCACTCGGCCTTGTCGGCAAAATTTTCATAAAAGGTGCGGCGCGACACGCTGGCTTCGCGCACGATGTCGGCAATGGTAGTGTCGGCATAGCCCTTGGCGGCCACGGCGCGTGCCATGCCCTCCAGCAGGCGGGCGCGGTGTTCGGTGCCCGCAGCGGGTGCAACGGGCGCAGCAATTGGGGCGGTGACGTCACTCATGGAGGCTGATCGCAATGCAGAAAATTCGACGAGGTACTTGACAGTACCATAGTTGATCTGCATCATACAAATCCACCGGTACTGCAAAGTACCAAATCCATGCACCACCGCGCGGCCCCCTTGCGCCAGGAGCTTTCTTCATGACCGAACTCGTTGTCCGCCGCCTGCTGATCGACCTGGAGACGCCGTTTGCGCGCCACTGGTGTGGTGGCGACGCGTTTCGCTCTGCGCTGTTCAACGCGCTGTCGATGAGCTTTCCGGTGGGCGAGCAGTTCTTTATCGATGCCGTGCGTGACGGCCACAAGGCCCTGCCCCCCGACAGGCAGGCGCAGTTTGCCGACGAAGTGCGTGGCTTCATCGGGCAGGAGGCCACACACCGCCGCATCCACGCGCTGTTCAATGGCCACCTCGACCAGCAGGGCCTCGCCAATGAATGGGCCCCGCGTGCGCAAGAGCGCATGAAGCTGTTTGCGGGCGCCGACCCACGCCATCCGCTGGCTGTGACCGCTGCCAACGAGCACTTCACCGCCCTGCTCGCCGAATGGCTGCTTGCCCACCCCGAGGTGCTGCAGGGCGCCGAGCCGCGCCTGGCCACGATGTGGCAATGGCACTGCGCTGAAGAGTCCGAGCACAAGAACACCGCCTTCGACCTTTACCAGGCGCTAGGCGGCAACCACGAGTGGCGCATCACCTGGTTCCGCCGCATCACGGTGGTGTTCCTCGGCGATGTGCTGCGCCAGACGGTGCTGAACCTGCGCCGAGATGGCTCGCTGTGGAAATGGAGCACGTGGACCAGCGCCGCACGCACGCTGTTCGGCAAAGGCGGCCTGGTACGCGAGACCTGGCGCCCCTGGCGCGAGTACCTGCGCCCCGACTTTCACCCCAGCCAGCACGGCACCGACTTGTCGGCACGCTGGCTGGCAGAGCACAGCAACGCCTACACCCCAGTGGGTGCGCGCTGACAACCACGACCTGACACCATGACCCATCCCACCACGCCCCGGCACACAGGCCGGGCAGGCGCGGCTTTGCTCTGCCTGCTTGCATCTACCACCCTGACCCTGCTGCCCCTGCAGGCCCACGCCGCCCCTTTGGCATTTGACGCAGCACTGCAGCAGCTGCAGCAGCGCTCCGACCAGCTGGCCGCATCGCGCAGCGCCGTCGAAAGCGCCCAGCTGCGCCGCGACGCCATGCAGCGCCTGGGTGGCCCGGTGGTCAACCTGAGCGGCGCCGCCTATACCTACAACGCCAACCTGGACGTGGACCTGAACCCGCTGAATCGCGCCCTGCCCGGCGTGCTGTCGCAGCTGCCACCCCAGCTGGCGGGCTCACTGGCCCAGTTGCCGCATCTGCCGTCCAGCTACACGCTCAACCGCAGCAAGAGCGACACCACAGCCTCGGTCTCTGCCATCTGGCCGATCTACATGGGGGGCGCCAGCAATGCGGCCCGGGGCCTGCTGGATGCCCAGGCGCAAGAAGCCCAGGCCGACGCCGCCAAAACCAGCCATGAGGCCACCACCCTGCTGGTGCAGCGCTACTTTGGCGCCCAGCTGGCGCAGCGCGCTGCACTGCTGCGCGAATCGGCCCTGGCCACCATCGAGCAGCACGACGCCGCCGCACAGAAGATGCTGGACGCCGGCGTGATCGCACGCGTCGAACGCCTGCAGGCCCGCTCCGCGCTGGAAGAGGCCCGCCGCAACGCGCGCAAGGCCCGCGACGATGCCGAGCTGGCCGCCACGGCGCTGACCCGCACCCTCAAGGCGTCCGACCCTGTGACGCCCACCAGCCCCCTGTTTGTGCTGAGCCAGCCGGTCGAGCCCCTGCCCCACTTCATCGACACCGCCTTGGCCCACCACCCCGGACTGGACAAGGTGGCCGCCAAGAAAGAGCAAGCCACGCAACTGCATGCCGCACAGGAGGCACTGCGCAAGCCCCAGGTGTTTGCGTTTGGCCAGCGCCAGCTCAAGACCGGCCGCGATGCCGACTGGGTGGCCGGCGTGGGCGTGCGCTGGACGCTGTGGGACTCCATCGACCGCAACGCGCTGGCCGAGTCATCCAACCGCCAGATCGAGCAGGCTGAGCGCACCGGCGCGCAGGCGCAGAACGACATTGCCCTGCTGGTGGAAAAGCGCTGGCAGGCCCTGGAGCAGGCGCGCCGCGCCTACTTTGCGCTGCAGCCGGGTCTGGAGCTGGCCGACGAAGTGCTGCGCCTGCGCATCTCCGGCCTGAAGGCGGGCACCAGCACCACACTGGATCTGATCGACGCACAGGTCAACCAGGCCAAGGCCCAGACCGAACGCGCGCAGGCCGCCCACGACTACGTGAAGGCGCTGGCCGATCTGCTAGAGGCCTGCGGCCTGTCGGAAGACTTTGGCAAATACATGGCGCGCGCTGATGCGGTGCGGGTGGAATGAGTAAAGGTGGAACGAACATGAGCAAGAACAACAGCAAAAAAGCGGCCGTGATCGGCACGGTGGCCTTTGTGGCCGTGGCAGGCTTTGTGGGCTTTGGCCTGTGGAAGGCCTCGCAGCCTGCACCCGAGGTGTTCCAGGGCCAGATCGAAGCGCAAGAGGCCGACATCGCCCCCAAGGTCACCGCGCGCATCGCCCAGATCCTGGTGAAGGAAGGCGACCAGATCGCCGTGGGTGCACCGCTGATCCGCATGGACAGCCCCGAGGTGAAAGCCAAGCTGGCGCAGGCCACCGCCGCCCAAGAGGCTGCCCAGGCCGTGGCCGACAAGGCCCAGCACGGCGCGCGCCCGCAAGAGATTGAAATGGCCCGCCTGAACTGGCAGCGCGCCGTGGCCGCCGCCGACCTGGCCGAGTCGTCCTTCAAGCGCGTGGACGGCCTGGCCCGCGAGGGCCTGGTGGCGGCGCAAAAACGCGACGAGGCCGAGGCCAACTTCAAGGCCTCGCGCGACCAGGCGCTGGCCGCCAAGGCCCAGTACGACCTGGCCCGCGCCGGTGCCCGCAGCGAAGACCGATCCGCCGCCAGCGCCCAGGCGCGCCAGGTGGCGGGCGTGGTGGCGGAGGTGCAGGCGGCCCAGGCCGAGACCGAGCTCAAGAGCCCCGTCGCCGGCGAAGTGGCCAAGGTGCTGGCCCGCACGGGCGAGCTGTCGCCGCAGGGCGTGGCCGTGGTCACGGTGGTGGACCTGAAGGACCAGTGGGTGGTGCTGAATGTGCGCGAAGACCGTCTGCAGCGCTTTGCCATCGGCAACGAGTTTGACGCCACGCTGCCCGCGCTGGGCGGCAAAACCGTGAAGTTCAAGGTCTACCACACGGCTGCGCTGCCCGACTTTGCCACCTGGCGCGCCACACGCGCAGGCCAGGGCTTTGACGCCCGCACGTTTGAAGTGCGCGCGCGCCCGGCGGCCCCCATCGAAGGCGCACGCCCCGGCATGACGGTGCTGGTGAACTGAAATGCGACACCCCCCTGAGCGCCTTCGGCGCTTCCCCCCGCTCTCGCAACGCTATGCGTTGCGGGCAGGGGGACGCAGCCCTCGCTGCGGGGCGGCCCTTGCTCGGCTGCCCTCTCCGGGCCGCGCCTGTTCCGAATTCCGCGACGGGACTGGAGCGCGATGGAAAACCGATCCCAAAAAGTGCCTCCAGCGCTTATCTTACAAGCGCAAAAAGCTATGAATTCAATAGCAAGCAGCCTTCGCCGCGAAGCCCGCCGCCTGGCGGCCGATCCGTGGGACCTGGCCATGGTCACCTGGGTGCCGCTGCTGGGCGTGGCGCTGCTGTGGTGGATCTTCTCGGCCGGCCTGCCGCGCCACCTGGCGGTGGGCGTGGTGGATGACGACCACTCCAGCCTGTCGCGCCAGCTGGTGCGCATGCTGGACGCCACACCGGGCGTGCAGATCACCCAGCACTTCACCAACGCGGCCGAGGCCGAACGCGCGCTGCGCGCGGTGGACGTGTACGCCGTGGTCTCCATCCCGCGCGACTTTGCGCGCACAGTGAAGGAAGGCCGCGCAGCGCAGGTCACGCTGCTGCACAACGCGCAGATGTCCACCCACTCGGGCCTGCTGCAGCGCGATGTGCGCACGGCCGTGGGCACCTTGTCGGCCGGTGTCGAGATGGCCGCGCGCAACAAACGCGGCGAAAGCGCCCAGGCCGTGCACGTGAGCATGGAGCCCATCCACACGCAGATGGTGGCGCTGTTCAATGTGTCCAGCAACTACGAGCAGTTTCTGGGCGCGGCGCTGATCCCCGCCCTGCTGCACATCCTGGCCATGACGGCCGGCGCCTGGACGGTGGGCCGCGAGCTGCGCGACCGCACGCTGGGCGAGTGGCTGGGCGCAGGGGGCTGGGTGCGCACTGCAGGCGCGCTGGTCGGCAAGCTCGCCCTGCCCTGGGTAACACTCACGCTGGTGGGCCTGCTGGCGCTGGTGGGCATCACCTGGGGCCGGGGCTGGCACCCGCCGGGCAACCTGTGGTGGGTGGCTGCGGCGCTGGCGCTGCTGATAGCGGTGTCGATCACCGCAGGCGCTGCGCTGGCGGGCATCACGCGGTCGCTGCGCACTGCGCTGTCGGGCGCTGGCTTTTTTGCGGCACCGGCGTTTGCGTTCAGCGGCGTGGCGTTTCCCCTTTCGGGCATGCCCGGCAGCGCACGCGCGTGGGCCGAAGCCATGCCGTTCACCCACTACATCCGCCTGCAGATCGAGCAGCTGCAAATGGGCGCCCCGGTGGCTACCAGCGTCTCGACGATGGTGGCGCTGATCATCGCCACCGCCGCGCTGTGGCTGGTAGGCGCCACCGCGCTCACATTGGCGCACAAGCGCCCAGACACCTGGGGAGGCCGCTGATGAACACACCGATGCAACCCATGCCGGTGACCACGCCACCCCACCAGGGCCTGCTGGGCGCCTGGTTGCAAGCGCTGGCCACCGTGGTGCGCGACAAGGGCGTGCTGCTGCTGTTGGTAGGAGCGCCCGTGCTGTACGGTTTTTTCTACCCCTGGTTCTATGCCGACGAGGTACTGACCCGCGTGCCGGTGGCCGTGGTGGATGGGGACCACACCAGCCTGTCACGGCAGATCACCCGCTTTGCCGACGCTGACCCGCGCATCGAAGTGCGCCTGGTGGCCGCCAGCGAACGCGAGGCGCAGGAGGCCCTGTGGCGCGGCGAGATCGAGGGCTACGCGGTGATCCCTGCCGGGCTCAAGCGCAGCGTGGTGCGCGGCGAAAACGCCGTGGTCAGCATCGAGGCCAACGGCGCCTATGCGCTGCTCAACAAGGCCGTGCAATACGGCTTTGCGGAAGCCGTCGGCACCGTGTCTGCCGGGGTCGAGATCCGCAAGTTGCAGGCCAGCGGCCAGAGCGCCCCCCAGGCCCGCGCCAGCCGCACGCCGGTGCAACTGCAGATGGTGGCGTTGTTCAACCCCACCGAGGGCTACGGCAGCTTTGTGGTGCCTGCTGTGGCGCTGCTCATCCTGCAGCAGACCTTGCTGATGGGCGCGGCCATGCTCACCGGCACCTGGGTGGAAAGCGGCCAGCACCGCGCCCGCGCCACCACCTGGCTGGGCCGCCTGCTGGCGCTGTGCACGCTGGGCTGGGCCAGCGGTCTGTTCTACTTTGGCTGGATCTTTGTGCTGCACGACTACCCGCGCGGCGGCAACCCGCCGGGCGCACTGGCGCTGCTGGCCTGCTACATCCCGGCCATCGCTGCGCTGGGTGTGTTGCTGGGGCTGTGGTTTGGCAACCGTGAACGCGCGCTGCAGGTGCTGCTGTTCACCACACTGCCCATCGCGTTCGTCGCAGGCTTCTCGTGGCCGGTGGAGGCGCTGCCCGAGCTGCTGCAGTGGCTGCGCTGGCTGCTGCCCAGCACCTCGGGCGTGCAGGCGTCGCTGCGGCTCAACCAGCTGGGCGCGCCGCTGTCCGCCGCGCTGCCTTACCTGTGTGCGCTGGTGGCGCTGGGTGCGGTGTGCGCAGGGGCCGTGCTGGCCCTTGCGAGGCCCTCAAGCACTTTGCGCCCTGGTGCCTAAGCAGCACAAGCAGCAAACGCGGCGGAGCGCGAGCGCAGAGCTTACTGAGGGTGGGCAGCAGCCTGTTGCCCGGTACGCAAGCGCACCGGGCCGCTGCGCTCTTCCACTGCCGCCTGCACTTCCTTGCGCAGGCCCAGTGCAAACGCCCACTCGGCCAGCACAAACAGCGGGCCCACGATCAGGCCCACCAGGTCGTCCACAAAAGCGGGCTTGCGGCCTTCGTAGTAGTGGCCCACGAACTGGATCACCCAGCCCACGGCAAACAGGCCGATGCCCGTGGCGAGCCAGACGGCCAGAGTCTGTGCCGCCACCCATTGCCCGCCCACCAGCATGGCGGCCAGCAGCGCGGCCATGGCCAGGCCAAAACGCATGTCCAGCCGGAAGTAGAAAACACTGGCCGCCAGCGCTGCCAGCAGCGCCGGGCTTAGCGGCAGCGCACCCACCATCCAGGTCGGGCGCGACAGAAGGATGACGACGGCGAACATGATCATGGGAACGCCCACAAAATGGGTGTGGATGTTGCGCGGATCGCGGTGGTAGTCGGCGTATTGGGAGAGGTGGTCGATCAGGGTTTTCATGGGTGTCTCCAGCATGTGTTTTGCGCAGCATCAATACTCGCTCTCGGGCCGCGCCAGCGTCTGTCGTGCAGACGACAAAACCCCGCCGCCCTCCTGCCCCGTTCACTCGCATCCCATGTCCACCCCTTCTGCCTATTTACCCGTCCTCCAGACTGGCCGCTGGTTTGCCCACCTGCCGCCCGACTTTGCCCAGCCGCTGATTGCCATGGCGCAGTTGCGCCATCTGCCGACGGGCGAGGTGCTGTTCCGGCGCGGCGATGCGCCCTGTGGCCTGTATGCGGTGGTGCGCGGCGCGGTCAGCATCTCGGGCACCGGGGGGCGGGCCGACGAGGCGCGTGCGGCGCTGTTGATCCGCCTGGAGCCGCCGCACTGGTTTGGCGAGATCTCGGTGTTTGACAACTCGGCCCGCACCCACGATGCACAGGCCACCGAACCCACCACCCTGGTGCACATCCCGCACGAGCGGCTGCAGCACTGGCTGCAGGCCCACCCGCAGCACTGGCATGCGCTGGCCTTGTTGATGACCGACAAGCTGCGCTCGGCCTTCGTGGCGATGGAAGAGCTGGCGCTGCTGCCCGCCCCACAGCGCCTGGCGCGGCGCCTGGTGATGATGGCCGAGGGCTACGGGCAGTGGACGGCCGAAGGGCAGTCGCGCCGCGTGATCGAGATCTCGCAAGAGCAGCTGTCGCTGATGCTGGCGATCTCGCGCCAGACCACCAACCAGATCCTCAAGGACCTGGAGTCGCGCCAGCTGGTGCGCGTGCAGCGCGGCGAGGTGGAGATTCTGGACCTGGCCGGCCTGCGGAGGGCCTGCGCCTGATTACTATTAAATCAATAGCAACCAAGGCATATTGCACTAGCGCATCGGCGTGTTTTCACACAAATACTAAGCACACATTCCATTTCCGGGCAAAATGGCGGCCATGCAACTCAACTACATCGCCAACGCCTCGGTGCCCTCGTCCTCGGGCCGCACGATCCCCGTGATCGACCCGTCCGACGGCCAGCCCTTCGACGAGATCCAGCGCAGCAACGCCGACGACATCGATGCGGCGGTGCATGCGGCGCGCCAGTGCTACCACGCGGTGTGGCAAAAGATGGCGCCCGTGGACCGGGGCCGCCTGCTGCAAAAGCTCTCGGCCAAGATCCTGGAACATGCCGACGAGCTGACCGCGCTGGAACAGCGCGACTGCGGCAAGCCCACCAAGCAAGCACGCGCCGACGCCATTGCGCTGGCCCGCTACTTCGAGTTCTACGCCGGTGCGTGCGACAAGTTCCACGGCGAGACCATCCCCTACCCCGACGGCTACAGCGTGTTGACCTGGCGCGAGCCCCACGGCGTCACGGGCCATGTGATCCCCTGGAACTACCCCATGCAGATCTTTGGCCGCAGCGTGGGCGGCGCCCTGGCGGCGGGCAATGTGTGCGTGGTCAAGCCTGCCGAAGACGCCTGCCTCTCGCTGATCCGCGTGGCGCAGCTGGCAGCGGAGGTTGGCTTTCCTGCAGGGGCGCTCAACATCGTCACCGGCTATGGCCATGAGGTGGGCGACGCGCTGGCGCGCCACCCCGGCATCGACCACATCAGCTTCACCGGCAGCCCCAAGATCGGCACGCTCATCCAGCAGGTGGCTGCCGAACGCCACTGCCCCGTGACGCTGGAGCTGGGCGGCAAGAGCCCGCAAATCATCTTTGCCGATGCCGACCTGGACGCCGCCATCCCCGTGGTCATCAACGCCATCGTGCAGAACGCGGGGCAGACCTGCTCGGCGGGCTCGCGCGTGCTGATCGACTCGCTGATTTACGAACCCCTGCTGGAGCGCCTGGGCAAGGCGTTTGAAAAGCTGCGCGTCGGCCCCGCTGCCATGGACCTGGACGTGGGCCCGCTGATCCGCCAGACGCAGCAGCAGCGCGTGTGGGACTTCCTCTCCGACGCGCAGGTTGCAGGCATCCCCATGGTGGCCCAAGGCGTGGTGGTGGACGACGCGCCCGAGACTGGCTACTACCAGCCCCCCACCTTGCTGCGCGATGTGCCCGTGGGCCACCGCCTGGCGCAGGAAGAAGTGTTCGGCCCCGTGCTGTCGGCCATGGCCTTCCAGGACGAAGACCACGCGGTGGAGCTGGCCAACGCCACGCAATTCGGCCTGGTGGCCGGCATCTGGACGCGTGACGGCGCGCGCCAGTTCCGCATGGCCAAGCGTGTGCACAGCGGCCAGGTGTTCATCAACAACTACGGCGCGGCCGGCGGTGTGGAGTTGCCGTTTGGCGGCGTCAAATCCAGCGGCTATGGACGCGAAAAGGGCTTTGAGGCGCTGTACGGCTTCACCACCTTGAAGACCGTTGCCATCAAGTACGGTTGAAGAGGCGTTGCAGGGTGTCCCGCTGGCGCGCGACGGTGCTGGCAGGCCCCGCTAACCTCGGCTGCTTCTGTACGACGATTTTTCTTCCCCATGCCCCTGAGCCCCCCCGCCCCCCGCACCCTGAAGCATGTCCGCCGGGTGAACTACCAGGGCTTTGAACGCGACGATGGCCTGTGGGACATCGAAGGCGAGCTGCATGACAGCAAGGCCTACGACGCCCCCTCGCACCGCGACCCGACGCGCACGCGCCTGGCGGGCGAAGCCATCCACCACATGTGGCTGCGCGTGACCGTGAACCGCCAGCTGGTGGTGCAGGCGGTGGATGTGTCCATGGATTCGCATCCGCTCAAAGGCTGCACCGAGGCCCAGGCAGCGCTGCAGCGCATGGTGGGCTGCAGCATGGCACGCGGCTGGCGCCAGGCCATCCAGAAGCACCTGGGCGGCGTGGAAAGCTGCACGCACCTGCGCGAGCTGCTGTTCAATCTGGCCACGGCAGCATTCCAGTCGGTGCCTGCGGTGTTTTCGTCCAGCGATCCCACCGAGCCGCCGCGCCACCTGGGCCAGTGCACAGGGTGGGACTTCAACGGCAATGGCGTCAAAGAGTTCTTTCCGCAGTTCTATGGCCGGGAGCCCAAGGCACCCGCCCCGGCAGCCCCTGCGGCCGATACAGCTTCGGCCACTGAAATTTCAGCCCCATCGGGCGCTAGCGCTAGCTGAATATGCGCTCGTAGCTATCAATTTTGATATATCACCACAACCCATCGGAGACACCCATGCGTGTGCAGAACAAATCCATCATCGTCACCGGCGCTGGCAACGGCATTGGCGAAGGCATCGCCAAGCGCCTGGCCGCTGAAGGCGGCAAGGTCATCGTCAACGACATCAACGAGGTGGGAGGCCAGCGTGTGGTGGCCGAGATCACGGCCGCCGGCGGCACCGCCGCGTTCTTCAAGGCCGACGTGACGAAATCCGCCGAAGTGAAGGCGATGGTCGAAGAAGCCGTGCGCCTGTACGGCCGCCTGGACGTGGTGGTGAACAACGCAGGCTGGACGCACCGCAACCGCCCCATGCTCGAAGTGAGCGAGGACGAGTTCGACAAGGTCTATGCCATCAACATGAAGAGCATCTACCTGAGCGCCATCCACGCCGTGCCCGCACTGCGCCAGGCGGGTGGCGGCAGCATCATCAACATCGCCTCCACCGCCGGGCTGCGCCCCCGCCCAGGCCTGACTTGGTACAACGGATCCAAGGGCGCCGTCATCATCACCAGCAAGTCCATGGCCGCTGAGCTGGGCCCCGACAACATCCGCGTGAACTGCATCAACCCCGTGTTCAACCCCGACACCGGCCTGGCCGCCGAATTCGCGGGCGGCCCGGTGGACGATGCGCGCCGCGCCAAGTTCCTGGCCACCATTCCGCTGGGCCGCTTCTCCACCGCGCTGGACGTGGCCAACGCCGCGCTGTACCTGGCGAGCGAAGAGGCGTCGTTCATCAGCGGCGTGTGCATTGAGGTGGATGGCGGGCGCTGCGTTTAAGTCAGCAAGCAAACAATCAGGCGTCGCGGCATGCTCTGTGAAGCAGCCACCACGCCCCTTTTTGAGCGGCCCAATCCGCACTAGGGCAGTGCGGATTGATTTGACGGTGCAGGCCCTGCTGCCTATAGTGCCGCCGATGTTTGCGAGCCACTCTCCCGCCACAGCTGCCAGCGCCACCGCGCCGCTGCGCCGTGGCGCGCGCTCGCAGGCCACGCTCCAGGCCGGTGACCGCGCTCTCTGCACCCTCGCTGCAGATTCCTGAGCCCGGCGACACCCCCTCCCCTCCGCATTCTTTTCGCGCACCTCTTGTCGCCGGGCCCCACGCCCAGCGCCAGCTTGCGCCTTGGCAACCGCCGGGGCGCGGACGTCAGGAGTGTCCATGCCCCCGTTCCCTTCAGGCGAGATTTCGCTCGCCCCGTGCGCCCTTGCGCACAGCCTGCCCGCCGATGAGGCCATCGCCAACCCGTCTGCCGCCACCGACATCACCCGCCACTTCATCCGCGCCAAGCGGCCTTGTGCCGATGGTTACCGCTGGTACCTGCGCCGCCAGGAGGGTGCCAGCAACTACCAGGCACTGCTGGACGACCTGGTGCGCGAGGGCCGCGTGGAAGACGCGTGCTGGATGCTGGACCAGTTCGGCCCCACCAACGATGTGCTGGAGGTGGACCACCTGGAGGCAGACGCGCTGGTGTTTGCGGGCAGTGTGCGCTGCCGGGGCCATGCCGACGTGGAGGGTGTGCTGCGCACCGGCCGCAGCCTGAGCGTGCTGGGCGGCCTGCGGGTGGGCGGCGCGCTGCGCGTGGGCGAAGACCTGCGCGTGGCGGGCGCGGTGCGCTGCGAGGGCAGCGCGAGGCTGCACGGCGATGCGCGCGTGGGCTGGTCCCTCACGGTGGCGCAGCGGCTGCAGTGCACAGGCAGCCTGCGTGTGGGCGGCGAGCTGGACTGCGCCGCCGCCGCCCACGTCGGTGGCCACTGCCGGGTGGCCCAGGATCTGCGGGTGGTGGGCGACCTGGGCTGCGACGGCGGCATCAAGGTGGGCGGGCATCTGCAAGCCGATGCCGCCGTGCAGGCCGCCCGGGGCGTGTGGGCCATGGGCGATGTGGACTGCAAGGGCCACCTGCAGGTGGGCTGGGGTGTGCGGGCCGGTGGTCACATCCACACCGGCGGGGCCATCCGTGCGGGCGAGAGCCTCTGGGCAGGTGAAACGATTGCCGCAGGCGACGCCTATGGCGTGTATGCGGGCCTGGACGTGCCCTTGCCCGACTGGCCCCACAGCGCCCAGGTGTGCGCACGCGAACAGCCAGCACGCCTGCTGAGCGGCTGCTGGACCGGGGGCACGGGGAGCACGCCATGATGGCCAGCGCCCTTTGCCTGCACCTGCCCGGCCATGCCCCCACCGCCGGAACCACCAAGGCATCGACCAGCCCCGGCCTGCTGGGCCGCTGGGCCCAGTGGCTGACCGAACTGCGCATCGACGTGGACCTGTCGGGCCGCGACATTCAGCGCGAGTTCGATGCGCTGTACGACCGCATTCGCACCAACCACCGCACGCGCGATGCGATGCAGCCGCTGCCCCTGCATCTGCGCGGGCTGGTGTTCCGCCTGCGCGAGGCCGATGGCGAATATTTTGTGTACGCCATCGACCCGCTGCGCAACCGCATCGTGGCCTACACCGTGTTCAACCGGCTGGTGGAGGTGGACCGGCGCACCGACCGCCACCTGCGCGCACCCCACACCAAGGTAGCGCTCGGCTACCGGCGCATGGGCATTGCCACCGCCATCTACCGCTGGTGGCTGGACTCCGGCCGCAGCCTCATGACCGGCGCACGCCAGTCTGCCGGCGCGCACGGCCTGTGGATGGCCCTGGCGCGCGACTATGAGCTGGCAGCGGTCCGCATCGACGCGCACAAGCGCGTGCAGCACTTGCCGCTGCCACCGCCGCCGGGATTTTTCGACGCGCTGGATACGCGGCTGGTGCTGGTGGGGCGCGATTGCCGTTTGGCGGAATTCACGCTGCCTGCCGCCTGTGGCGGCGACTGACCGGATGCGCCCAGCCGTGCGGTGCGGCTCAGCCCAGCACCTCGCGCAGGGCGGCCTCGTAGAGGCTGGTGAGCTTGTCCATCACGCCCAGCAGGCGTTCGCTGGTGGTTGCCACGGCACTGAGCCCTGCGTCATCGGCCGGGCGGCGCAGGGCGGAGTCGAAGAACAGCCACTGCGAGTCGGCCAGCTCCAGCTCGCTGCGGATGGCGGGCGTGGACACCGGCGCTGTTTTCAGCGTCTGCAGCGCCTGCCGGAAGTCGGCCGCATCGGCCACCAGCTGCGCCTGCACGACCTTCGACTCCACCTTGGCCGCATTCAGAAAATAGTTCTTGGCCAGGCGCTGCGACAGCATGCGCTGGCGGCCCGCCAGGTTGACCAGGCGGGCGCTGGGGGCCTGTGCCATCTTCTCGATGGACTCGGTCACGGTCTGCGCGACCAGCAGCGTGCGATCTGCCTGCTCGGACGCCGCAACGACCAGTGCGGTCTGGGTGGCCGGCGCTGCCGTCAACTGGTTGAGCAGGGCAAACTGCTTTTGCACATCGGCCAGTTGGCGCCCCACATCGGCAGGCCATTGCCCTGACTGCATGCCCCGGGCCAGCTCGTTGCTGCCGGACTGCACCATCTTGCGTGCCAGCCCCATCACGTCCACCGCAGCGCCCGGCAGCACCTGCAGGTACTGTTGGCAATAGGCCTTGGCCATGCGTTGCGACAGTGCACGGAACCAGCCCGCATAGTTGATGGCCCCCGACAATCCCATCTGTGCCTGGGCCCCATTGGCCCAGGTGGGCAGCAGGATGCCCGCCGCCACCCATTGCACCGCCACACGGCGCTGGCATGGCATGGCGTCGGCGGAGAACCTGTTCAATAGCTCGCGAACCGGCATGGGAACCCCCTGAAATCGGATGCCCGCATTGTTGCAACGCAGCATTTCGACGCCCTGCGCCAGATCAAACATCCCCCATCCGCGGGTCCCACACCTGCGAAGACACAGAACCCATCTTCAGGGTCATTGGCGGGCGGGCCCACTGATGCGCACCAAACCTGACACACTGCGCCGTTCAGGAGACATACATGTTGATACAACTGACCTATGCCAGCCGCACCTCCCGTGTGCTCGGCCCTGCGGACATCAAGGACATCTTGGGCGCGTCGCAGCGCAACAATGCCCGCGCGGGCATCACTGGTGCGCTGTGCCTGAACAACGGCATCTTCCTGCAGCAGCTCGAAGGCGACCGTGCTGCGGTCAACGCGCTGTACCACCGCCTGCTCAAGGACACGCGCCACAAAGACACGGCCGTGCTGGACTTTGGCGAGATCCCGCACCGCCGGTTTACCAGCTGGTCCATGGGGCTTCTGGGCTCGTTGGACGCCAACCGGCAGCTGTTCCTCAAATACTCCAGCACCCCCGATTTCGACCCGTTCAGCATGAACACCTTGACGCTGCGCAGCTTCTTTGACGAGATCCTGCAGAACGTGCGCTGGCTGGAGTGAGAAAATGCGGGGCATGTGCCCTCCCGTCCTGCTGAACGAGCCCACCCATGTCTGAACGCGTGATTCCGCTGGTCGATGAGCGCCTGGCCGCGCTGGCAGCCACGGTGCCAGCGCGGCTGGTGAGCCCCACGGGCCAACTCACCGACACGCGGGGCCGCCCGCTGCGCGACCTGCGCATCAGCGTGACGGACCGCTGCAACTTCCGCTGCAACTACTGCATGCCCAAGGAAGTGTTCGACAAGGACTACCCCTACCTGCCGCACGGGGCGCTGCTGAGCTTTGAAGAAATCACGCGGCTGGCGCGGCTGTTTCTGGCGCACGGCGTGCGCAAGATCCGCCTGACCGGCGGCGAGCCCCTGCTGCGCAAGAACCTCGAAGACCTAGTGGCGCAACTGGCCCAGCTGCGCACCGTGGATGGCGTGGCGCCCGACCTCACGCTCACTACCAACGGTTCATTGCTCGCACGCAAGGCCCAGGCACTGAAAGACGCCGGCCTGAACCGCGTGACCGTGAGCCTGGACGGCCTAGACGACACGATTTTTCGCCGCATGAACGATGTGGACTTTCCGGTGGCCGATGTGCTGGCCGGCATCGAGGCCGCGCATGCGGCGGGGCTGTCGCTCATCAAGGTCAACATGGTGGTAAAGCGCGGCACCAATGACCACGAGATATTGCCCATGGCGCGGCACTTTCGGGGCACCGGCACCACGCTGCGCTTCATTGAATACATGGACGTGGGCGCCACCAACGGCTGGCGCATGGACGAGGTGCTGCCCTCTGCCGAACTCATCGAACGCCTGCGCGCCGAACTGCCGCTGGTGCAACTGGACCCGAGCAGCCCCGGCGAAACCGCCGAGCGCTGGGGCTATGCCGATGCCCAGGGCCGGCACGACCCCTCGCTGGGCGAGGTCGGCGTGATCAGCAGCGTGACCCAGGCCTTCTGCCACGACTGCAACCGCGCACGCCTGTCCACCGAAGGCAAGCTCTACCTGTGCCTGTTTGCCAGCCAGGGCTACGACCTGCGCAGCCTGCTGCGCGGGGGCGCGAGCGATGCAGAGATTGCCTCGGCCATCGCCCCCATCTGGCAGCAGCGCAACGACCGCTACTCCGAGTTGCGCAGCAGCCTGCCCGCCGACACCGGCCAGGGCGCACGCCGCGTTGAGATGAGCTACATCGGGGGCTAGTGTGCTGTCCCGCAAATAACTGCACATGAAATCGCGTCCTCACCCCCAGGGCTGCGTTACAAATCCTCGCGATAGCTACAGCTATCACTGCGGTTTGCGCCTTGCCTTGGGCGCGATGCCATCGATTTCATTTCGTGCAGCTATTTACGGGACAGCACACTAGCAGCTCTGTAGAAAAAGCGTTGTGCTTATTGACAGCGCCGGCTATCTAGCAAACTACCCATTGCCCACAGGATTTCAATTGATCAATCAGCAAGACATCACCGGCCTGGTCCTCGCAGGGGGCCGCGGCTCCCGCATGGGCGGGGTGGACAAAGGCCTGCAGAACTTTCGCGGCCTGCCGCTGGCCTTGCACACGCTGATGCGGCTACAGATGCAGACCGGCGCCACCATGGTCAATGCCAACCGCAATCTGGCGGCCTACGAGGCCTTTGGCACGCCGGTGTGGCCGGACGTGCTGAGCGACTACGCCGGGCCCCTGGCAGGCTTTCTGACCGGGCTGGAGCGCTGCGAAACCCCCTGGCTGCTCACGGTGCCCTGCGACACGCCGCTGTTTCCGCTGGACCTCGCCCAGCGCCTGGCGGCAGCGGCAGACGCCGAGGGCGCCGACATTGCCATGGCCGCAGCCCCGGAAGACGACGGCAAGGGCCAGATCACCGTGCGCCCGCAGCCGGTGTTCTGCCTGCTGCGCGTGGACCTGCTGGAAAGCCTGGTCGCCTTCACCCAGGCCGGTGGCCGCAAGATCGACGCGTGGACCGGCCAGCACCGCTGCGCCATCGTGCCGTTCGACCAGCCGGGCGACGACCCCCAGGCCTTTTTCAACGCCAACACGCTGGCCGAGCTGCACGCGCTGGAAAACAGCAGCGCGCCCCAGGCCTGACCCGCGCGCCAACCCCAATGAACAGTCGCCCCCCGGTGGACGCTGGCGCGGTGCAGATCCGCCCCCTGGTCGCCGCAGACGCGGTGGCCTACAAGGCTTTGCGGGACGAGGCACTGCGCACAGCGCCGGATGCCTTCACCTCGGACTACGAATCTTCCGTGGGCCGCGATGCCAGCGAGTACGTGGCGCGTTTCGGCGCGCTGGAGTCCGGCCAGTTTTTCCTGGGCGCCTTCGACAAGGCGGGCAAGCTGCTTGGCTGCCTGGGCTGCGAGCGCGAGCAACGCACCAAACAGCGCCACTGTGCGGTGGTAGTCGGCATGATGGTGTCGCCTGCTGCGCAGCGCCGGGGCGTTGGCCGGCAGCTCGTGGATGCCTGCGTGCAGGCCGCCAGCCAGGTGCCGGGGCTGACCCAACTGGTGCTCACCGTCACCGCGTCCAACCAGCACGTGGTGCGCCTGTATGAGCAGGCCGGGTTCCGCCCCTGGGGCCTGCTGCCCAACGCCATCGTGGTGGATGGCGTGGGCTACGACAAGCTGCACATGGTGCGGCTGCTCTCCCACTGACTTCAAGCGAATCCCACCCATGAAAACCATTGCCCAGATTGCCGCCGAGTTGCAAGGCTACGACCCGCAGGCCCTGAGCGCCGCCGATGTGAACCAGTTTCTAGACCGGCTGGTTGAGCCCGTCACCGCCACCGAAGTGCTGCAGCTGTTCAGCGCGCTGGGCCGCGTGCTGGCGCAGGATGTGATCTCGCCCGTCAGCGTGCCGCCCCACGACAACTCGGCCATGGACGGCTACGCTTTTGCGGGCGCGCAACTGGTGGCTGGGCAGCCGCTCACCCTGCGCGTGGTGGGCACCGCCCTGGCGGGCAAGGCCTGGGCAGGCGCGGTGGCTGCGGGCGAGTGCGTGAAGATCATGACCGGCGCCATCATGCCCGCCGGGCTGGACACCGTGGTGCCGCAGGAGTTCACCACCGCCGCTGCCGACGGCCAGATCACCATCGCAGCCGATGTGCTGCGCGCCGGAGACAACCGCCGCTTCAAGGGCGAAGACATCATGGAAGGCCGCGTGGCCCTGGCCCGTGGCGAGCTGCTGACGCCCGCCGCCCTGGGCCTGGTGGCCAGCCTGGGCCTGCCCAGCGTCACAGTGGTCCGCCGGCTGCGGGTGGCGTACTTCTCCACCGGCGATGAGATCCTGAGCCTGGGCGAGGCTCCCCGTGAAGGCGCCGTGTATGACAGCAACCGCTACACCGTGTTCGGCCTGCTCACGCGCATGGGGGCGGAGGTGATTGACCTGGGCGTGGTGCGTGACGAACCCGCGCTGCTTGAAGCCGCCTTCCGCCAGGCAGCCCAGCAGGCCGACGCCATCATCACCAGCGGCGGCGTGAGTGTGGGCGAGGCCGACCACACCCGCACCATGATGAAAAAGCTGGGCGACGTGGCCTTCTGGCGCATCGCCATGCGCCCGGGCCGCCCGATGGCTGTGGGGCGCATCAACAACTCAGAAAATCAAGCCCTTTCGGCCTCAGGCGCTAGTGCATCAAGCGCTGGAAGCTATCAAAATGATATCAACACACCCACCGGCGGCGCCGTGCTGTTCGGGCTGCCCGGCAACCCCGTGGCGGTGATGGTGACCTTCCTCGCCTTTGTGCGCCCCGCCCTGCTGCGCATGATGGGCAGCACCCGCGCGGCGCCCCCGCTGCTGCGCGCCATCAGCACCGAGCCCATGCGCAAGAAGCCCGGCCGCACCGAATACCAGCGTGGCCTGGTCACCACTGCGGCCGACGGCACACTGCAGGTGCGCACCACCGGCAACCAGGGCTCGGGCGTGCTCAGCTCCATGGTGCAGGCCAACGGGCTCATCGTGCTGCACCACGGGCAGGGCAACGTGGCGGTGGGCGATGCAGTGGACGTGATGGTGTTTGAGGGCGTGATCTGACACGGCAATGCGCCGCCAGCCGGTGCATGGCATCGGCCGTCAAGGTAACCTGAAACCAGCCTCTCGCCCTGTTCACAAACCGCGAATCACGCCATGCCCTACGCCGCCCAACACCTTGCACAACCCCCATCCCGAAACGATGTGGACCGCCTGCCCGGCGCCACGGTGGTCGAGTTCGGCACCCCCTGGTGCGGCCACTGCCAGCGCGCCCAGCCATTGATCGAAACCGCCCTGAGGGACCGCGCGGACATTGCCCACGTCAAGGTGGAAGACGGCCCTGGCCAGCGCCTGGGCCGAACGTTCGGCGTGAAGCTGTGGCCAACACTGGTCTTTATGAAGGACGGCAAGGAAGTAGCGCGCCTGGTGCGCCCGCAGAACGGCCAGGAATTGCAGGACGCGGTGCAGGCGGTGCTGGCCTAAGCCACCCGCGCTGCAACCCGCTGGACCCAGACCGTCCTCACGCTGGCACTGCACAACAGAAAGCAGAAAGGGCCCTGCCGGGCCCTTTCTTGTCTTGCTTTGCTTTTGCTGTTTTGGCAGCTCGCTTTGCACTCCCACTGAAGGCTACTTGGCCACATAGTCGTGCGGGTGCAGCGGGTGGGCCGGCTGATCCACAGCCACCGCTGTGTTGGCCCCCGGCACCGCTTTGCGGGCAAACAGCGTGTACATGGTGGGCACCACAAAAATGGTGAGCAGCGTGCCCAGCGACATGCCACCCACAATCACCCAGCCGATCTGGGTGCGCGTTTCGGCGCCAGCGCCCGAGGCCAAAGCCAGGGGAATGGCGCCCAGCACCATGGCCCCCGTGGTCATCAGGATGGGGCGCAGTCGCTGGGCCGAGGCCTTGACCAGCGCGTCCACCATCTCCATGCCCTCTTCGCGCAGCTGGTTGGTGAACTCCACGATCAGGATGCCGTGTTTGGTGATCAGCCCCACGAGCGTAATCAGCCCGATCTGCGAATACACGTTGAGCGAGCCGCCGCTCCATTTGAGCGCCAGCAGCGCGCCGATCATCGACAGCGGCACCGACACCATGATGACCAGCGGGTCAATGAAGCTCTCAAACTGCGCGGCAAGCACCAGGAAGATGAACACCAGCGCCAGCACAAACACCACGCCCAGCGCGCCTTGCGAGTTCTTGAACTCGCGCGAGGTGTCGTTCAGGTCGGTGGTGTAGCCGGGCTTGAGCACCCTGGCCGCCGTCTCGTTCATGAAGGTGATGGCCTGGCCCAGCGAGTAGTCGGACGAAAGGTTGGCCGTGATGGTGGCCGAGCGGCGCTGACCAAAGTGGTTCAGCTCGCGCGGGCTCACGCTCTCCCGCACTTTGACCAGACTGGTCAGCGGAATCATCGCGTCATTGCGCCCGCGCACGTAGATGGTGTCGATGTTCTCGGGCGTGGTGCGGCCCCGCGCCTCGGTCTGCACGATCACGTCGTACTGCTCGGCATCGCGTTTGTAACGTGTGACGGTGCGGCCGCCCAGCATGGTCTCGATGGCTTTTGCCACCACTTCCACACTCACGCCCAGGTCGGCGGCGCGTTCACGGTTGACCTCGATCCGCAGCTCGGGCTTGTTCAGGCGCAGGTCCACGTCGGGGGACACGATGCCGGGGTTCTGCGCAATCTCGGCCATGAAGGCAGCCACCACCTTGCTCAGGTTTTCGTAGCTGTCCGAGGTCTGGATCACGTAGGTGAGTGGCCGCGAGCGAAAGCCCTGGCCCAGCGATGGCGGCGTGATCAGGAAGGCATTCACGCCGGGCAGGCCCGCCACCTTGGGCTGGAGCTCCTTGGCCAGGGCCAGCGTGGTGCGGTCGCGCTTTTCCCAGTCCACGGTGCGGTAGATCACGCTGCCTTGCGCCACCGTGGGGTTGCCAATGTTGGCAAACACGCGGTCGAATTCGGGGTAGGTGTTGCCGATCTTTTCCAGCTCCAGCGCATAGCGGTTGGTGTAGTCCAGCGTAGCGCCGTCGGGCGCGGTCACACTGGCCAAAATGGTGCCCCGGTCTTCCAGCGGAGAAAGCTCCTGCCGCATGCTGGGGAACACCAGCACCAGCGCCGCGCCGCTCAGGGCCATGACGCCCAGCACGATCCAGCGTGCCTGGAACAGCGCACCCCGCACGCCACTGCGCCCCGCGCCCGCACCACCCCAGCGGGCCGTGACGATCCAGCGCAGCAGGCGGCCATAGGCATCCGAGAGTGCGGTGAGCCAACGCTCCATGGAGCGGTCAAACCAATTGGGATTCGGGTTGTGCTTGAGCAGCAGCGAGCACATCATGGGCGAGAGCGTCAACGCCACAAAGCCCGACACCACCACGGCTCCGGCCAGCGCCAGCGCAAACTCCACGAACAAGCGCCCCGTGCGGCCGGGTGTGAATGCGAGTGGCGCATACACCGCCACCAGCGTGAGCGTCATGGCCACGATGGCAAATCCGATTTCGCGTGCGCCTTTGATGGCGGCAGAAAACGGGTCGAGCCCCTCTTCGATGTGGCGGTAGATGTTCTCCAGCATCACGATGGCGTCGTCCACCACCAGGCCAATGGCCAGCACCAGCGCCAGCAGCGTGAGCGTGTTGATCGAAAAGCCGGCCAGCGACATCAGCGCAAAACTGCCCACCAGGCTGACCGGGATGGTGATGATGGGGATGATGGACGCACGGAACGTGCGCAAGAACACAAAGATCACCAGGGCCACCAGCACCACGGCCTCGATGATGGTGGAGTACACGCTCTTGATGGAGCGGTCGATGAACAGCGAGTTGTCGTTGGCAATGTCGATGCCGATGTCTGGCGGCAGGTCGGCTTTGAGCAAGGGGATCATGGCGCGCACGCCTTTGGACAGCTCCAGCGGGTTGGCCGTGGCCTGGCGGATCACACCCACCGAGATCGCATCGCGGCCATTGAGCCGCACGCGGCTGCGGTCGCTGGCGGGGCCTTCTTCAACCCGTGCCACATCACGCACGCGCACCGAAAACCCATTGACCGTGCGGATCACGATGTCGGAAAACTGCGCCGGGGTTTTCAGGTCGGTCTGGGACGTCACGCTGAACTCGCGCTGCTGCGATTCAATGCGGCCTGCCGGCAGCTCCAGGTTATTGCGGCGGATGGCGTCTTCCACGTCCTGCGTGGTCAAGCGATAGCCGGCCATGCGCTCGGGGTCCAGCCACACGCGCATGGCGTATTTGCGCTCGCCATAAATCGGCACATCCGCCACACCGGTCACCGTCTGCAAACGGGGCTTGACGATGCGGTTGATCAGGTCATTGATCTCCAGCGGGCTGCGTGTATCGCTGCTGAAGGCGAGCCACAGCACGGGCGATGCATCGGCCTCCACCTTGGCAATCACGGGCTCATCCACCGCGAGCGGCAGGCGGTTGCGCACACGGGCGGTGCGGTCGCGTACTTCAGCGGCGGCGTTGTCAGCGTCCTTCTCCAGGCGAAAGCGCACGCTGATCTGGCTTTGCTCGGCCCGGCTGATGGAGGTGATCACATCCACGGCGTCGATACCGGCGATGGAGTCTTCGAGCGGCTTGGTCACCTGCGATTCGATAACCTCGGCCGACGCGCCCGCATACCGCACGCTGACGGTGACCACGGGTTCGTCGATCTTGGGGTATTCGCGCACCGACAGGCGTGTGAAGCTCACCGCGCCAATCAACAGCACCAGCAGTGACAGCACGGTGGCAAACACCGGCCGGCGGATGGAGATTTCAGCGAGTTGCATGGCAGTCCATAGGCATCAGAGGGTAAGGACGGCAGTCCGTCAGACGGGAGGGCGGCTGCCAGAGGGCGTGGACCGGCTGGAGGCTCCGGCCAGCTGGCAAGGGTTGGGGCCGGGCAGCGGATCGGGTTCGCTGCGAGCCGCCATCACGCGGGCCCCCGAGGGGGCAGCAGCAGGAGATGGAGATGCCGATGCCGCAGAGGTGCTCTGCGCAGGCGCATCAGCCACCGGCGATGCCTTTTGGCCCGCCCCAGTCGCAGCACCTGAAGCGCCCGAAGCCGGCCGCGTTGCCGCGGCCGCCGCACCACCGTTGCCCTGCTTGCCCAGCTCCACCACGCGCACCTCGGTGCCGTCCTTGCGGATGCGCTGCTGGCCCGCCGTGACCACCAAATCTCCGGCGCTCAAGCCGTCCACCACCTCCACCCACCCAGGTGAACGGACGCCCAGTTTGACAGGCGTGCGGCGCGTCACCTTGCTGCTGGGCTCCTTGCCTTCCACCACCTTGAGCACATAGGGGCTGGTGCCGTCGGGAACGATGGCTTCCTCGGGCACCACAAGCGCGTCGCTGCGTTCGGAAAACACGGTCGTCACCCGCGCGAACATGCCGGGGCGCAGCTGCAGGCGGCGGTTGTCGATGCAGCCACGCACCGCGATGGCCCGCCCATCAGCATCGATCTGTGGGCTGATGGCCTGCACCACGGCGGCGTAACGCGCGCCCGGCAGTGCATCAAACGTGACCTGCGCGGTCTGCCCCGGGCGCACCTTGCCCTGCAACCGCTCGGGCAGGCGGAAATCGACATACACCGCATCAAGGTCTTCGATGTTGACGATATCGGCCCCGTCCTTGAGGTAGTCGCCAACGTTCACGCCCCGAATGCCTGCGATGCCATCGAACGGGGCCAGGATTTTCAGGCGCTGGGCCGTGGCCTGGGCCAAAGCCAGCTTGGCCTGGGCCACTTCGAGGTTGGCCGCACTCTCGTCCACCGAACGCTGGCTGATGAAGCCCTGGGCCACCAGCTCCTGATTGCGCTTGTGGTTGGCCCGCGCAATCGACAACTCGGCCTGGCTTTGCTGGATCTGCGCACGCGGCAGCTGGTCATCCAGCTGCACCAGCACTTGCCCGCGCCGCACACGCTGGCCGTCACGGAAGTTGAGCTGGGTGATGCGCCCGCCCACCTCGGGCCGCAGCATCACGCTCTGGCGCGACCGCAGGCTTCCCACGGCTTCGGCATCGTCGCGCAGCGCCATCTGCCGCACGGTCACCGTTTCCACGGCCACGGGGCGGCCAGAACCAGCGGGCGCGGTGCCACCAGCCGATGCGCCAGCGCCTGCACCGCCCGCCCCGGCCTCGGCACGCTGCTGCGGCTGCACGGGTTTCTGCAGCCACCAGGCAGCGCCCGATGCGGCAGCGATGCCGATGACAGCGAAAACGAGGTACTTGTACTTGCTCTTGGACGCCATGGGTCAATCAATCCAGTGAGGTGGGATGCGCAGTCACACAATGTAACAGTGGGTGTGTGCAGCCGCAGCCACCCGCAGCAATATCCCGGAGCATTCGCCGCTGGTGTGTGATGGCCGTACTGGCCGCATCGGACGCGGGCACAAAAAAAGCCTCCGAAGAGGCTTGCATGCGGTGAGCAGCTGGCGATGGATCTACCTGCGGCCCAGGGCCTGGTCCACGCCCCGGTTGGCCAGCGCGTCGGCCCGCTCATTGCCCGGGTCGCCCGAATGCCCTTTCACCCAGCGCCATTCGATCCGGTGTCCGCCGGTGCTGACCAGCGCATCCAGCCGCTGCCACAGCTCCACGTTCTTGACCGGCTGCTTGGAGGCCGTGCGCCAGCCCTTGGCCTTCCAGCCATGGATCCACTCGGTAATGCCCTTGCGCACGTACTCGCTGTCCAGGTACAGCGTCACGGCACAGGGGCGCTTGAGGGCCGACAGCGCCTCAATCACCGCCATCAGCTCCATGCGGTTGTTGGTGGTACCCAGTTCGCCGCCAAACAGCTCTTTTTCGGTCGCGCCGGAGCGCAGCAACACGCCCCACCCGCCGGGGCCCGGGTTGCCCTTGCAGGCACCATCGGTGTAAATCTCTACCTGGTTCAAACTCTGTTCCTGACAATGTGGTGATTGGTTGCTACGACCGGGCATGGAAGCCCGTGGCAACCGCAGAAGGCTATGCTCAAGGCTTGTGTCGAGCCGCAGCAGGCGCAGCCCGCGAAGGATTGTCCACGCGTTGGGTCACCCGGTTGGCGACGGGCACGGAGCCCGCAGCACGCTGACGCTGGGTGCGCCAGGCGGGCTCCAGCAAACGCATGCCATGCACCCGTTTGACGGCCACCAGAAAATACGCGGCACCCAGAATGGGCCACCATTTCTCACCCAAAGGGTCCATCCAGCCAAAACGCTCCAGCCACTGCGCGCTGCGCACCGCTGGACGATAACAGCCAAATCGGGCAGATTCGACCTCGAAGTTCAAAAGCCGCAGCCAATCGCGCAGGCGGCGATAGCCGATGAACTCGCCCACGTCGGGCAGGTACAGCGTGCCCCGCCCCAGGCGCTGGTACAGCCGCGCACGCCGCTGCCGCAGGCCCCACAGGCTGGTGGGGTTCAGGCCGCTGATGACCACACGCCCTTCAGGGACCAGCACCCGCTCCACCTCGCGCAGCGCGGCATGGGGGTCGATGCTCAACTCCAGCGTGTGGGGCAACACCAGCAGGTCCAGGCTCGCTGCGGGGAAGGGCAAGGCCACAGGCTCGGTGAGCAGGTCCACCGCGCGGCGCTGCAGCGGCCCATCGTCATCACCGGTCTCCACAAAGGCGATGGAGCCCTCCACGGCCTCCTGCCCCATGGCCAGCCACTGATGGGGCATGCGGTTGGCGCGCAGCCCGTCCAGCAGCGGCATGCCGAGCTGGAGACTGTGATAGCCAAAAATATCGGCCACCGCCTCGTCAAAGCGTGCCTGCTCCCATGCGAGCAGGTAGCGGCCAGGGGGGGAGTCGAACCAGTGGTGCAAACCTATAATTTGATCGCTCATGAACTTGCTACCGCTGCCCGCCTTTACCGACAACTACATCTGGATGCTGCACGACGGCCGCCAGGCCATCGTTGTGGACCCGGGAGAAGCCGCGCCGGTGGAGCAGGCCTTGCACCGCTGGGGCCTGTCATTACAAGCCATTCTAGTCACGCACCACCATGCCGATCATGTCGGCGGAGTCGATGCCCTGCGCCAAGCCACCGGTGCACGGGTGTATGGCCCAGCGCGGGAGCGCATGCCCGAGCCGCTGGAGCGGCTGGCGCAAGGCGATACCGTCAACGCGCTGGGGCTGCAGTTCCAGGTGATCGGCGTGCCAGGGCACACGGCGGGCCACATTGCCTACTACTGCCCCGAGATGGACAGTGCGCCCCTGCTTTTTTGTGGCGATACGCTGTTCTCAGGCGGTTGCGGCCGGCTGTTTGAAGGCACACCTGCGCAAATGCTCGACTCGCTGGACCGGCTGGCGGCACTGCCTGGCAACACCCGGGTGTGTTGCACACACGAGTACACACTGTCTAACCTGAAGTTTGCGCGGGCCGTGGAACCTGGCAACGCCGCCCTGCTCCACTACAGCAGCCAATGCGAAGCCCTGCGGGCGCAGAACCAGCCCACACTGCCTTCGCACATGGCGCTGGAGCGAGACATCAACCCCTTTCTGCGCGTGCGGCAGGGCCCGGTGGCGCAAGCCGCCCAGGGCTACGACGCGCAGGTGCCCCTTGACGACGCCGTAGCGGTGCTGGCCGCGCTGCGTCAATGGAAAAACGAGTTCCGATGAAAATTTTGCACATTGCCTGCCTGGCCGGCCTTTTGTGGCTGACAGGCTGCGCCACTACGGGCTCGACGCCCGACCAGGCGTCCGCCAGCGGAAACACCACCAGCACCAAGGGCCCTGCGTCGCCCCACACCCCTGTCATCCCCAACGGCCCGCTCAAACCCATCACTGCCGCGCAAGCCACGAGTGGCGAGGTGGCATCGCTCTCGGCCCCCGCCGACTTGTGGGACCGCATCCGGCGCGGCTTTGCCATGCCCGACCTGCAGCATGAGCTGGTACAGGACCGCGAGCAGTGGTATGCCACGCGCCCCGACTACATGCAGCGCATGACGGAGCGTTCCAGCAAGTACCTGTTCCATATTGTTGAAGAGCTGGAACGCCGTGGGATGCCAACCGAACTGGCGCTGCTGCCCTACATTGAAAGCGCGTTCAACCCCCAAGCGGTATCGAGCGCCAAGGCCGCAGGCATGTGGCAGTTCATGCCCGCTACGGGCAATTATTTCGACCTCAAGCAGAACGCCTTCCGCGACGACCGCCGCGACGTGCTCGCCTCCACCCGGGCGGCACTCGACTACCTGCAAAAACTCTACGGCATGTTTGGCGACTGGCACCTTGCCCTGGCCGCCTACAACTGGGGTGAAGGCAGCGTGAGCCGCGCCATTGCACGCAACCAGAAGCTGGGCCTGGGCACCACTTACACCGACCTGAACATGCCTGCGGAAACCCGCATGTATGTGCCCAAGCTGCAGGCGGTCAAGAACATCGTGGCCAACCCCGATGCCTTCCGCACAGAGTTGCCACTGATCGAGAACCACCCCTACTTCCAGACCGTGGACATCACGCACGACATCGATGTGTCGCTGGTGGCCACACTGGCGGGTATTCGCGAGGAAGACTTCCGTGCCCTCAACCCGTCGTACAAGCGACCCGTGATCCTCGCCGCCGGGACGCCGCAAATCCTGCTGCCCTGGGACAACGCCAAGGTCTTCCAGCGCAACCTGGAGGCCAAGCGTGAAGGCCAGTACGCGAGCTGGACCGTGTGGTCTGTACCCACCACCATGACGGTGGCCGAGGCGGCACAACGTGCCGGCATGAGCGAGGCGGATCTGCGCAGCATGAACAACATCCCGCCGCGCATGCTCATCAAAGCAGGCTCGGCGCTGATGGTGCCCCGCTCCACGACCACCCGGCAAGACGTGTCGTCCCACTTGGCCGACAATGGCCAACTGAGCCTTACCCCCGAGATCGTCACCCGCCGCACCACGGTGCGGGCCGGCAAGGGCGACACGGTGGCCAGCATTGCGCGGCGCTACAAGTTGGCAGCCGCCAACGTGGCGGACTGGAACGATGTGCGGGCGAATGCCGCATTCAAGGTGGGCCAGCAGATTGTGGTGTACCTGCCGGTGCGCCAGAGTCAGGCGCGCAGCAGCGGCGGCAGCGCTCGCGCATCGGCCGCCACCGCGGGCAAACGCCAGGCTCCAGCGCCTGCGCGGCGTGGCGGATCCCCCTCCAAGGTCAAGCGCCGCTGAGCCGCAGACGCCTCAGCAAAGCCGCCTGGGACTGGCGAGCCCGGCATTGCTTGGCCGGTCGCTGGGCCCATGCATCAGAACCGGAGCGTGTGCATGCCCAGCAGCCCCAGGATTCCCATGATGATGAGATAAAGCGCCACGATGGTGCTGAGCAAACGCGGCATGACCAGGATGAGGATGCCTGCGATCAGGGAGACGAGCGGGCCGATGCTGAGGCTCAGCGACATGGTGGATAGTCCTTGAAAAATGGCACGGGAATGGCGCAGCACAAATGCTGCGTGCGTAGCCTGCGCAATGCGTATCGCACGGTGTGATTGCGGTGCAGTGGCAGGTGGGCAGGCGACTGACACTGTAGTCGATGCCAGGGCCCTCAGCGCCTGTTGACGGTCTCGCAGGGGAGGTAAGCAGGCCCTTGGGGTCTCCCGCCGCAGCGGCTTGTCAGACGCTGTACTTTTGGCGGGCTTTGCGCACCAGATCGTTGCTGGACGTACGCGCCAGTTCGACTTTGGCCTCGGCCAGTTCGGGCAGCACGCGCGACAACACGCGCAGCGCGGTAGCCGGACCTTCGTCCGGCATCAGTCCGTTGGTGGAGTAGGTCTCGCGCACCCGGCTGAACGCCGCCAGATAGAGCCCCCGGTCGCCCATCAGGTAGGCCGGAGGCACCGCCTTCACCAGGTCTGCCGGTGCTGCCGTCTGCAGCCACTTGAGCGCATGCACAACGCCATTGACCAATGCCTGGGCCTGGGCAGGCTGCTTCTGGATGAAGGCCTGCGGGGCATACAGGCAACTGGCGGGCATGGTGCCACTGAACATGTCTTGCGCTGCCTTGAGAGAGCGCAGATCGCCCACGATGCGGGTGTCCGCCTTCTGCTCCAGCAAGGTCATGATGGGATCGGCATGGCACAGTGCGTGCACCTGGCCGGAACGCAGCGCGTTCATGGCATTGGTGCCCGAGCCCACCCCCACAAAACCCACATCGCGCAACGGCACGCCCGCACGCATCAGCATCAGGCTGGCCGCCAGATGGGTGGATGAGCCCACCGACGACACACCCACCTTGCGCCCCGCCAGGTCGCCCAGGTCCTTGTACGCAGGCACCGACCGCAGTGACACACCCATCGCCAGCTGCGGGGCCCGCCCCTGCAGCACCAGCGCGCGGTACGCATGACCTCGCGCCTGCGCACGCAACACGTGCTCGAAGGCACCGGAACAGACATCTGCCGCACCGTCCTGTACCGCCTGCCAAGCATGCGCTCCCGCCGAATAGTCCCGCACCACCACGTCCAGGCCCTCGAGGCGGAAGTACCCCAGCGCATCGGCCAGCGCCAGCGGCAGGTGGTACAGAACGCCCTGCCCTCCGACCGCCACGGTCACCCGCCCGAGAGCCGCGCCATCTGTCTGCGCACGCACCCGGATGGCAGGCGCCCACACCGCAGCCGCCGACAAGGCAGATACGGCGCCAAAGGCGCGGCGGGTGAGTGGAGGCAGAGACATGGAATCAGGCAAAAAGACAATGCTGCATTGCAACAATCGTGCCGCAGCACAGGCAAAGCCGCATCAGGGTGAATCCTTGCGGGTTACTACGTACCGCGATAGACAGCCTTCAACCGCAGCACACCGCAAGACGGGTGGCGCGCACCCGGGGCGCTCAACGGTAACCGATGAACAGGATGGCAATATTGACCAGAAAACCGCCGGCCCAGACTGCGCTGCGGGCCATCGGCATGTCGGCCACGTACATCATCACGTAGAAGATGCGCAGGAAGACATACAACAACGCCAGCAGGTCCAGCAACGTCTGCCCCGCGCCCAGCAGGTGCGCAATGATGACCGCGCCGATGAAAAACGGCAGCGCTTCAAAGCTGTTGGCCTGCGCTGCGTTGGCACGTCCGCGCCAGTCAGTCTGCCGCGAGAGCCAACCGCGCGGATCGTGGTTGTCAAAACCGCCTTCTTTGCGGGACTTGCCAAAGTTGCCACTTTTGGCCAACCAGGCACAAGCGATGGGCAGCAGTGCTGCGAACAGCACGCACCAATAGGCCACGGTGAACCGCGCGACGTGCAAGGTGGTATTCATTTTCGAGGCTTTTGAGGGCAACAGCGCAGCAAATACAAGCGCTGGTAGCTATTAAATTGAGAGTATTTTAGCCGCAGACATTGTCGGGACGACGGGCTGGCAGGCGCCTTGGCGTCACCGGCGATCCACCAGCGCATGCGCGATCGTTCCCAGGTCCACGTACTCCAGCTCACTACCGACAGGCACGCCGCGCGCGAGCCGCGTGACATGTAACCCACGGCTCTTCAGCGCTTCGCTGATCACATGCGCAGTCGCCTCCCCCTCGGCATTGAAGTTGGTGGCCAGGATCACCTCCTGAACGGTGCCATCCGTTGCGCGCTCCATGAGCTTGTGTAGGCCGATCTCCTTGGGACCGACACCATCGAGCGGGCTGAGCCGCCCCATCAACACGAAGTACAACCCCTTGAAGGCCCCCGTGCGCTCCAGTGCAGACTGGTCAGCGGGCGTCTCCACCACGCACAGCCGCGTGGCATCGCGGTCAGGGTCCAGGCAGGTGCTGCACACCTCGGCCTCGGTGAACGTATGGCAACGCGCGCAGTGGTGCACCGTGCCCACCGCTTCCGAGAGCGCCCGCGACAGGGCCTGCGCCCCTTCGCGATCATGCTGCAGCAGATGGAACGCCATGCGCTGCGCAGACTTCACCCCCACTCCCGGCAACCGGCGCAGCGCCTGGATCAGAACGTCGAGGGAGTTGGTGGTGGACATGGAAACGAGTGATGCAGGAAAGATGTGAGGAACGAGCGGGGCAAGGCTTCGACAAGCTCAGCCCCAAAGGATGCCAGCAAAACAACAGGCATGTGGTCCTTGCCTTCACACCCCGCCCTCAAGGGCGTAGCGAGCGGGATCAGCTGCTAGGCGGACGGAGCACAGCCACCGGAACGTACTTGAAGTACGTGAGGATGGCGAGCACCGCCCAACGACGCAGATGACCCGCTCGGTAGCCAACCCTCAGAAAGGGAATTTCATGCCGCCGGGGAGGCCTGGCATACCTTGCGTTAGCTTGCCCATCTTCTCCGAAGATGTCTCCTCCGCCTTGCGCACCGCCGCATTGAACGCAGCCGCCACCAAGTCTTCCAGCATGTCCTTGTCCTCGGCCAGCAGGCTCGGGTCGATGGTGATGCGCTTGACGTCGTGCTTGCAGGTCATGACCACCTTCACCAGACCCGCGCCCGATTCACCCGCCACCTCGATGAAAGCCAGTTCGTCCTGGGCCTTCTTGAGGTTGTCCTGCATCGCCTGGGCTTGCTTCATGAGGCCGGCGAGTTGTCCTTTGTTGAACATGGTGTGGTTTCCTTTTCAGTTTCTAGTGAAATGAGTAACAGAGGTTGTCCGTCATGCAGGTTTGATACTGCCCGGCACGATTCTCGCGCCGTAGTCACGCATCAGCGATTGCACGAAGGGGTCGTTGTGCACGATTTCTTCCGCGCGGCGTTGGCGCTCGGCGGCGGCGGCGGCGTTGCGACGGGCGGGGCTGTCGATGACCACGCCTACTTCCACGCTGATCTGGGTCGCATGGCCCGCAGCTTCAAGGGCCGCACGCAGGCGCTCGCGCGCCGTCGGCTGATTGAGCGATTCGCGCTCGACACGCAACAGCCAGTGACCACCGTCGCGCGCCACCAGCTGCGACTGCAGGGCCAGTTCACGCACCAGCGCCGTGATGGCCTCTGCTGCCACCAGTTGCTGCACCGTGGCATGCCAGACGTCCCCCTCTTCGGTGGGGGTGTAGCGGGCAGATACCGGGGTCGGTGCAGACAGTGGAAGCGGCTGCAACCGCTCGCCGGGCTCGGGGGACTCACGCACCGGGATTGCTACATATTCAGGAGCATTCTGTGCTTTAAATGATTGCGCTACATCGGGATTTTGCTCAAACCTCTCGGTGGTGCGTACCGGCAACACAGTGGCAGCGGGCGCAGCTGCAGTGGTCACAGTACCGGGCTCGTCAGAACCTGGCCATGGGGGGGGCTCAGAATCGTTGAACGACTCTGATGGATGGTCTCCGGCGCCAGAAGGTGCGGTGCCTGCAGCCACTGCCGGGACTGCAGGCGCGGGGGCCACAGACGGGGCCGGCGGGGCAGCACGCACCGGAGCTGCAGGCGCCGACGGCACAGGCAGGGCCTGGGGGGGCTTCACCGCTGCCCCCCCCACAGGCCCCGGCGTGGCCACCACTGCAGCAGGGGCTGCTGCAATTGATGCAACAGCGCCTGAGGGGGGCGTTTCAGCCCGCGTCAGAGTTTTTTTTTCAGCCGATTCGCCGACGCCGCTGGCTGGCTTGAAGGCCAGCAGACGCAGCAGCACCATGGTGAGTGCCGCGTACTCGTCGGGCGCCAGGCCCAACTCGCCGCGCCCGTGCAGGCACAGGCTGTAGAGCAACTGCGTTTCATCGGCGGGCATCAGTGCAGACAGGCGGGCTGTTTCAGCAGCCTCGGGGTCGTCTGCGTCCACGGCACCGGCCATCTGGGGCACGGCCTGGAACACGGCCATGCGCTGCAGCACGGCACTCATCTCTTCGAGCGTGGAGGCGGCAGACAGCCCGTTCATGCGCAGCGTGTCCGAGGTCTCCACCACGGTTTTCCCGTCACCCTGGGCGAGCGCTTCGATGAGCCGGAACACATAGGAGCGGTCCACCGCACCCAGCATCTGGCGCACACCGGCTTCCTGCAGCTGGCCGCTGCCAAAGGCAATGGCCTGGTCGGTCAGCGACAGTGCGTCGCGCATGGAGCCCCGCGCAGCGCGCGAGAGCAGACGCAAGGCCTGGGGCTCGGCAGGCACGTTCTCGGTCGCCAGCACCTGCGTGAGATGCGAGAGGACGGTTTCAGGCGCCATGGGGCGCAGGTTGAACTGCAGGCAGCGGCTCAGCACCGTGACCGGCACCTTCTGCGGGTCGGTCGTGGCCAGCACAAACTTGAGGTACTCAGGCGGCTCTTCCAGCGTCTTGAGCATGGCGTTGAACGCCGTGTTGGTCAGCATGTGCACTTCGTCGATCATGAAGACCTTGAAGCGCCCCTGCACCGGCTTGTAGACCGCCTGCTCCAGCAGGCTTTGCACTTCGTCCACGCCCCGGTTGGAGGCCGCGTCCAGCTCGGTGTAGTCCACAAAGCGGCCGCTGTCGATGTCGGTGCAGGCCTGGCACACGCCGCAGGGCGTAGCGGTGATGCCGCCAGTGCCATCCGCCCCCTGGCAGTTGAGCGACTTGGCCAGGATGCGCGACACCGTGGTCTTGCCCACGCCGCGCGTACCGGTAAACAGGTAGGCGTGGTGCAGGCGCTGCTGGGTCAGCGCATTCGACAAGGCCTGGACCACATGTTCCTGCCCCACCATCTCGGTGAAATTGCGGGGACGGTACTTGCGGGCGAGCACGAGGTAGGACATGCTGTCGATTCTACGGGCTGGGCCATGCGCCCCTGGCGCCACCAGGGCAAACAAAACAGCCACTGAAAAATCAGGGCCTTCATCCGACGTACAATCGGCAGTGACGGGCCTCCTCGCATGGTGAAGCGGCCAACCGGGTCAGGTGGGGAACCAAGCAGCCCTAACTGTGGAGTCAGTGCCGGGGGTAAGGCTCGTCAACTTCTTCTTTCTTTTTGCGCGGTCGCGCAAAAACTTCCCTCTCTCCAGTATTTCCACGGCGAGCCGTGCGCTTCAGCGGCCGCTCAAGCCCCTGCGGACTGCCCTAGCCAGCGCAGCGCCCCCTCTCCCGCCACACGGCCGCTGGCCATGCTGGCGGTCAGCAGATAGCCCCCGGTGGGCGCCTCCCAGTCCAGCATTTCTCCCGCGCAGAACACACCTGGTAACGCCGTCGCCATGAGGTGTGCGTCCATCGCTTCAAAAGCCACACCGCCCGCCGTACTGATGGCCTCGTCCAGCGGGCGCGCAGCCACCACGGTGATGGGCAGCGCCTTGATCGCATGGGCCAGGGCCACGGGGTCGTTCATGCCGTCCTTGCCCAGGTGTTCGTACAGGATGCCCGCCTTGATGCCATCCAGGCCCAGGCGGCTCTTGAGGTGGCTGGAGAGCGACCGGGAACCGCGCGGGTGGCGCACTTCCACCAGCACGCGCTCAGGCGCATGGTCAGGCAGCAGGTCGAGGTGGAACGTGGCGTGGCCATGGGCCTCCACCTCGTCGCGCAAGAGGTGCGAGGCGGCATAGACCAGGCTGCCCTCCACGCCTGTGGCCGTGACCACGAACTCGCCCCGGCGGCTGAAGCTGTGGCCCCGGCTGTCGGTAAAGCTGAGCGCCACGGTCTTGAAGGGCTGGCCCACAAACTTCTCGGCAAAATGCGGCGTCCAGCCCACGGTGGGCGCAGGCGTGCGGCCCAGCAGCTCCTGCAGAAAGGCGCGGCGCGTCTCGCCCGCAGGTGCGTCTGCAAGCAGCACATCAAAGCCGCAGTTGGACGGGCGCAGCGGAGCCACAACCACGCCGCGCTGCGCCAGCAGCGGCACCCAGGCACCATCAGACCCCAGGCGCGCCCAGCTGCCGCCGCCCAGCGCCAGCACCACCGCCTTGGCGGCCACCCGCACCTCGCCTGCCGGTGCGGCAAAGCGCAGCACCCCCTCCTCGGCCCAGCCCAGCCAGCGGTGGCGCATGTGGAACAGCACTCCCTGCCCGCGCAAGCGCTGCAGCCAGGCGCGCAGCAGCGGCGCGGCCTTCATGTCGGCTGGAAACACGCGGCCCGAAGTGCCCACAAAGGTCTCCACCCCCAGCCCTTGCGCCCAAGCGCGCATCTCGGGGCCGCCAAAAGCCTGAATCAGGGGCTCAATCTGTGGTTCGCGCCCGGCATAGCGACTCACAAAAGGCGCGTGCGGCTCGGAATGCGTGAGGTTGAGCCCGCCCTTGCCCGCGAGCAAAAACTTGCGGCCCACCGAAGGCATGGCGTCAAACACGTGCACGGCCACCCCCGCTTGGGCCAACACCTCTGCGGCCATGAGCCCCGCAGGGCCACCGCCGATGACGGCCACGTCGCACTGCAAAGCCTCCGCAGACTGGGCAAGTGCAGGGGATGTATCGGAAGGAAGAAGGGGATGGGACACGTGAGGGCCTTGCTGAATAAAGGAGCGCGTTGCGGGGGCGGCACGTCAGAACAGGGAGCCTTGCGGAGAATCCGCAGGGCCTGGCGCGGTGGGCGCGCGCTCTGGTTGTGCTGGAGCAACCGGCGCAATGGGGGCAACGGGCGGGCGAGTATGCCCCACCACAAGGGCCTGGGCCGCCGATGCCCCTGCTGAGCCCTGCGCATCGCCCACCATTACCAACCGCCCATCGCCCGTGAGAAAGGCGGCATGCACCACCTCGCCCGGCATCAGGGCCTGTACGGCTTCGCGGTAACGCTGCAACTGGGCCACCAGTGCCTGCTGGCGCTGGGGTTGGGTGGCGCTTTTGTAATCCAGCACCCACCAGCCGGCCTCTGCATCGCCAGCGCGTGCAGCGCGGCGCTGCACCAAGCGGTCGATGCGCAGGCTCTGCCCCTGGTAGTGCAGCGGGGCTTCGTTGATGGCGGTCTGCACCAGGGCAGCGTCCCACGCCCAGGCCCCCTCGCCCGCCAGAATGGCCTGCGCCATGCGGGCAGCCAACTCGGCGGCAGCGGGGGCAATGTCGTGGTCCAGAGCCAGGCGGGCAATGCGCGCGGCAGCCCAACCCTGGGCGCGCAAGTCGGCCAGTGGGGCACCAGCCACGCCGGCTTGCTCCAGCAGCTGGTGCATGGCATCGCCCTGGCGCGACAAGGGGGTGGACTCTCCGTCGCCCGGCATGGCCACAGGGCTGTCGCCCGGCAATCCCGCATCGGTTTGCACGCGCGCGCTTTGCAGCGCCTCGGGCAGCGCGGGCAGGCAGGGGATGGTGAAGGTCTGGGCGGGCGCTACGGCCGCCACGGCATGTTCTGCGGGGGCCAACGCCTGCGTGTCCACTTCAGTGACCAAGGGAGCGAGCCGATTCCACCAACTGCCGGGGGCCGAGTTACCGGGCTGCACAGACGACAGGGCCAGGCAATGCTTGGCACGCGTCATGGCCACGTAGAGCATGTTCAGTTCCTCGCGGCTGCGGGCCTGCTGCTCGGCGGCGAGCGCATCCACTGCGCTGGGTGGCGGGTTCGATTCGCTGGCCAAAAAGACGAAGGCAGACGGCACGGCCTGCTCGCCAGGCCAGTCCACCAACACGCCCATGGTCTCGGCCTTTTGTGGACGGGTGTCGGTATCGAGCAGCAGCACGCAATCGGCCTCCAGCCCTTTGGCACCATGCACCGTCAGCAAGCGGATGGCCTGCGCATCCGCCCGGCCTGGGGCGCGCACACCGCCCTTTTTCATGGCCCGCACAAAGGCATAGGGCGTGAGGTAGCGCCCCCCGTCGTGCTGCAGCGATGCCGCCAGCAGTGCGCGCAGATTGGCCTGCACGGACTGGCGCTGGGTGACAGGTGCTGCGGCAGCAAAGCGGGCCAGCACGTCACCGTGTTCGTAAATGGTGTGCAGCGCGTCGTGGGGCGGCAAAGTGCCCACCCACGTCTGATATTGGGCCAAAACGGCTCCAAGCGCTTGATATTCATGCGCTATCAGCTCACTTTTCAATAGCAAATCAAACCAGCTACAGCCCGCGTGTTCCGGCTGGCGGCGCAACAACGCCAGCGCGACCAGCACGTCGTCACCCAGGCCAAACAGGGGTGACTTGAGCGCGCGGGCCAAAGACAGGTCGTGTGTGGGCGACACCAGCACGTCGAGCAGCGCCACCATGTCCTGCACCTCAGGCGCGTCAAACAGGTCGGCCTTTTCGGGCTGCACACAGGGCAGGTGGAGGGCGCGCAGGGCGTCTTGCATGCTGGCCAGGCGGTCGCGCTTGCGGGCCAGCACCAGCACCTCTTTGGGCGGCGTGCCGCTGGCGATCTGCGCGGCCACCCAGGCGGCGGCCTGGGTGCATTCGCGCATGCGCTGGGTTTCTTCAGCCTCGTGCCGGGGTTCGGTCAGGCTGTCGCGCCAGGCCAGGGCGTCGCGGGCTGCGCCTTGGCTGTCGTCGTCCGCATCGGTGATGGCGGGCAGGCGCAGCAACTGGCCGGGATGCTTGGATTCTGTGGTGTGGTCGCGAAAACCACTCGTTTCGCGCTGCGCCTGGGCCTCGCCCATCACGGCGTTGACGGCGCCGATCACACCCTGCGCGTTACGGCGTGTGTGGTCGCAGCTCAGCAGGTCGCCGCCCAGCCCATCGCGCACAAAGGCCTGCGCGGCGATGAACACCTGCGGCTCGGCGCGGCGAAAGCGGTAGATGCTCTGCTTGGGGTCGCCCACGATGAACACGCTGGGCGCGCCCGACCCGCCGCCCGAGCCCGCATAGCCCGACAGCCATGCATGGAGCGCCTGCCACTGCAGCGGGTTGGTGTCCTGGAACTCATCGACCAGCAGATGGCGAATGCGGGCATCGAGCCGCTCCTGCACCCAACCCGACAGCACCGGGTCCGCCAGCATGACCAGGGCGGTGCGCTCCACATCGTTCATGTCCACCCAGCCGTGCTGCTGCTTGACGGCCACAAACTGCGCGATGAGGCAACGCGCCAGCCGGGCCATGCGCTGCTGGTGCTGCCAGGCCTCGTGCTGGCGGCGGGCGGTGAGCAGGCGCTGCAGCTCGGGCTCGGCTTCTTGCGCGGCGGGGAACTTCTCGAGGTTCTTGGACAGGCGGTCTTCCTTGGCCACGAACATCGCACGGCGCAATTGGTCCAGGCGCTGGTTCAGGTCGGTGCAGCCCAGCGCGTCGATGATGGCGTCAGCCGCTTTCTGAGGGGTCTTGTTGGCCTCTGCGCCCAGCGCGCTGGCACGGCTGCGCCAGCGCTGAAGAGCAGCGTCGGTCTGCAAAGCATCGGCGGGCTCGGCCAATGCGGCCAGTTCGGGGTAGGCCTGCTGGAACGGCGGCACCGAGGCATCGACCACGCCCGCCTCGTCGGCCAGATCGAACTCCACCCGCTTGGCCAGCGCCGCCGCCAGCGCCTTGTGCGTTTGCGAGCGGCCGTGGCGGGCCACCACGGCTTCGTAGTCGGCGCGCAGGCTGGCGCTCTCAGCCACAGTCTGCAAGAACGGGGGCCACACCTCGCGCACCGCCTCGGCATCGTCTTCGAGCAGCTCAAAGTGCGCGGGCAGGCCCTGCTGCTGCAACAGCGCCAGCGGCGCCGTGCCCAGCAGCGCGGCAAACCAGCTGTGGAAGGTGCGGATCTGCACCGGGAGGCCCGCAGTGAGCAGCTGGCGATATAGGTTTTGTAGCGCCTCGCGCTTTTCCAGTGCGCCCTGGGGGCTGATTCCCCTTGCAATCAGCTCGGCAGTGAGTTCTTCGAGCGGCTTGTGGCTGAACTGCTCCAACCATTCTTGCAGGCGCTGGCGCATCTCGCCCGCAGCCTTTTTGGTGAAGGTGATGGCCAGGATCTCGTGCGGCGCGCAGCCGTCGAGCAGCGCCCGCAGCATGCGCGAAACCAGCATCCAGGTCTTGCCCGCACCGGCGCAGGCCTCCACCGCCACGCTGCGTGCGGGGTCACAGGCGATGGCGTAGAAGGCCTCGCGCGATACGGGGCGGCCGTTGTGTTCGTAAGCGGCCTGGGCGGGTGGGGAATGGCTCTCGGTCATGGCGTCTCTTGCGCGGGCAACGCCTGTTCAGCGTCCGCCCAGTAGTCTTTGCGGCACAGGCCGCGCACGGCGCAGAACTCGCACACCGATCCCTCGCCCAGCGCGGGCAGCGGCGCGCCGGCGGCGATGCGGGCCATGTCGTGCTGGATGCCTTCGATCAGCACATCGCGCAGGTGCACCACCTCGTCTTGTTCGTGCAGCTGCGTCTCGCCGCGCTCGCCTACGTTGACATAAGCCGCACGCAGGGTGTCGTGGCTCAACAAGGCCGCGTAAAAAGCAAGTTGGGTGTCCTCCGCCCCGGACTTGACGCGCTGGCGGGTCACGCTGTCGCTTTCGGTCTTGTAGTCAATCACCAGTACCGCAGGCTCGCCGGTGGACGAGACCCCATCGATGCGGTCGATGGTGCCGATGAGTTCCAGATCGCCCAGCGGCTGGCGGGCCTTGACCTCGGCCTGGCGGAAGGTGGCGCCCTGTTGCTCATGCCCTGCCAGCCATTGCAGGTAGCCGTCGCGCAGTTGCGTCCAGCCTGCGGCAAAGGGCAGAAAGTCGCCGTCCTGCAAACGCTGCTCGCGGGTGACGGCCTCGGCGGCGGCGTCCATGCGCACACGTCGCTCATCCAGACCATCGGTCGGCTCCGCCAGCAAGGCCTCGTGAAAGTGCTGCAGTACCGCGTGCAGCCAGGTGCCAAAGTCCCGCTTGTCCACTTCGGCATCCAGCTCGTCGGCCTCGCGCAGGCCCAGTTGGCGCTGGGCAAAGAAGCGGTAAGGACAGTGGCGCAAATCGGAATACGCCGTGGATGACAGGTGGGTCACCGGCAGCGCCTGGCCAACGGGCAAGGGGCGTAGCGTGGGAGTGGCGACCACATCGCGCGCACCGCGCTCATCGGCTCCAGGCAGGGCGGCACCATCCAGCTGCAGGGCGAGCACCAGCGCGCTGGCCAGCAGGGGCTCGCCCCCTTCGTCACCGGTGCGCCACAGCACATCCACCACCGGCGTGCGCAGGGCATGGGCCCAGGCGGCGCGCTGGGCAGCCTCCAGCGACTGGCGCGTAGGCAGGCCCCATGCCTCGCGCTGGGCCTGTGTCCAGTCGCCAGCGGGTTCGGGAGCAGGTTGCAGTCGCTTTTCGTCGCAACCCGGCAACACGGCGGCGGCGAAGGGGCGGCCCAGCAGTTGCGGCATGGGCACCACCACCACGGGGGCACCAGCCGCCTGCGCGGCCACATAGCGCCCGGCCTCCAGCACGTCTTTGGCCCAACGGGTGAATTCGGCCAGTGTCATGCGGCGGCCCGCACTGTCGCCCCAGCCGTCCAGCTCTGACTGCTGACCGTCCTGAAGGCGCAGGGCTGCCAACACCCGCATGCCAGCAGGGTCGGCCTGCAGACCCTGCCATTGGCCGGCCTGCTCCAGCACCGTGCGCAAAGCGGGTAGCCACTGCGCCAGCGGCCGTGCAGCGCGCAGGGTGTTGCGCCATGCTTCTACGGTGGCCACGGTGCGGGCCAGGTGGGGCTGCGCACCCACGTCGCCCTTCAAACCCCACTGGGCGGCGGCGCTCCAGTGCTGCACCACACCTTTGCGCAGCCATTGCTCCAGGCGATTGACCTCGCCAGGCATCAGCGCTGGGGTGTGTTTGACCCAGTCCAGCACCTCGTTGGAAGAGGCATTCCACGCAGCGGCCTGCAGCACGGCCATGACCCGTGAAGCGGCGCGCGTGGTGGACAGAATCCAGCCGCTTTCGTCGCGCACCAACACGCCACTGCTGTCCAGGTGGGCCAGGACACGGCGGATCAGTGCGCGGTCAGTGGCCGCGAGGGCCACGGGCACCCGCCCCTGCTCGACATGACGCAGCACACAGGCCGCAGCACGGTGCGCCTCGTCTTCGGCATCCGTTGCGGCGTGCAGGGCCCACTGCGGTGGTGAACCCGCATCACCGACCAACGCGGGGAGCGCAATGCACACACCTTGCTCGCCCCAATGCGCCTGCAGGGCCCGGGTCAGCATGTCAGACTGAAATCCCTCCAACACCACCAGCGCATCCACCGCCCCGCGAACGCTGGGCTCAAACAGCACATCGGTCGCGTAGCGCGATGCCAGTGCCCATTCCAGCGCAAGGCGAGCCACCAGGGCCTCGTAATGCAGGGCGGTACCTTCTTCCGGCGTGGCCAGCAGCTTCCTAGCCTCGTCACCCCAGGCAGCGCGTAGGGCTGGGGGCACGGCAGCAATCACCGGGGCCAATTGGGCAGCGGCCTCCTGCAGTGGCGTGGCCAGCACTTCGCGCTGCCCGCCCTGCCCCACGCGGTCAAGCAAAGTGCGGGCCGTGAGCGTGTCGCGCGCAACGTCGCCCGCCAGGTCGTCGCCCGTGGGCTCAAACGCTTGCAGCTGGCGGGCCCAGTTGCGGGTGGTTTCAAAACGTGGTGCAAAGCTCTGCGGAAACTGCTGAACCCAATGGCGCTGCGCCCAGGGCATGAGCTGGGCGTAGGGCACCAGCACCACCGTGCGCGCCAAATGGGCACCATGGGCTTGGGCATGCGCGGCCACCCGGGCCAGTGTGCGTTGCCACAGGGCGGTGCTTGCGGCCGCAAATCCACTGGTTTGATCGCTTTTCGCTATGACTGTCATAGCGTCGCAAGACCCGGCCACACCGGTGAACGTGGGATTGGTTTCTGTCACAATGCCCAGACTTTAAACGTACACCGGTCGCAACCCGCCCAAAATCAAGGAATTCCGCCATGGCCAGCGAACTCATCAAACATGTCTCCGACGCCAGCTTTGAAGCCGACGTGCTCCAACCGGGCTCCGCCGTGCTGGTGGACTACTGGGCTGAGTGGTGCGGCCCCTGCAAGATGATTGCGCCCATCCTGGACGAAGTCGCAGGCACCTACCAAGGCAAGCTGCAGATCGCCAAGATGAACGTGGACGAGAACCGCGAAATCCCCGCCAAGTTCGGCATCCGCGGCATCCCCACCCTGATGCTGTTCAAGGATGGCCAGCTGGCAGCCACCAAGGTCGGCGCGATGAGCAAGGCCCAGTTGACCGCCTTCATCGACCAACAACTGGCCTGACCCACTGCCCCGAGCCCCCTCGGTACGAATGCCGATGGGGCTTTTTTGTTAAGCGATAGACCTGCGGGGAAACAACACGCTGGCAGTTGCGCAACCTCACACCTTGCGCCCCTGAGGCCCCCGCATTTTTTCCTGTCATAATTCCCACAGATCACCGGGCTGCATGCATTGGCAGCCGGACCAAGATCCCTGGCGAGCCGGACCTGCAAACAGCAGCCCATTCGGCATCAGCCCACCTCCCCCAAGATTCATACCAGCTCCGCCAAGGAGTCAATCCATGCACTTAAACGAACTCAAGGCACTGCACGTGTCTGAAGTCCTGAAGCAGGCCGAAGAACTCGAAATCGAAAACACGGGCCGCATGCGCAAGCAGGAGTTGATGTTTGCCATCATCAAGAAGCGCGCCAAGGCGGGTGAGCAGGTGTTTGCAGACGGCGTGCTGGAAATCCTGCCTGATGGCTTCGGCTTTCTGCGCAGCCCGGACACCAGCTTCACCGCCAGCACGGACGATATTTACATCAGCCCCAGCCAGGTGCGTCGCTTCAACTTGCACACCGGCGACATGATCGAAGGTGAAGTGCGCACGCCCAAGGACGGCGAGCGCTACTTTGCACTGACCAAGCTCGACAAGGTCAACGACGGCCCCCCAGAGCAAAACAAGCACAAGGTGATGTTCGAAAACCTGACGCCCCTGTTCCCCAAGGAGCAGATGCGACTGGAGCGCGACGTCAAGAGTGAAGAGAACATCACCGGCCGCATCATCGACATCATCGCGCCCATTGGCCGCGGCCAGCGTGCGCTGATCGTCGCGCCGCCCAAGAGCGGCAAGACGGTGATGATGCAGCACATCGCCCACGCCATTACGGCCAACAACCCCGACGTGCACCTGATGGTGCTGCTGGTGGACGAGCGCCCTGAAGAAGTGACCGAAATGCAGCGCACGGTCAAAGGCGAAATCATCGCCTCCACCTTCGACGAGCCCGCCGCCCGCCACGTGCACGTGGCCGAGATGGTGATCGAGCGCGCCAAGCGCCTGGTCGAGCTCAAGAAGGACGTGGTGATCCTGCTCGACTCCATCACCCGCCTGGCCCGCGCCTACAACAACGTGGTGCCGTCGAGCGGCAAGGTGCTGTCCGGTGGTGTGGATGCCGCCGCACTCCAGCGCCCCAAGCGCTTCTTTGGCGCTGCGCGCAAGGTTGAGGAAGGTGGTTCGCTCACCATCATCGCCACGGCGCTGGTCGATACCGGTAGCCGCATGGATGAAGTGATTTTTGAAGAATTCAAGGGCACGGGCAACTGCGAAATCCACCTGAACCGCCGCCTCTACGAAAAGCGCGTGTTCCCTGCCATCGAGCTCAACAAGAGCGGCACACGCCGCGAAGAACTGCTGCTGGCCCCCGAGATCCTGCAAAAGACCCGCATCCTTCGCCAGTTCATGTACAACATGGACGAGATCGAGTCCATGGAGCTCATGATCAAGAACATGAAGGCCACCAAGACCAATGTGGACTTCTTCGACATGATGCGTCGCGGGGGCTAATTCTCAGCCTGTGCAATAATAGAGGGCTTTTTCTTGCGGAAAGTACATCGGACTGGCCGGTGCGGCTCCCGCAGTTGACTCAAAGGAAGATCATGAAAGAAGGCATTCACCCCAACTACCGCGAAGTTCTGTTCGTGGACCTGTCCAACGGTTTCAAGTTCGTGACCCGCTCGTGCGTGAACACCAAGGAAACCGAAACCCACGAAGGCAAGGAATACCCGCTGTTCAAGCTGGATACCTCTTCTGAGTCGCACCCCTTCTACACTGGCACGCAAAAGTCCGTGGACAACATGGGTGGCCGCGTGGAGCGCTTCCGCAACCGTTTCGGCAAGACCGCAGCGAAGTAATTCGCCCCTGCGATCCCGCCAAAAAGGCAGCCCGGGCAACCGGGCTGCCTTTTTTCATGGGTTTTGCCTTTATTCTCGGTGGCTCCTTTGCCCAGCCACCCACTGCCGCGTGACTCCACCCACCCCCGCCATCGTTACCCAGAACGCCGTCAGCCCCCTGCCCCGCTGGGCTCTGCTGCTGCTGTGCATTGCCTACGTAGTGCCCGGCTTTGTGGGCCGGGATCCGTGGAAGAACGCAGACGTCACCGCCTTTGGCTACATGCTGGAGCTCGCCCAGGGACGTACTCCCTGGCTCAGTCCGCTGCTCGGTGGCATGCCCCCCGAAACCGAAGGGCTGCTGCCTTACTGGCTGGGGGCGTGGGCCGTGCAGATGGCACCGGCCTGGCTGTCGCCGGAGATGGCGGCCCGCATACCGTTCATTGCGCTCCTGGTCATCACCCTGATGGCCACCTGGTATGGCGTGTATTACCTGGCCCGCAGCCCGGGCGCCCAACCGGTCGCGTTTGCTTTTGGGGGTGAGGCCTCTCCCCTCGACTATGCGCGCGCGATTGCCGATGGCGCCTTGCTGGCGCTGATCGCCTGCCTGGGCCTGGCGCAGCTCTCGCATGAGGTCACGAGCTATCTGGCACAGCTTGGCTGCACCGCTTTGCTGTTTTTTGCGGTGGCCGCCATGCCCCACCGTACCGTGGCGCCCGCCGTGGCCCTGGTGCTGGGCATGGCCGGGCTCACGCTGTCCGGAGCCCCCGCACTCACGACGTTATTGGGCATGGGTGGCGCGTTGCTGGCACTGTTTGCGCCCGCTGGCAACACCGACCGCCGCTGGCGCTGGGCCGCCGTGCTGGCCGCAGCCACGCTGGCAGCGGCCGCCCTGGCCCAAGGGCTGGACCTGTGGCGCTGGCGTGTTGTGGGGTTCGATGGTGGTGGCAAGGACTGGCTGAGCCTGGCGCGCCTGCTGCTGTGGTTTGGCTGGCCGGCCTGGCCACTGGCACTGTGGACCTTGTGGCGCTGGCGCCAGCAGATCTTCAGCCGCCCTGGCCAACGGCACCTGCTGCTGCCCCTGTGGTTCACTCTGGTGTCGATTGGCGCCACCATCACCACCCAGCCGGCCGACCGGGCATTGCTGCTGGGCCTGCCCGCCCTGGCTGCGCTGGCAGCCTTTGCCCTGCCTACGCTGCGCCGCAGCGTGGGGGCCTTGATCGACTGGTTCACTCTGCTGTTCTTCACCGCATCGGCCCTCGCAATCTGGGTGATCTGGATTGCCATGCAGACCGGGGTGCCTGCCAAACCTGCCGCCAACGTGGCCAAGCTGGCGCCCGGTTTCGTGCCGCAGTTTTCTGCACTGGCTTTGCTGGTGGCCGTGGCGGCCACTGTGGGTTGGTGTGGTCTGGCGTGGTGGCGTGCGTCCCGCAACCGGGCCCCCATCTGGAAGAGCCTGGTGCTGCCCGCAGGTGGTGCTGCCCTGGGCTGGCTTTTGCTGATGACCCTGTGGCTGCCCCTACTGGACTACGCACGCAGCTATGGTCCGCAGGTGCGCAGTGTGGTGGCAGCCCTGGGGCCGGAGCCCGGGTGCATTCAGACCGTGGGGCTGAACCGTGCTCAGGTGGCGGCTCTGCAGTTCCATGGACAGCTGTCGCTGCAGCGCGCGGGTCTGCAGGATGAATGCCAGTGGCTGCTGGTGGACAGCGCCTCCTGGCCCGCGTCCGAGCGCATGGTCCGCGCTGAGCTGTGGGAAGCCCGGGCCACTCTGCCCCGCCCCACCGACAAGAACGAGAACCTGCTGCTGTTCCGCCGTGCGGCCCCGGCCCGCTAATGTCGGAGCTGTCCACCATCACCCGGCACGCCGTGACCGTGCTGGCGGGGCAATTGGCGGTCATGGCCTTCGGGGTGACGGACACCATCGTGGCGGGGCGCTACAGCGAATCGTCACTGGCCGCGCTGTCCGTGGGGTCGGCCATCTTCATCAGTGTGTACGTCGCACTGATCGGCGTGCTGCAGGCACTCCTCCCCGTGTGGGCCGAACAGCGCGGCGCGCAACAGCCTGAGGCCGTAGGCCGATCACTGCGACAGGCCTTGTACCTGTGCGCTGCTGCTTCAGTGGTGGGCATGGCGGTGCTGCTATCGCCAGGCGCGCTGTTGCGCTGGACGGAGGTCCCCCCTGCGCTTCGCCCGCAGGTAGAAAACTACCTGGCTGTGCTGGCACTGGCACTCCCACCCGCCCTGCTGTTTCGCATCTACAGCACCCTCAACCAGGCCCTGGGCCATCCGCGTCTGGTCACCTGGCTACAGGTGGGCTCGCTGCTGATCAAGCTGCCGCTGTCGGTGTGGTTCACCTTTGGCGGCGGGGGTCTGCCTGCACAGGGGGTGGTGGGCTGCGCCTGGGCCACGCTGGTCGTCAACTGCAGCATGCTGGCCCTCGCTTTGTGGCTGCTGCGCACGCAGGACATCTACACCCCCCTGGGGCTGTGGCGCCGCATGGAGCCCCCGCACTGGCCCACGATTGCAGGCTTTGCCAGGCTCGGCATTCCAGCAGGGCTGGCCGTGATGGTGGAGGTGACCTCCTTCACCCTGATGGCCTTGTTCATCGCGCGCCAGGGCACCACCTCCGCGGCCGCCCACCAGATCGCCGCCAACATGGCTGCCGTGCTCTACATGGTGCCGCTGTCGCTTTCCATCGCCACCAGCGCGCGGGTGAGCTACTGGCTGGGCGCACAGCAGCCCCAGCGAGCCCGCCAGGTGGTTTTGATGGGTTTTTCGCTTGCTGCACTAGTGGGTATTGCTTTGGCAGCTATATTATTGATAGCAAGACACTCAATCAGCCAGATCTACACAGACAACGCCAGCGTGGCAGCCGTGGCCGGCACGGTGCTGGTCTGGGTGGCGGCGTACCACGCTGCCGATGCGGTGCAGACGCTGTGCGTGTTTGTGCTGCGCTGCTACCGCATCACGCTGGCGCCACTGGTGGTGTACTGCGCGCTGTTGTGGGGGGCTGGCCTGACGGGCGGCTACTGGCTGGCGTATGGGGGCAGCGGGCCTTGGTCGGGTGTGGCTTCGCCCACTCCCTTCTGGGCGGCCAGCGCAGCGGCGCTCGCAGTCACCGCACTGCTGTTCGTCGCCATGCTCTGGCGAGCCATCAACCCGGCAAGGAAAAACCCCGCAAACGGTTGGCCGGGAAAGTGACCGAAAACACCGAGCCCTTGCCCAGCGTGCTCGCGATGTCCAGCGTGGCGCCATGGCGCTGCAGCACATGCTTGACGATGGCCAGGCCCAGGCCGGTGCCTCCGGTCTCGCGCGAACGGCTGCGGTCCACCCGGTAAAAGCGCTCCGTCAGGCGCGGGATGTGCTCGGGCGCAATGCCGGGGCCGGTGTCATGCACGGAGAACACGGCACTGCCATCGTCCTTGCGCAGCCACTGCACCTCGATGGAACCCCCGCCGGGTGTGTAGCGCACCGCGTTGTTGACGAGGTTGGACAAGGCGCTTTGCAGTTCGGCAGGCACACCAGCAATCTCGCCTTCGGCCCGCAGCAGATCGGCCGCCGGAAAGCGCATCGCATGGGGACGCTGCTGGTTCTGTGTGAGCAGCGCCGACAGGGCGCGGCCCTCTTCCTCGCAACGCTGCATCAGTGACTGAACAGGCGTCCATTCGGCCATGCCGGGCAGCGGGCTGCCCTCCAGCCGCGACAGCGTGAGCAGGTCCTGCACCACACTTTGCATGCGCTGCGCCTGCTGCGCCATCATGCCCAAGTAGCGCGAGCGCTCGTCGGCGCTCAGCGGCAAGGTCTGCAAGGTTTCGACAAAACCAGTGAGCACCGTGAGGGGTGTGCGGATCTCGTGCGACACATTGGCTACAAAGTCTCTCCGCATCGCGTCGGCCTGCTCCAGCGCCGTCACGTCGCGCGACAGCAGCAGCGTGCGGCCATCGCCGTAGGGGTGCAGGTGCACCGAGATGCGTACGGGCCGCGACGGCGTGCTCAGGCGCCCCTCCAGGACCACATCGCTGGTGAAATCCTTGGCAGCAAAGTAAGCCGTGAATTCAGGGTTGCGCAGCAGATTGCCGATGGACTGCATGACGTCGCGCTGCGCGTCAAAGCCAAACTGGTTGGCTGCCATCTGGTTGCACCATTCGATGCGGCCCTGCGCGTCCAGCAGCACCACGCCGTTGGGGGAGGCCTGCAGGGCGGCCAGGATCTCCTGCAAACGGTCCTGGCTGTCTCGTATCTGCGCCTCCTGCTTGCGCAGCAGACGCCGCGCACGGTCCGCCGCCTCGCCCCAGATGCCACGCATGGACGGCACCGATGCCAGATCGCCCGTGCGCAACCAGCGCAGCACCCGCACGCCCCGCAGCAGGTCCCACACGAACCACGCCCAGGCAGCAATGGCGGCCCCCAGTGCGGCACCCCAGGGCCCGCCTTGCCACCACCCCAGGCCACCACCCGCCAACTGCCACAGCAGGAAAAACGAAATACGCCACAGCATGCGGATTGCAAAGCCTTCTCAGAAACGCCAGGGGCGCGACACTCGCGCCCATTGATCCATCACATCCATCCATCGCCACCACCGATGCACGCCGACCGCAGTGGCCAGCCATCGAGCGCGTCGCATCACTCACAGGCGGCAGGCCGCCTGCCCATCAGGCCGACAGCGGCACCTGGGGTTGTGCAGTGAGCCGGTAGCCCGCGCCGCGCACCGTTTCCACCATCACGGAGGCTGCACCCAGGGCCTCGCGCAGGCGCTTGACATGCACGTCCACCGTGCGTTCCTCGATGAAGACATGGTCGCCCCACACCTTGTCGAGCAGCTGCGACCGGCTGTGCACACGCTCGGCGTGCTTCATCAAGAAATGCAGCAGCTTGAACTCGGTGGGGCCCACCTTCAGGGGCTGCCCCTGGAAGGTGACCCGGTAGGTCGCAGCATCCAGCACCAGCTCGCCAATGCTCACGCTGTCGCTCACCTGCTCAGGTGCGCGGCGGCGCAGGACCGCGCGGATGCGGGCCAGCAGCTCCTGCGTGGAAAAGGGCTTGGTGATGTAGTCGTCCGCACCGGCGTCGAGCCCCGCCACCTTGTCCGGCTCATCCCCACGCGCGGTGAGCATGAGGATGGGGATGGGCTTGGTGCGGCTGTCTGCACGCCACTTGCGCGCCAGCGACAGACCGCTTTGCCCGGGCAGCATCCAGTCCAGCAGGATCACATCGGGCAGCACGGCATCCAGCTCGCGCTGCGCGCTGTCGCCGTCTTCCGCCCAGAAGGGCTGGAAACCGTTGTGGCGCAGGTTGACTGCAATCAGTTCGGCAATCGCAGGTTCGTCCTCGACGATGAGGACACGGGGAAGCTTTCTCATGGTGATTTCAGCGCCCCGTACTTACAGCACTGCCGACTCGATCTCGTCGAGGGCTGTGTGGCGCACGTCCTTGCCCTTGACCAGATAGATGATGAGCTCGGCCACGTTCTTGGAATGGTCGCCAATGCGCTCGATGGCCTTGGCGAGGAACAGCAAATCCAGGCTGGGCGAGATGGTGCGGGGGTCTTCCATCATGTAGGTGATGAGCTTGCGCACGAACCCGTCGAACTCCTTGTCGATGAGGTCGTCCTCCTTGAGGATGGCGACCGCCGCCTTCACGTCCAGCCGTGCAAACGCATCCAGCGTCTTGCGCAGCTGGCCCGAGGCCAGCTCGGCCGCCACCCGCAGGTCGCTCGATGGCAACGAGCGCGGGGCGCCGCCTTCGATGATGGAGCGCACCATGCGCGCCATCTTGTTGGCTTCGTCGCCCATGCGCTCCAGATTGGCCGTGGCCTTGGAGAAAGCCAGCAGCAGGCGCAGGTCACGCGCGGTGGGCTGGCGGCGGGCGATGATGGAGGACAGCTCCTGGTCGATCTCGACCTCCATGGCATTGATGCGGGTCTCCATCGAAGCCACCGTCTCCACGGCCTCCAGGCTGAATTGCGACAGCGCGTACACCGCCTGGCGAATCTGCGACTCCACCAAGCCGCCCATTTCCATAACGCGGGCAGAGACGCTGTTGAGTTCGCTGTCGAACTGGGAGGAAAGATGTTTATCGGGCATCTGCTGTCTCCTTAGCCGAAACGGCCGGTGATGTAGTCTTCGGTTTCTTTGCGCTCGGGCTTGAAGAAGATCTGCTCGGTCGCACCGAACTCGATCATCTCGCCCAGGTACATGTAGGCGGTGAAGTCGCTGCAGCGGGCGGCCTGCTGCATGTTGTGGGTCACGATCGCAATGGTGTAGTCGTGCTTGAGCTCGTCGATCAGCTCTTCGATCTTGGCGGTGGACAACGGGTCCAACGCCGAGGTGGGCTCGTCGAGCAACAGCACCGAAGGCTTCACCGCCACGCTGCGCGCAATGCACAGGCGCTGCTGCTGGCCGCCGGAGAGCGACAGGCCGCTCTGGTGCAGCTTGTCCTTCACCTCGGTCCACAGTGCGGCCTTGGACAGTGCCCACTCCACGCGGTCGTCCATCTCGCTCTTGCTCAGCGTCTCGTAAAGCTTCACGCCAAACGCGATGTTGTCGTAGATGGACATGGGGAACGGCGTGGGCTTCTGGAACACCATGCCGATGCGGGCGCGCAGCAGGTTGATGTCCTGCTTGGGGTCCAGGATGTCCTGGCCGTAGAAGCTGATGGAGCCTTCGGCGCGCTGGCCGGGATACAGGCTGTACATGCGGTTGAGCGTGCGCAGCAGCGTGGACTTGCCACAGCCCGAGGGGCCGATGAAGGCAGTGACCTTGTGCTCGGCGATGTCCAGGCTCACGTTGCGCAGGCCCTGGAACTTGCCGTAGAAAAAACTCAGGTTACGCAGCTCCAGCGCGTTCTTGCTGGCAGTGGCGGTAGCAGTGGCGTTCATTGTCAATTCCTGAAAATGGAGGCAGTCTTGTCGATGGCGTTGGCGTTGGCCGGATTAGCAAAGGGAATCACACGCGATTCTTTTCGCGCAGGAACACCCGCGCCACGACGTTTAGGATCAGCACCGACAGCGTGATGAGCAGCGCACCGCCCCAGGCCAGGCGAACCCAGTTCTCGTACGGGCTCAGCGCAAACTGGAAGATCACGACCGGCAGGTTGGCCATGGGCGCATTCATGTTGGTGCTGAAGAACTGGTTGTTGAGCGCGGTGAACAGCAGGGGTGCTGTCTCGCCACTGATGCGGGCCACAGCCAGCAGCAGGCCAGTCATCACGCCGCTGCGAGCAGCACGCAGGGTGACCATGGTCGAGACCTTCCAGCGCGGTGCGCCGAGGGCAAAGGCCGCTTCGCGCAGGCTGCCAGGCACCAGGCGCAGCATGTTCTCGGTGGTACGCACCACCACAGGCACGGCGATGAGCGAGAGCGCCAGGCTGCCCGCCCAGCCCGAGAAGTTGCCCACGGTAGCGACCGCAATGGCATATACGAACAGGCCCAGCACGATGGAGGGGGCCGACAGCATGATGTCCGTCACAAAGCGGGTCAGTTCGGCGGTCTTGCTCTGGTCCCCGTATTCGGCCAGGTACACCCCCGCCAGCACGCCGATGGGCGTGGACACCAGCACGGTGAAGCCCACCATCAGCAGGCTGCCCACGATGGCGTTGGCCAGGCCACCGCCGTCGGAGCCGGGCGCTGGGGTGGACTGAGTGAACATGTTCCAGTCCAAAGCGGCAAAACCGTTGGACAGGAGCACGCTCAGGATCCAGAGCAGCACGAACAGGCCCAGTGCCATGGCGCCCAGTGACAGGGTCAGGCCAATGGCGTTGGAGCGCTGACGCTTTTTGTAGAGTTGTTGATTGAATTCCATGGAGCTCGTCTCTGAAGAGGGTCGGGAGCGGGCTGCAGGGCTTACAGGCCCTTGGCCTTCTCGGCGCGCAGCAGCATGATCTTGGCGGCCGACAGCACCACAAACGTGATCACAAACAGCAGGAAGCCCAGGGCAAACAGCGTGGACAAATGAAAGTCCGCCGCCTCGCCAAACTCATTGGCCAGCGTGGATGCGATGGAAGTACCTGGCGAAAACAGCGAGGTGGGCATGCGGTTGGCATTGCCGATCACAAAAGTGACGGCCATGGTCTCGCCCAAGGCCCGGCCCAGGCCCAGCATCACTCCGCCAATCACGCCCTTCTGCGTGTAGGGCAGCACCACGCGACGCACCACCTCCCAGGTCGTGCAACCCAGGCCATAGGCGGACTCGCGCAGGATGGGGGGAACAATCTCGAACACATCGCGCATCACAGCAGCCACAAAAGGCAACACCATGAAGGCCAGCACGATGCCCGCGGCCAGGATGCCAAAGCCGTTGGTACTGCCGCCAAACAGGAAGCCGACCAGCGGCATGGAGCCGAGCAGCTTTTGCACGGGTACCTGGAAATGGTCTGCAAACAATGGCGCAAACACGAACAGGCCGAACATGCCGTAGATGATGGACGGAACGGCTGCCAGCAATTCCACCGCCGTGCCGAGCGGGCGGCGCAGCCAAACAGGGCAAGTTTCGGTCAGGAACAGTGCAATGCCGAACGCCAACGGAACGGCGATCAGCAGTGCAATGCCTGCGCTGGCCAGGGTGCCGACGATGGCAATCGCCGCACCAAATTCTTCATTGATGATGTCCCACTCAGCGCGCCAGATGAACTGGATACCGAACTTGTGAAAAGCCGGCCACGCGTAGATGAACAGCGAAACGATGATGCCCAGCAGCGCCACCAGCACCAGCAGCGACAGGCTCTGGGTCAGCCGATGGAAAACGATGTCCTGCAGGCGCTGCCGCTTGGCAATCGACACCATGGACGGTGTGGGGGCGTCCGTCATCTTGACGGACACGGGTTGCGAACTCATGGTGGTTCCCACGCTCATGTTGACTCCCATCTGGCTTCTGGAGACCCCACAAACCAGCGCCCATCGGTCAGACCAGCCGGCCGATGGGCACTATTCTGGGGCAAACCGCTTACTTCTTGATTTGCGACCAGACCTTGGAACGGATCTGCGCCGTCAGAGCGTCAGGCAGCGGCACGTAGTCCAGGTCAGCAGCCATGGTCTTGCCGTTCTTGAAGGCCCAGTCAAAGAATTTCAGGACTTCGGCTGACTGGGCTTTGTCTGCGGGGTCGGCGTACATGAGGATGAAGGATGCCGTGCTCACGGGCCAGCTGTTGGCACCCTTGGCGTTCACCATCGAAATACCCATGCCAGGCACGCTGAACCAGTCAGCGCTCGCAGCAGCCGCTGCAAAGGTGGCATCGTCGGGCGCCACATACTTGCCATCAGCGTTCTGCAGTTGCAGGAACGTCATGTTGTTCTTCTTGACGTAGGCGTACTCCACGTAGCCCAGGGCACCCTTTACACGGGTCACGTTGGCCGCAACACCTTCATTGCCCTTGCCTCCCACCGAAGACTGAGCAGGCCATTTCACTGCAGCACCCTTGCCCACCGTATCAGCCCATTCCTTGCTGACAGAGCTCAGGTAGTCGGTCCAGTTGAACGTGGTGCCAGAGCCATCGGCGCGGTGCACGATGGTGATGTTCTGGTCGGGCAGCGTCTTGCCGGGGTTCAGGGCTGCCAGCTTGGCATCGTTCCACTTGGTGATCTTGCCCAGATACATTTCGGCCAGGACGGCGCCGGTCACGCGCAGTTCGCCTGGCTTGAAACCGTCCAGATTCACCACAGGCACGGTGCCACCGATGATGGCAGGAAACTGCACCATGCCGTCTTTTTCCAGTTCAGCGCCCGACAGGGGGGCATCGGTAGCGCCAAAAGCCACGGTCTTGGCGCGGATCTGGCGAATACCACCCGAGGAACCGATGGACTGGTAGTTCAGACCCACGCCGGTTTCCTTCTTGTAGGCTTCAGCCCACTTGGCGTACATCGGGAAGGGGAACGTAGCGCCGGCGCCGGTGATGTCTGCCGCAAAGGCGTTGCCCACTGCCAGGGCGGCCAGAGCTACTGCGACGGTTTTGAGAAATACGCGTTTCATGAGGTACCTTTCGGCAGGGGTTAACAGGAACAGAGCGAACTCTAGAGGCCTATCGTGACAATTCAGTGACACAAAAGACCATCCTCAGACCATTGCAACACCCCTCATGACGCGGCATCGCTGGCGTCATGAATGCGTCACACAACCTCGTCACACTCCCGCCATCTCCCGGTCACTTGCCCGCCCAGCCGATGGCGGCCCGCGCTTCGGGTCAGGCCAAGCGCATCGCGGTACGATGCCGCACGCAGCTCCCACCAAACACACATGCAGAACGGCACACGCCTCGCCGCAGTCGATCTCGGCTCCAACAGTTTTCGCCTGGAAATCGGGCGCTATGAGTTCGGACACGTCCAGCGGGTGGAATACCTCAAGGAAACCGTGCGCCAGGGCAACGGGCTGGATGAAGACCGCAACCTGACTCGCGACGCCATGGAGCGCGGCTGGGCTTGTCTGGCGCGCTTTGGCGAGCGCCTGGCGGGCTTTCCCCGCGCGCAGGTGCGTGCAGTGGCCACTCAAACACTGCGTGAAGCACGCAATCGCGAAGAATTCCTGTCACGCGGCAGTGAGGTGCTGGGATACCCTATCGATGTGGTGTCTGGCCCCGAAGAAGCCCGGTTGATTTACCAGGGCGTAGCCCGATTGCTGCCTCAGTCGGACGAGCGCCGCCTGGTGGTGGATATCGGAGGTCGGTCCACCGAATTGATCCTCGGCGAGCAGTTCACGCCCCACGCGGTGGCCTCTTTCCGGGTTGGCAGCGTCGCTTGGTCACAACGGTACTTTGCCAAAGGAGAGTTCTCTGCCCAGGCCTTCCTGGCGGCGGAGATTGCTGCCAAGGCGGTACTCGATGAGGCGCTGGAGACTTTTCGCCCCGATGCATGGGATGTTGCCTATGGGTCGTCTGGCACGGCGGGCGCCGTGGGGGACATTCTGTCCGCCGCAGGAGGTTCGCCGGGTCTGATCACCCGCGATGGGCTGAACTGGCTGCGGGAGCGTTTGCTCCGCGCCCAGAGTGCCGACCGGCTGCGCATGGACGGACTCAAGGAAGAGCGCCGTGCAGTCATCGGGGGGGGCATCAGCGTGCTGCGCGCCGTGTTTGACCTGCTGGACATCCATGAGATGCAGGTAGCGCAAGGAGCACTACGCCAGGGCGCCTTGTATGACCTTCTGGATCGGGAGCAACCCGGCACCGACCTTCGCACCACCACCGTCCAAGGGCTAATGCAGCGGTTTGGCGTGGACATGGAGCATGCAGACCGCGTGGCGCGCACCGCCTGCGCACTGTTTGACCAGGCTGCTCCACCCGGGAGCGAACGTGCCAGCCGCAAGCTGGACTGGGCAGCCCGCCTGCATGAGATTGGCTGCCGCATTTCCCACAGCGACTACCACCGACACGGCGCTTACATTCTCGACAACACTGACGCCGCTGGTTTTGCGGTGCCAGAACTGCACCGCCTGGGAGTGCTGGTGCAGGGGCAGCGGGGCAAGGTACGAAAGCTGGGGGTGGAACTCGACGATCCGATTTTTGTGCTGCAGCTCTTGTGCTTGCGCTTGGCCGTGGCGCTCTGCCATGCACGCCGGGAGCCCGATACCAAAGGACTGTTGTTGCAGCTGGACAGGCAGCGATTTGAGGTCAGCGCTCGCCCGGGATGGGCCATGGCATACCCACAGTCGGCCCACCTTCTGCGCGAAGAAATTCAAGCCTGGCAAAAAACCCCCTGGGAGCTGGCTGTGGGCATGCCTTGAGGGAAAACAATAAACGATATAAACTGTTTATACCGTTTATCAATCTTCTGTCATGACCACTGCCACCACAACCCCCAGCCCCGTCGTCACCCCCGCCGCGCCCGCTGCCCAGCCCGCCAAGGCAGCCAAGCCAACCAAGCCGGAAACGGCACCCAAGGCTCCAAAGGCATCCAAGGCTGCAAAGCCCGCAAAAAAGGCCGTGGCAGAAAAGGCGCCAGCCTCCAAGCCAGCCACCGCGACCAAGGCAGCTTCCGCAGTGAAACCCACCAAGGCCACCGAGCCCAAGGGCAAAAAGCCCAAGCTGGTCCGTGACAGCTTCACCATCCCCAAAGACGAGTACGCGGTGCTCGACACCCTGAAAGACCGTGCCACAGCACTGGCCCACCCCGTCAAGAAAAGCGAGCTGTTGCGCGCAGGGCTCAAGGTGCTGGCAGGTCTGTCAGACAGCGCGTTGCGCAGCGCTTTGCAAGCTGTGCCTTCCATCAAGACCGGTCGTCCAAAGGCCGACACAGCTGAAGCCGCGCCATCTGTCACTGCAAAGGCAACGACCAAGACCAACGGCAAAGCAGGACGCAAGTAAATCTGTCCCGAGACACGGCGTGTCCAGGGGCACGGCTTCGGGCTCTCGGACATCGCCGGGTAAGCTAAAGAAACTCCGGTGACTGCACTGCCATGAGCACGGTCTGGCTGTGGTCCCAGCGCTGGCGCTGGCGCAACCACCACACGGAGCCCTTGCGCACAGGGCACTCGGGGGCCTGTAGTTGCAACAACTGGGCAACGGTCTGGCCCAGCATGGGCTGATGCCCCACCACCAGAACAGCGCCCTTGGCACGCGGCCATTGCACGAGCTCTAGCAAATCCTGTGGTGTACCGCCAGGCAACAACTCGGCGCGCATCTTGAATTTGCGGCCCAAAGCGTGGGCAGTTTGCTCAGTCCGCCGCGCTGGACTTGCCACCACCCTCAGGCCTTCCGGCAGTTGACGATCAAGCCAGGCCGCCATGCGCGCCGCCTGCTTCTCGCCCCGGGCCGTGAGCGGGCGTGCAAGATCATCGCTACCGTCTTCTGCCTCTTCCGCCTCGGCATGACGCCAAAGGATCAAATCCATCATGCGACCCCTGGCTCCTCGCGACCCAGAGCAGGCCGTGGCCCATAGCGCACCATCAACGCGTTTTGGGCACCACTACCGTCCACCGGCTGCACAGCGCGGTCGTAGACGCCTGCGGCATTCAACGTCCAGGCATCGCGGTCATCACACAGGTAGGCCACCAAACATTCATCAATGATCTGCTGGCGCAGCTTGGGGTCAGTCACCGGCCACGCCAGCTCGACGCGGCGCATCATGTTGCGGTTCATCCAATCGGCACTCGACAGATAGAGGTCTTCTTCGCCCCCCGCGCGGAAATAGAAAACACGCGTGTGCTCCAGGAACCGACCAATCACCGAGCGCACCCGGATGTTGTCCGTCACTCCCGGCACCTGCGGAGCCAGCATGCAGGCCCCGCGCACAATCAGATCGATGCGTGCGCCGCGCTGCCCAGCGAGGATCAACGCCCGCATCAATCCCTCGTCGGTCAGGGCATTCATCTTGGCAACGATCCGTGCGTCTTCCCCGCGGCTGGCAGCCAATCCCACGCGCTCGATTTTTTCGATCATGCGGCGATGCAAATGGAACGGTGCCAGCATGAGCTTGCGCAGCTTGGGAGGCCGGTTCTGGCTGGCCAGGTGATTGAAAACACCGTCCATATCGGCAGTGGTTTCTTCATCTGCCGTGAGGTAACTCAGGTCGGTGTACAGCTTGGCCGTGCGCACGTTGTAGTTGCCAGTGGAGAGATGGCCGTAACGGCGTAACTGCCTCCCTTCACGGCGCGTGACGAGCAGCATCTTCGCGTGGGTCTTGAGGCCCACGACGCCATAGACCACCTGCGCCCCAATCGACTCCAGCGCCTCTGCCCAATTGATGTTGGCCTCCTCGTCAAAGCGTGCTTTCAGCTCCACCACCGCCATCACCTCCTTGCCTCGGCGTACCGCCTCGCTGAGCAGGTCCATGAGTTCGGAGTCGGCGCCCGTGCGGTAAATGGTCTGTTTGATGACCAGCACGTCCGGGTCATTCACAGCCTCCCGCAGGAACGCAAGCAAACCATCAAAGCTCTCGAACGGCTGGTGGATCAACACGTCGCGCTCGCGCAGTTGGCCCATGATGGACACCCCTGGCTGGAGCTGACGTGGCCAAGCGGAACTCCATGGCGGGAACAGCAACGCGGGATCGTTCACCAAGTCCACCAGCTGATTGAGGCGCACCAAGTTCACAGGACCATGTACACGGTACAAGGCCGCGTTGGGCAGATCAAATTGCTGCAACAAGAAGTCGGACAGGAAGCGAGAGCAACCCGCAGAGACTTCCAGGCGCACAGCCTGCCCGTAATGGCGGTGCTGCAGGCCTTGCCGCAAGGCGGTGCGCAGGTTACGCACATCCTCTTCGTCCAGTGCCAGATCGGAGTGGCGTGTGACACGAAACTGGGAAAACTCCGTCACTTCGCGGCCAGGAAAGAGGTCTTCCAAATGGGCACGCACGATGCTGGACAAGCTGACGAACAACGCCCCGTCGGACGCAACCTTCTTTGGCATGCGGATCAGGCGGGGCAGTGCACGCGGCACCTTAACGATGGCGATTTCGTTCTCGCGGCCGAAGGCATCATGCCCCTTGAGACGCACTATGAAGTTCAACGACTTATTAGCCACCTGCGGAAAAGGGTGGGCCGGGTCGAGTCCCACCGGAATCAACAAGGGACGGACCTCGCGCGCAAAATACTCGTGCACCCACCGCCTCTGCTCTGCGGTGCGGTCACCATGCGCCACGATACGTATCCCATGCTTTGCAAATGCGGGAACCAGTGCGTCGTTGTACAGCGCGTATTGCCGCTCTACCAGGTCGTGGACCTGGGCGGACAGGGCCTCGAACGACGCTGCGGTGTAGAGCCCCTTGGTCTCGCCCTTCTTGGCCGCCGTGATGTGCGCTGCAGCACGTACTTCGAAAAACTCGTCGAGGTTGGATGACACGATGCACAGGTAGCGCAGCCGCTCCAGCAGCGGGACATCTGTGCGAACCGCCCAGTCGAACACGCGTTCGTTAAATGCCAGGATGCTGTGGTCGCGGTCCAGAAACATGTGGGGGGCAACGCCCGTGACAGCCCCCACAGCCGCAAAATCGTTGTCATGTGACACGGCGTGCGAGGAGTCCCCGACAGCATCGGGGTGCTCGCGCTGCAAAGGGATGGAATCAACAGGAGGCAGGGGCAGCATGGATACGCGCGTACAGCAATTGCGGGATCGCTGCAGTATTTAACGCCCAGATGACAACTGCGTGACAGACTTTGTGACAGACACGAAAACTCCCTGCGAGCTGGAGCGGGCTGGTACCAGGTACTGTTGAAACAGCCTGGCCGCATGTGCCCAGGTGAACTCCAGCGCCCGGCTTCGTGCTTCGGATCTCGGTATGGACAAGGCCTGCTGCGTGGCCGCCAGAAGGCTCGCGTGCAACACGCCGCCCATCGGCACCCTGCCGTCCCCTGCACCCAAGACCTCCCGCGGACCGTCTTCAGGAAAGGCAGCGACCGGCGTGCCGCAAGCCATTGCCTCCAGCATGACCAGCCCAAAGGTTTCGGAGCGGCTCGGAAACACAAAGACATCGGCCGAGGCGTAGACCTGTGCCAGCGCCTCCCGGTCCAGAATGCCAAGCCAGCGTACCTGCGGGTGCTTGGCTTTCAGCCGTGCCTCGAGCGGACCTACACCACACACCACCTTCGTGCCCGGCATGTCCATCTGCAAAAAAGCATCGATGTTCTTTTCATATGAAATGCGCCCCACATACAGCGCCACAGGATGCGCCAGAACGCCAGTGAGCGGACTCTGAAAGACCTCACCATGAAAGCGAAACGCCTGGGTGTCCACACCGTGCGTCCACAACCGCAGTTGGCGAAAGCCCCGCTGCTGCAGCATTTGCAAGACACCCTGCGTAGGAACCATCACCCCCGACGAAGGGCGATGAAAATGCCTGAAAAGCGCATAACCCCAACCCAGTGGTATGCGCAAGGCTGCCTGAAGAATCTCGGGAAACCTTGTGTGAAAGGCTGTGGTGAATGCCAGGCCACGCTTGAGACAGTAACGACGCCCCGCCCAGCCCAAAGGCCCCTCGGTCGCCAGATGAATGGCATCGGGCTGCAGGGCGTCCAACTTCTGGGTGAGTAACTTGTAGGGTCGCACCGCTAGATCAATGCCAGCGTAACCGGGACAAGGACGGGTAGAAAACTGACCAGGATGCAGCACCTGCACGTCATGCCCGGCATCTTCCAGCTCTCGCACCAACTCGACCAAAGTGGTCACCACGCCATTGACCTGCGGCAGCCATGCATCAGTCAGCAGCGCAATCTTCATGCGGACACCCGTGTGGCCTGGCTGGACAGATTGGCTGCGGGCACAGCGGGCCATTGCAACAGCTCCAGCCGACCATCAAGGTGCTCGACGAGTGCTGTGTGGCTCTCCACCCAGTCGCCATCGTTGCAATACAAGGTGCCACCAATCTCGCGCATCTCTGCGCGGTGGATATGTCCGCAGACCACTCCGTCATGCCCGCGGCGACGGGCCTCTGCGGCCACCGCCACTTCAAAATCGGTGACGTAGTTGAGCGCCTTTTTTACCTTGCCTTTCAGGTAAGCTGACAAAGACCAATACGGAAGCCCCATCCGCGCCCTAAAGATGTTGAGATGGCGGTTCAGCTTGAGCGTGAATTCATAGAGGTTGTCACCCACGTAGGCGAGCCATTTGGCACACTGGATCACACCATCAAAGTGGTCACCATGCGTGACCCACAGGCTGCGCCCATCTGCAGTGGTGTGCACAGCATCGGACACCACCTCGATACCGCCAAAAGAATGCCCCACAAAGGCTCGGGCAAATTCGTCGTGGTTACCAGGAACAAACACTACGCGGCACCCCTTGCGCGCGCGGCGCAACAGCTTTTGCACCACATCGTTGTGCGCCTGTGGCCAGAACCAACGGCGGCGCAACTGCCACCCATCCACGATGTCTCCCACCAGGTACAGATGGTCGCTGGGATGGTGCTTCAGAAAATCCAGAAGCGCTTCAGCCTGACACCCAGGCGTGCCGAGGTGCAAATCCGAAATGAATACCGCACGGAACCGGCGTTGACCGGCAAACGCCGCAAGGGCCTCGGGCTCTGCATCCTGCGGCACCTGGGACTCGTTCAACCAAGGGCCCAGGGCGTTGAACGCGGCACGCACCGGTCAGGCCCCCAGAAAATGCTTGCGGTAGCGGGGATGCAGGTCGGCCAGCCGCATCAGCATGGGCAGGTCGGCGGTATTGAAGTCCGGATCCCACGCCGGTGCACCCAGTACACGGGCGCCCAGTCGCAGATAGCCTTTGATCAAGGCCGGTGGGTCCACGGCAATGGATCCGTCCAGATGCTCCACGGGCAACGGCAGGCGCGGCAGCACGTGGTATTCGATGGGTGCCAGATGGGTCTTTCGCACTTGCTGCCAGATGCTGGCCGCAGCGTCGCCGCTAACCACGCCATTGTGAAGCATGGGAATGCTGGCACAGCCGATCATCGTGTCGAGTTCGTTGCGCACCATGAAGTCCGCCAGCGCGCTCCACAGCGCCATGATCACGCCGCCGTGGCGGTGGTCGGGATGCACACAGCTGCGGCCCAGCTCCACCATGCGCGGGCGCAGCGTGCGCAAGCGCGTCAAGTCGAATTCGGTGTCGCTGTAAGTTCCGCCCACCCGCTTGGCCTGCGCGGGCGTCAGCACCCGGTAAGTCCCAATGACTTGCTGGCTCGGAGCGTCGCGCACCAGAAGATGCTCGCAATAGTCGTCAAACAGGTCCACGTCGTGGCCAGGAATGGGGGTCGTCAATCGAGCGCCCATCTCTGCCGCGAACACCTCAAACCGCAAGCGCTGTGCCTCACGGACCTCATCCAGATGCCTGGCCCAAGTCACCTCGATAGCACCACGCGCCGGGATAGCATGCACAGCACCCGGCACAACACCAGAAGGCTGAACAATACCGGTACCTGTAGCCTCCGGCGATGTGGACAACTGCATCAAAGTGGGCAGGTCGTTCATGGACAACGTCTCCTTCGGTAAGAACGGGCACAGCTGGAATTTCCAAACAGAGCGGGAATCCGCTTTCCTGGCTGGGAGTGTGAAAGCCGCGCATGACATGCCCATGTCTTCGGCGTGTCAACGCCATGACAATGCGCGCTTTCCATTGGCACGGGCCCTCACCGATGGCCTGCATAATTGACTGAGGAACTCCGCCGTGCCGTCCCCCGCCCTGCCCCCCACACGCAGCCCCATCGCAGCCTTTGTGGCTGTGTTTGTGCTGGCAGCCGCCTGCGCTGGTGCTTTGATCTGGACGCTGGAACGCCAGGAACGTGCGCAGCAGCGCACCCAAGCCGCCGATGTGGCGGGCGATCATGTCCAGGCCCTGCAGCGCGCCATCGAGTTGGCACTGTCTGCCAACAACACTCTGGTGGCGCTGGTGCGCCAGGGCCACGGGAACGTTCCCCAGTTCGAAGAAATCGGCGTGCAGATGCTGCCTTTCTACCCGGGCATCGCGGCCATGGGCCTGTCCCCTGGAGGGGTAGTGCAACAGGTTGTTCCCCGTGCAGGCAACGAAAATTCGATTGGTTTTGACCAGCTCAACGACCCCCGCCAAGGGGCGGAGTCAGCCCGCGCCCGCGAGTCCGGCGTGTTGACGCTGGCGGGGCCCATGGAGTTGGTCCAGGGCGGCCTGGGCGTCGTGGGGCGCCAACCGGTGTACCTAGAAGATGACCTGGGGCGCCGGAGCTTCTGGGGTTTTACTTATGTCACCATCCGTCTGCCCGACGTGCTGGCCACCGCCCGGCTGCCCCAGCTCAAGGAACGGGGTTTTCACTATCGATTGTGGCGTGTCCGCCCGGATAACAACCAGGAGCAGACCATCGCGATGTCTGACCCTCCGCCCACCGGTGACGCTGTTGGCCGGTCCCTGACCCTGCCTAATGGCCAGTGGACGCTCAGCCTGACACCCGCCAAGGGATGGGGCGCGCCAGATGTGCTGGCTCTGCGCTGTGCCTTGGGCTTGCTGTTTGCGTTGCTGATGGGCTACCTGGCGCGCTTGCTCGTCGAATTGAAGGCGCACGAGCGCGGTCTGGCGACACAGGTGGCCCAGCGGACCTCCGAGATCCAGGCCACACAGCAGCAGCTGCGCGCCACCATCGATGCAATTCCCGATCCGTTGTTTGAAATCGACCAGGACGGCCGCTATTGCAGCGTGCACAGCCCTCGTGCCGAGTTGCTCATGGGCCCTGCTGAGCAATTGATCGGCCGCTATGTCACCGAGGTGTTACCTGCCCTGGCTGCACTGACGGTGATGGATGTGCTCAATGAAGCGCAATCCCAGGGATGGTCCACTGGACGCCAGATCATGCTGGACCTGCCTGGCCTGGGGGCCACCTGGTTCGAACTTTCTGCGGCCCGCAAGGCGGGATCAGCGGGAGGAAAACCCAGGTTCATCGTGCTGTCCCGCGACATTTCTGAACGCAAGCGGTCGCAAGAACAACTGCAGTTGACGGCCCAGGTGTTTGACCAGAGCGGCGAGGCCATCGTGATTGCCGACGCAGCCCAGACCATCGTGCGCATCAACCGGGCATTCAGCCGCATCACTGGCTACTCCGAAGCGGAGGCCGTAGGTCAGTCGATGCGCCTGCTCACGGTGGCAGAGTCCACCCGAGACTTCGACGCCGACCTGGTGTACGCCCATCTCACCAAAGAAGGGCACTGGGAAGGCGAAGCCTGGGGCCGCCGCAAGGACGGATCGACCTACCCCCAGTGGCTGTCCGTCAGCCGCGTGCGCGATGGCAATGGCAGCACCACCCACTCCATCACGCTGTTCCGCGACATCACCCAGCAACGCGAGGCTCAGGACCGCATCCAGCGCCTCGCGCATTTCGACCCCCTCACTGACCTGCCCAACCGTGCGCTCCTGGCAGAGCGCGCCCAACGCCACATCGAACAAGAGCAAACGCGGGGCGGAACGCTGGCCTTGCTGTTCCTGGACCTGGACCACTTCAAGAACGTCAACGACTCGCTGGGGCACCGCATTGGCGACATCCTGCTGGTGGCAGTAGCGCGACGGCTGGAGTCCCTTCTGGGCGCACAGGACACCGTATCGCGCCTGGGAGGGGATGAATTTTTGCTGCTGCTACCCGCTGCCTCGGCCCTGCAAGCGGCCGACGTAGCCAACCGTTTGCTGATGGCCGTGGCGCAACCGTTTCAGGTGGAGCCTTACGAACTCACCACCACCCTGTCCGTAGGCATTGCCATGTATCCGGCGGACGGAGACTCGTTCGACACCCTGTACCAGCGCGCTGATGCCGCCATGTACCGTGCCAAGCAAAGCGGGCGCAACCGCTTTGGCTTTTTCACCGCCGACCTGGAGGCACGGACCGCCCGAGCCTTGCAGATCGAAAACGCACTGCGCCGGGCACTGGAACGCAACCAGTTCGAGCTGCACTACCAACCCCAGGTGTCACTCACCACGCGCCAAGTGGTCGGTGCCGAGGCGCTGCTGCGCTGGAGCCACCCCGAGCTGGGCATGGTGTCCCCAGCGGAGTTCATCCCTGTGGCAGAAAGCAGCGGCATGATCGTCGCAATTGGCGAGTGGGTGCTGAACACTGCCGTGCATGATGCCAAGCGCTGGCTGGACCTGCAATTGCCACTGCGGGCTGTGTCAGTCAATCTGTCGGCGGTGCAGTTCCGCCACCCCCAGTTGCCCGAGATGGTGACACGCTGCCTGCAACAAGCCGGACTGCCTGCGCGTCGGCTGGAGCTGGAGCTGACCGAGGGGGCTGCGGTAGACGACCCCGCTGCTGCACTGGCCATGATGGACCAATTGCACGACCGGGGCGTGCGGCTTTCGATGGATGACTTTGGCACGGGATATTCGTCGTTGAGCTACCTTAAGCGCTTCCAGATCTACAAGCTCAAGATCGACCAGTCGTTTGTGCGCGACCTGGACGACGACGCCAATGACCGGGCCATTGTCAGCGCCATCATCCGCATGGCGCAGGCCTTGGGCATGCAGACGACCGCCGAGGGGGTGGAGACCGATGGCCAGCTGGAGTTTCTGCGCGCGCAGGGCTGCGACGAAGGCCAGGGTTACCTGTTCAGTCGCCCCCTGGCAGCCGATGCCTTTGAGGCCTATCTGCGGGAACACTTGGGACGCTAAAAAAGCCGGGCAACGTGTCTCTGCACCCTCTCGCGCCAGAGCTCCTGGCGACTGCACTTGCATCAGCCGTACGGCAGAACCGGCAGCGCTGTACCTGAGGCATACCCTCAAACGGCGTGTAAGCTGCCGCTGCTACACTTTGGCACAATTTTCTGAGGCCATCTGGCCCTGCCGCCTGTTCTGGTCTTATGTATTCGCTGTTCAGCACTCCGCCCTCGCAGCGCGCCGGAGTGCCCCCTGACACCCCCCTGCAACGCACCTTGCGTGAACAACAAACCCTCCTGGACAGCGCCGGAGTGGGTATCGTGTTCCTGCGCCAGCGCAGCGTGGTGCGATGCAACCAGCGGTATGCCGAAATCTTTGGGTATGCCAGCCCCGCCCACTTGGTAGGGCTCAACACCGAAGCCTTCTATCCAGACCGGGATGCATTCCGCGACCTCGGGCGCACGGCTTATCCCGCGCTGGCCCAAGGGCAGTCATTCCGGATTGAACGCCAGTTGCGTCGCCAGGACGGCACACTGTTCTGGGGCAGCCTCACGGGGCGCCTGATCAACCCGCACGACACCGGAGAAGGCTCGATCTGGATCGTGGACGACATCGATGAGCAAAAGCGTGCCCACGCCGCGCTGAATGCCGCTGTGCGGGAAAAGCAATTGCTGTTTGACAGCGCGATGGTCGGCATCGTCTTTCTGCGAGACCGGCATCTGACCCGCTGCAACCACCATTTTGAACAGATGCTGGGCTTTGAGCCGGGCGAACTCATGGGCAGCTCGTCGCGTCGCTGGTACGCCAGCGATGCTGCCTGGCAAGAAGTGGGCGACCGCTGCTACCCCTCGCTGGTGGCCGGACAGTCGTACGAGGGCGAGGTGGAGCTATGCCGTAAGGACGGCACCCCTGTGATTTGCGAAGTGCGCAGCAAATGCATCGATCCCGCCGATCCTGCCCAGGGGACCATCTGGATCACCATGGACATCACCGACCGCAAACGCGCGCAGGCGGTGCTGGCCCAGGCCCATGAGGAGCTGGAGCGGCAGGTGCAAGACCGCACGCGCGAGCTGCGAGAGACAGTGGAAAACCTGCACCGTGAAATCAATGACCGCAAGGCCGACCAGGAGCGCATTTACTGGTTGGCCCACTACGATGCGTTGACCGGTCTGCCCAACCGAGCCCTGCTGGCAGAACGTGCGCAGCAGGCCATTCGGGTGGCGCAGGAGAACCAGACGCCGCTGGCCGTCATCTTCCTGGACCTGGATCACTTCAAGCATGTGAACGACTCTCTGGGCCACCGGGTGGGCGATGTGCTGCTGGTCGAAATTGCCAAGCGCCTGCGTGCGGTGGTGCGCGACAAGGACACGGTGTCGCGCCTCGGAGGGGATGAGTTCATCCTGCTTTTGCCAGGCGCCGATGCACGGGGTGCAGCCCGTGTCGCCAGCAAGTTGCAGGAGGCATCCCGTCAGCCGTACCAGATCGATCACCACGAGCTGACCATGGCCCCGTCGATGGGCATTGCGCTGTTCCCCCAGGACGGACACGATTTCGATACTTTGACCCAGTCGGCAGACGTGGCCATGTACCGCGCCAAGCTGGACGGACGCAACACCTTTCGCTTCTTTACCCCCGAGATGCAGGCCCAGTCGGTACGGGCCCTGCAGCTCGAAAACGCATTGCGCCGTGCGCTGGAGCGCGAACAGTTCCACCTGCACTACCAGCCACAGATGAACCTGGCCACGGGTACTGTGCGCAGTGTGGAAGCCCTGCTGCGCTGGCAACACCCCCAGCTCGGTGCGATTTCGCCGGGAGAGTTCATCCCCATCGCCGAAGACAGCGGCCAGATTCTGCAGATCGGCGAGTGGGTGCTGCGCACAGCGCTGGCCCAGCTCAAGGCATGGCGCAGCTGCGGGTTTCCCGAACTCACGATGGCAGTGAACCTGTCAGCCATTCAATTTCGCCAGCCACAGCTGCCAGAGCTGGTGAGCCGGGTGCTCGCGGAGTTTGACCTGCCCCCCGATTCGCTGGAACTGGAGCTGACGGAGGGGGTGGCAGTGGACGACCCCCATGCGGCGGTGGCCACCATGGACCAGTTGCATGCGCGTGGAGTGCGGATGTCGATGGACGACTTCGGCACGGGCTATTCGTCACTCAGCCAACTCAAGCGGTTCCAGATCTTCAAGCTCAAGATCGATCAATCCTTTGTGCGCGACTTGGGCAACGACAGCAACGACCGCGCCATCGTCAGCGCCATCATCCGCATGGCGCAGGCGCTGGGCATGCGTACTACCGCCGAAGGTGTGGAAACCGAGGGGCAACTGGCCTTTTTGCACGAACAAGGTTGCGACGAAGCGCAGGGCTACCACTTCAGCACGCCACTGCCCGCGGAGCAGCTGGAACGCTTCATGCGGCAACACACACCAGCACACTGAGCGGCCTCAAGACCCCTTCCAGCGCGACGGACGCTGCTGCGCTCCGCCGATAGACCAAGACCTCAACCCGCGCGGGCTGCGTCGGCCAGGCGCTGAGCGCAAGAGCTGGCCAACTGCGCGTCGCGCGCCTCCACCATCACACGCAGCAGAGGCTCGGTCCCACTGGCGCGGATCAGTACGCGGCCCGAGGAGCCCAACTGCTGCTCCACCGCCTGCGTGGCCTCTGCCAGTAAACGGTTGGCCTTCCAGTCCTGCCCTGGCGCCAGTCGGACGTTGAGCAAGACCTGCGGGTAGAGCGTGATGCCTGCCAGCAGCTGCGCCAGCGTGCGGCCACTGCGCACACAAGCCTGCAGCACCTGCAGGGCACTGACCAAACCGTCGCCGGTGGTGTGTCGGTCCAGGGCCAGCAGATGCCCGGACCCCTCCCCGCCCAACACCCAGTGGTGGCGCGCCAGTTCTTCCAGAACGTACCGGTCACCGACCTTGGCGCGTACAAACTTCACTCCCTTGGCCAGTAGCGCCACCTCTACCGCCATGTTGGTCATCAGCGTGCCCACCACGCCAGGCACGTGCTCGTCACGGCCCATGCGGTCTGCGGCCATCAGGTACAGCAGCTCGTCACCGTTGTACAGCCGCCCAGTGGCATCCACAATCTGCAGTCGGTCTGCATCCCCATCCAGGGCAATGCCATAGTCGGCACGGTTCGCGCGCACAGCGCGTACCAACGCGTCGGGGTGTGTCGCACCGACCTCGTGGTTGATGTTGAGGCCATCGGGTGCGCAGCCAATCGACAGCACTTCCGCACCCAGCTCGTGGAATACCTTGGGCGCCACCTGGTAGGCGGCTCCGTGGGCAGCGTCCACCACAATCTTCAGGCCCTTGAGCGTCAGGTCCTGGGGAAACGTGCTCTTGCAAAACTCGATGTAGCGCCCGGCCGCATCATCCAGGCGCCGGGCCTTGCCCAGGCTAGCCGAATCGACCCAGACGGGTGGTTCGGCCAGTGCGGCTTCCACCGCCAGCTCCCAGGCGTCCGACAGCTTGGTGCCTTGCGCACTGAAGAACTTGATACCGTTGTCAGGGTAGGCGTTATGGCTGGCGCTGATGACTACGCCCAGACTGGCGCGCTGGGCGCGGGTCAGGTAAGCCACGCCTGGCGTGGGCAACGGCCCCAGCAGCACCACATCCACCCCTGCCGAGTTGAAGCCAGACTCCAGCGCGCTTTCAAGCATGTAGCCAGAGATGCGGGTGTCCTTGCCGATCAACACTGTGGGCCGCTCTTCCGTGCGGCGTAAAACGCGACCCACAGCATGGGCAAGGCGCAGCACGAAATCCGGTGTGATGGGCGGCTGCCCCACGGTGCCGCGGATGCCGTCGGTTCCAAAGTATTGGCGTGTCATGTTCTGGCGTCTCCTCGTACGGATCTCAGTATGTTGTTGTCAAAGGCGAGGACTTGGCGCCCCACTACCTGCTCTCGAATCACTGGCCCCTCAGCCAGATCGCTGCATCGCAGACCACACTGCCAGTGCCGCCACCGTCTCGCGTACATCGTGCACACGCACTACCGACGCGCCCCGCTCCACCGCGAGCAAGGCGGCGGCCACACTGGGTACCATGCGTTGGCTCACCTCCAGCCCGGTGATCGTGCCCAGCGATGACTTGCGCGACCATCCCGCCAGCAGCGGGTAGCCAGCAGCCAAGAGCTCGGACTGTCGTGCCAGCAACGCAAAGTTCTGTTCCACCGTTTTGCCGAACCCAATGCCCGCATCCAGCAGGATACGAGCCTTTTCGACCCCAAGCGCTAGTAGATTATGCGCCTGCAGCTGCAAAAATGATAGCACCTGGGGCACCACATCTCCCCCCATAGGCGCCTGCTGCATGGTCTGCGGGTCGCGGTGCATATGCATCAGGCACACACCACACTGCGGGTGCGCAGCCACCGCTGCCGCAGCTCCTGGCTGCCGCAGGGCCCAGATGTCGTTGACGATGTCAGCCCCCAGATCCAACACAGCGCGCATGACCTCCGGCTTGTAGGTGTCCACCGAAATCGGGACACCCAGCGCCACAGCCTCACGCACCAAGGGAACGACACGAGACAGCTCCTCATCCAGCGGCACAGCAGGGCTGCCTGGGCGGGTGGACTCACCACCGATGTCCAGGATATCTGCGCCCTCTTTCAACAGCTGTTCGCAATGCCGTAGCGCAGCAGCCGTGGAGCCATGGCGCCCACCATCGGAGAAAGAATCGGGAGTGACGTTGACGATGCCCATGACCTGGGGACGGACCAAGTCAATTGCGAAGCGAGAGGTTTGCCAGATCATGCCGATCACACCCGTGCAGATTTCGAAATAGCGGCTCGACAAAGCATTCCGCAAGAAAAACCGATGGCCCCCATGAAAAACGGGGCACAAGGCCCCGTTCAAACGGCTGGACCGCGAGCCTGGTCAGGCCGCCGTCGGTGCAGTATCCGTGGCTACAGCTGGAGTGCCGCCACTAGAGTTATCACCACCAGAGGGAGGGGTGCGTGGCGTCCAGTCCTTGGGAGGACGAGGTTCCTTGCCCGCCATGATGTCGTCCAATTGCTCGGTATCGATGGTTTCCCATTCGAGCAAGGCCTTGGCCATGGCGTGCATCTTGTCACTGTTCTCTTCGATCAGGCGGCGGGCGAGGTTGTACTGCTCATCGATGATGCGGCGCACTTCCATGTCCACCTTTTCCATGGTCTGTTCGCTCATGGTGGTGGTCTTGGTGACCGAGCGGCCCAGGAACACTTCGCCTTCGTTCTCGGCGTAAACCATCGGCCCCAGGGCATCGGTCATGCCGTAGCGCGTGACCATGTCGCGGGCGATGTGAGTGGCGCGCTCGAAGTCGTTGCTGGCGCCGGTGGTCATCTGGTTCATGAACACTTCTTCGGCAATGCGGCCACCGAACAGCATGCTGATCTGGTTGAGCATGTATTCGCGGTCATAGCTGTAACGGTCCTGTGCGGGCAGGCTCATCGTCACGCCCAGAGCACGGCCGCGGGGAATGATGGTGACCTTGTGCACGGGGTCGCACTTGGGCAGCAACTTGCCGATCAGCGCATGGCCTGACTCGTGGTAAGCCGTGTTGCGGCGTTCTTCCTCGGGCATGACCATGCTCTTGCGCTCGGGACCCATGAGGATCTTGTCCTTGGCCTTCTCGAAGTCCTGCATCTCCACGGTGCGCGCATTGCGGCGGGCAGCCATCAGGGCGGCTTCATTACACAGGTTGGCCAAGTCGGCACCACTCATGCCGGGGGTACCACGGGCGATGATGCCAGGCGCCACATCCTGACCAATCGGGATCTTGCGCATGTGCACGTTCAGGATCTGCTCGCGGCCACGGATGTCGGGCAGCGTCACATACACCTGGCGGTCAAAACGGCCTGGACGCAGCAGGGCGGCGTCCAGAATGTCAGGGCGGTTGGTGGCTGCCACGACGATCACGCCCAGGTTGGTTTCAAAGCCGTCCATCTCGACCAGCATTTGGTTCAGGGTCTGCTCGCGCTCGTCGTTACCACCGCCCAGGCCAGCGCCACGCTGGCGGCCTACCGCGTCGATTTCATCGATGAAGATGATGCAGGGAGCGTTCTTCTTGGCGTTGTCGAACATGTCGCGCACGCGCGCCGCGCCCACGCCAACGAACATTTCCACGAAATCGGAGCCGGAGATGCTGAAGAACGGCACCTTGGCTTCGCCAGCGATGGACTTGGCCAGCAGGGTCTTGCCAGTACCGGGAGGCCCCACCAGCAGCAGGCCACGGGGAATACGGCCGCCGAGCTTCTGGAACTTTTGCGGGTCTTTGAGGAAGTCCACCACTTCCTTGACTTCTTCCTTGGCCTCGTCGCAGCCGGCCACGTCAGCGAACGTGACCTGGTTGTTGTTCTCGTCAAGCATGCGAGCCTTGCTCTTGCCAAAGCTGAAGGCGCCGCCCTTGCCGCCACCTTGCATCTGGCGCATGAAGTACACCCACACGCCAATCAACAGCAACATTGGCCCCCAGCTGACCAAGAGGGTCATGAGCAAGGAGCCTTCCTCACGAGGCTTCACGTCGAACTTGACGTTGTGATTCAGCAGGTCACCCACCAGACCACGGTCCAGCACCGAAGCGTTTGTGCGGATCTTGCGATCATCGGTGGTGACCGCAACAATCTCGCCACCGCTCAGCCCTTCGGGAATGGTGGCGCTTTTGATGCGGTTGTTGCGGACTTCGTCCAGAAACTCGGAATACCCGACGTGGCCTGCACTGGCGCCGCTGCGAGTGTCAAACTGCTTGAACACCGTGAACAGCACCATGGCAATGACCAGCCATACGGCAATTTTTGAAAACCACTGATTGTTCAAGCGGGGCTCCAGTTGCAGGGAACAGAAAACGGACACACTGCCGTCATGGCACGCATGTGCGGCCCATTTTAGGTCTTTCAAGCCACGGGACCAGCTCTATTCCCCCTCACGCCCATGGAATCAGCACGGGCTTTGCAGCCAAAGTTCACGGATTCTTGACCTGAGGCAAGTCTAGACAGGCTGCTTTTTCAGCCCCATGCCCACCAGGAAGGTTTCTGACGACTTGTCGCGCGACGCCTTGGGTTTCAAGGGTTTGACGACCTTGAAGGTCTGCTTGAACAGGGTGACCAGATCGCTGTATCCGCTGCCATGGAACAGCTTGACCACCAGGGCGCCTTCCGGTTTCAAATGGTTGCACGCAAAATCCACAGCCAACTCCACCAAATGCGCAATCCGTGCTGCATCGGCCGACTCGATACCCGACAGGTTGGGCGCCATGTCAGACACCACCACGTCCACCACCCGGCCGTCGAGCGCCTGCTCCAAGCGCTCCAGCACCTCAGGCTCGCGAAAGTCTCCGTTCAAGTAGGTAACGCCTTCAATGGGGTCCATGGGCAGAATGTCCAGCGCAATGATCACCCCGTTGAGTTGCCCCGCAGCGGCGCCAGCGGGCGACATGCGCCTGCGCAGATACTGGCTCCACGCCCCCGGTGTGGAGCCCAGGTCGACCACCGTATAACCAGGCTTAATGAGGCCCAGTTGCTCGTCAATCTCCTTGAGCTTGTAGGCGGCACGGGCGCGGTAACCCTCCTTCTGTGCCAATTTGACATAGGTGTCGTTCACGTGGTCGTTAAGCCACGCCTTGTTCACCTTCTTGCTCTGAGTTTTGACTTTCATATGGCGGTATTGTCTCTCGACAATCGCTGTAGCTGGTGACTTGAAAGCCTTGCCGCACTTGGGAGGTGGAGTCACCCCACCACGGGCCGCAGACATAATACGGGTATGCCCCAAATTCAACTGACTCCTGCCGAGCGCCGGGAACAACGCGCCAATGCCCACCACTTGGACCCCGTGGTCCTGATCGGCGGCGATGGCCTCACCCCTGCCGTGAAGAAGGAAATCGACGCCGCCCTCAACGCCCATGGCCTGATCAAGGTGCGTGTTTTCAACGACGACCGCGTGGCGCGCGAGCTGATGTACCAGGAGCTGACCGCCGAACTCAACGCTGCACCCATTCAGCACATCGGCAAACTGCTGGTGCTATGGCGACCCCAGCCTGTCAAAGAGCGAACCATCGACGAAGACCGGATGCCCGGCCCACGCGATGTCAAGGTGCTGAAGTACAGCAAACGGGGTGGTCAGCGCCCCGAGATCAAGCAGTTGCGTGTGCTCGGCAACCAGCGCCTCACGTCAGGCGGCCAAATCAAGCGCGCCAAGCCCAAGCAAAAATCCATCAAGAAGCGCCAGGCTGACTGATGACCGCTGAAGCAGCATCTGCAACCATTGCAGCACCTGCCGGCATGGCGCCGACGCGCCACATCCTCTGCATGAAATGGGGCACGAAATACGGCCCCGAATACGTCAACCGGCTGTACGCCATGGTGCGCCGGCATCTGAGCGGAGACTTCCGTTTTGTCTGCCTCACCGATGACAGCACCGGAATCCGTAGCGAAGTGCAATGCCTGCCCATTCCTGCACTGGATCTACCGCCCGGCATTCCCGAGCGGGGCTGGACCAAGCTGGCCACGTTCAGCGCAGACTTGCATGGCCTGCGGGGCACCGCCCTGTTTCTGGACGTGGATGTGGTCGTCACCGGCAGCCTGGATGATTTTTTCACCCAGCCCGGCGAATTCCTGATCATTCACGACTACAAACGCCCATGGCGCATCACGGGAAACTCGTCGGTCTACCGCTTCGAGCTTGGCGCCCATCCTGATGTGCTGGCGTATTTTCGCGAACACTTCGCGGAGATCCGCGCACAGTTTCGCAACGAACAGGCCTACCTGTCCGACTTCTTGCACAAGCAGGGCAAGCTGCAATACTGGCCCGCTGCATGGTGCCCCAGTTTCAAGTACCACGGGATACCGCCGTGGCCCACCAATTACTGGCGCGCTCCGTTTGTGCCCGACGGCGCACGCATCGTGATTTTTCACGGGGAATGCAATCCCCCGGATGCGCTGGCGGGGAGACGCAACCGCCGGTTCCGCTACATCCGCCCAGCTACCTGGGTGGCGGAACACTGGCACGAATAGGCGCGGCGGCGGGCAGGCTTGCCCTCAAGAGAAAAGTCTACGCCGCAGTAGGTCTGTCAGCGAGTCGCTTGCCTGACCGTCAATCGCTGGCGGACCGCTCTTCCACTGCCGTGTGCGATCCTGGCCGAAGCGTTTGCCAGAATACTGCCAAGGCGCAGCCCCATTGCACCGCGTACATCACTGTCCCCACGCTGTGCCACAGACGCAAGTCCTGCCGGGCCACAATGCGGGGCGCCACACCAAACTGGTTGAGCAACGCCAGCAGCAGGCCGCCCAGAACGAACAGCATGGCAGCGCGTGCCCACGGATATTGGGTCACCCCATGCCGAGGTCTGGACAGCAGCAGCAGCACCACACAGCACACCACAGCCACCCAGGTTTGCGCCGCAAACAGCCGGGCCGCCATCTGTCCCGCCAGGGAAGGGGATGGCAGATAGGCGAACAACAGCGGCACCACCAGAAAGCCGATGGTGGTGAGACTGCCCCACCACAAGGCCGCCACCAGAACGGGAAGTCGCGGGCGCATGCCCAGCCACATAGCTGCCATCACACCATCACTGGTAGCTGACCGCCACCACTTCATAGCGGCGGATGCCACCGGGGGCCTGCACCTCAGCGGTGTCGCCCTCCTCCTTGCCAATGAGGGCACGCGCGATGGGGCTGGAAATATTGATCAGGCCTCGCTTGAGGTCCGCCTCGTCTTCCCCGACGATCTGGTATTTCACCGTGTCGCCCGACTCTTCGTCCTCCAGTTCGACCGTGGCACCAAACACCACCTTGCCGCCACCATCCACCGCGCTGGGGTCGATGACCTGGGCCACCGAGAGCTTGCCCTCGATCTCCTGAATGCGGCCTTCGATAAAGCCCTGGCGGTCCTTGGCGGCGTCGTAATCGGCGTTTTCACTCAGGTCGCCCTGCGCACGCGCTTCGGCAATGGCCGAGATCACAGCGGGACGCTCCACGGTCTTGAGTCGGTGCAGCTCTTCCTTGAGCATTTCGGCGCCGCGCTTGGTAATTGGAATGGTGGCCATGAGATTGAGTCTCCACAAGTCAAAACGGTGAAAGTGCAATGCACTTCCACCGATCTGTCGCCACGCTGCGCCCCGCAAAACACTGGCGGGTGCACGTGGCACATCTACAAAAGGAAACCGCCGCACGTTGCCGCGCGGCGGTGTTAGTCGGCTGCAATTATGCCGTGTTTGCGGTGGCAAAAGCCACCGCAAAAACCCGGTCAGGCAGCCAGTTGAGCGTGCAGTTCCTGCACGGAATACACGTCGAGTTTGTCGAGGTACTTCATGCCCTCGACGGCCGCCTCGGCACCAAAGATGGTGGTGAAGGTGGTCACGCGGGCCAGCAGCGACGAGGTGCGGATCGCGCGAGAGTCTGCAATCGCATTGCGGCGCTCTTCCACCGTGTTGATGACCATGACAATCTCATTGTTCTTGATCATGTCCACGATGTGCGGACGGCCTTCCGTGACCTTGTTGACCACCACTACCGGGACGCCCGCCTCGGCGATGGCCGCAGCGGTGCCCTTGGTCGCCACCAGGTCGAAGCCGAGCGCCACCAGCTGGCGAGCAATGTCCACCGCACGGGGCTTGTCATTGTTCTTCACGGTGAGGAACACCTTGCCCGACGTCGGCAGCTTGGTGCCCGCGCCCAGCTGGCTCTTCACGAACGCTTCCCCAAAGGTCTTGCCCACGCCCATCACCTCGCCGGTGGACTTCATCTCGGGGCCGAGGATGGTGTCCACGCCCGGGAACTTGACGAAGGGGAACACGGCTTCCTTCACGCTGAAGTAAGGCGGTGTCACTTCCTTGGTGATGCCCTGCGAAGCCAGCGACTGGCCCGCCATGCAGCGCGCTGCGACCTTGGCCAGCTGGATGCCGGTGGCCTTGGAGACAAACGGCACCGTGCGCGAGGCGCGGGGGTTGACCTCCAGCACGTAGATGACGTCCTTGCCATCCACTTCCTGAATGGCGAACTGCACGTTCATCAGGCCCACCACGTTCAGGCCTTCGGCCATGGCAGCAGACTGGCGCTTGAGCTCGTCCACCGTGGCTTGCTTGAGGTAGTACGGCGGCAGCGAGCAGGCCGAGTCGCCCGAATGCACGCCGGCTTGTTCGATGTGCTCCATCACGCCACCGATGAAGGTCTTGCCTTCGGGGTCGCGCAGGCAATCCACATCGCACTCGATGGCGTCGTTCAGGAAGCGGTCCAGCAGCACGGGCGAGTCGTTGCTCACCTTGACGGCCTCGCGCATGTAGCGCTCCAGGTCGCGCTGCTCGTGCACGATTTCCATCGCGCGGCCGCCCAGCACGTAGCTAGGACGCACCACCAGGGGGTAACCCAGCGTGGCGGCCTTTTCCAAAGCCTCGGCTTCGGTACGCGCCGTGGCATTGGGCGGCTGGCGCAGGCCCAGGTCGCCCAGCAGCTTCTGGAAACGCTCGCGGTCTTCGGCCGCGTCGATCATGTCGGGGCTGGTGCCGATGATCGGCACGCCTTCGGCTTCCAGGCCCAGTGCCAGCTTGAGCGGCGTCTGGCCACCGTACTGCACGATCACACCGTGTGGCTTTTCCTTGTCCACGATCTCGAGCACGTCTTCCAGCGTCAGCGGCTCGAAGTACAGGCGGTCGGAGGTGTCGTAGTCGGTCGAAACCGTTTCAGGGTTGCAGTTGACCATGATGGTTTCGTAGCCATCCTCGCGCATGGCCAGTGCGGCATGCACGCAGCAGTAGTCGAACTCGATGCCCTGGCCGATGCGGTTCGGGCCACCGCCCAGCACCATGATCTTTTTCTTGTCCGTCGGCGCAGCTTCGCACTCTTCCTCGTAGGTCGAATACATGTAGGCCGTGTTGGTGGCGAACTCGGCAGCGCAGGTGTCCACGCGCTTGTACACGGGGCGAACGTTCAGCGCGCGGCGTGCTTCGCGCACCGATTTCTCGGTGGTCTTGAGCAGTTTGGCCAGGCGGCGGTCGGAGAAACCCTTCTTCTTGAGCGTGCGCAGCGTGTCGGCATCCAGCGTAGCCAATGCCGCATCACCCTTGTCGGCGGCCAGCTGGTCGAGTTCGAGTTCGATTTTCACGATCTCTTCGATCTGCACCAGGAACCACTTGTCGATCTTGGTGAGGTCGTACACCTCGTCCACCGACAGGCCCATGGCAAACGCGTCGCCCACGTACCAGATGCGCTCGGGACCGGGCTCGCCCAGTTCCTTTTCGAGCACTTCGCGGTCCTGGGTCTTTTCGTTCATGCCATCCACGCCCACTTCCAGACCGCGCAGGGCTTTCTGGAAGGACTCCTGGAAGGTGCGGCCCATGGCCATGACCTCGCCCACAGACTTCATCTGGGTGGTCAGGCGGCTGTCGGCCGTCGGGAATTTCTCGAACGCAAAACGTGGGATCTTGGTGACCACGTAGTCGATCGAAGGCTCGAACGAGGCAGGCGTGGCGCCGCCGGTGATTTCGTTCTTGAGCTCATCGAGCGTGTAGCCCACGGCCAGCTTGGCCGCGACCTTGGCAATCGGGAAGCCCGTGGCCTTGGAGGCCAGCGCCGACGAACGCGACACGCGCGGGTTCATCTCGATAACGATCATGCGGCCGTCCTTCGGGTTGACCGAGAACTGCACGTTCGAGCCGCCCGTGTCCACGCCAATCTCGCGCAGCACCGCGAGCGACGCGTTGCGCATGATCTGATATTCCTTGTCGGTCAGCGTCTGCGCGGGGGCCACCGTGATCGAGTCCCCTGTGTGCACGCCCATCGGGTCCAGGTTCTCGATGGAGCAGATGATGATGCAGTTGTCCGCCTTGTCGCGGACCACTTCCATCTCGTACTCCTTCCAGCCGAGCAGCGACTCTTCAATCAGCAACTCGTTGGTGGGCGAGGCTTCCAGGCCGCGCTTGCAGATGGTCTCGAACTCTTCGGGGTTGTACGCAATGCCGCCGCCGGTACCGCCCAGCGTGAAGCTGGGGCGGATCACGGTGGGGAAACCCACGGTCTTTTGCACGGCCCAGGCTTCGTCCATGCTGTGGGCGATGCCGGAGCGCGCGGAGCCCAGACCGATCTTGGTCATGGCGTCCTTGAACTTTAGGCGGTCTTCGGCCTTGTCGATGGCTTCGGGTGTGGCGCCGATCAACTCGACCTTGTACTTGTCGAGCACGCCGTTGCGCCACAGGTCCAGCGCGCAGTTCAGCGCAGTCTGGCCGCCCATGGTGGGCAGGATGGCGTCGGGGCGTTCCTTGGCAATGATCTTCTCGACCGTCTGCCAGGTGATGGGCTCGATGTAGGTGACGTCGGCGGTGGCCGGGTCGGTCATGATCGTGGCAGGGTTGCTGTTGATCAGGATGACCTTGTAGCCTTCTTCACGCAGGGCCTTGCAGGCCTGCACGCCGGAGTAGTCGAACTCGCAGGCCTGGCCGATGATGATCGGGCCAGCACCAATGATGAGGATCGATTTGAGGTCTGTGCGCTTTGGCATTATTTCTTCTCCATCAGCGCGGTGAAGCGGTCAAACAGGTAGGCGATGTCGTGCGGGCCGGGCGATGCCTCGGGGTGGCCCTGGAAGCAGAACGCAGGCTTGTCGGTGCGCTCAAGCCCTTGCAGCGTGCCGTCGAACAGGCTGATGTGCGTGGGGCGCAGCGTGGCGGGCAGCGAGGCCATGTCCACGGCAAAGCCGTGGTTTTGGCTGGTGATGCTCACGCGGCCGTTGTCCAGGTCCTTCACCGGGTGGTTGGCACCATGGTGGCTGTTGTCCATCTTGAAGGTCTTGGCGCCGCTGGCCAGTGCCATGATCTGGTGGCCCAGACAGATGCCGAAGGTGGGCACGCCTGCATCAACGATCTGGCGGGTGGCTTCGATGGCGTAGTCGCAGGGCTCTGGGTCGCCAGGGCCGTTGGACAGGAACACACCGTCCGGCTTCATGGCCAGCACGTCGGCCGCGGGCGTCTTGGCGGGCACCACGGTGAGCTTGCAGCCACGTTCGGCCAGCATGCGCAGGATGTTCTTCTTGACGCCGAAGTCGTATGCCACCACGTGGAAGCGCGGGGCAGCCTGTGTGCCATAGCCTTCGCCCAGCTTCCACTCGGTCTGGTCCCAGGTATAGGTCGCAGGGGTGGTCACCACCTGGGCGAGGTCCAGACCCTTCATGCTGGGCGCGGCCTTGGCAGCCGCCAGGGCTTCGTCGATGCGCGCCTGCGTCACAGCCTCACCAGCCGCCAGGCCCAGGATGGCGCCGTTCTGCGCGCCCTTGTCGCGCAGCAGGCGGGTGAGTTTGCGGGTGTCGATGTTGGCAATGGCCACCGTCTTCTCGCGCACGAGGTACTGCGAAAGCGTTTCGGTGGATCGGAAGTTGCTGGCCAGAAGAGGCAGGTCTTTGATGATCAGGCCTGCAGCATGGACCTTGTCGGCTTCGATGTCTTCCGCATTGACGCCGTAATTGCCGATGTGCGGATACGTCAGGGTGACGATCTGCTGGCAGTAGCTGGGGTCGGTGAGGATTTCCTGGTAGCCGGTGATGGCGGTGTTGAACACCACTTCACCGACCGTGGTGCCGGTGGCACCGATCGAGTTACCGATAAAGACCGTGCCGTCTGCGAGCGCCAGGATGGCGGGCGGGAAGTTTCCCTTGAGAGACAAAAGCACTGGGTTCTCCGGATGGTTACGGTCGCCCGGCGCCTGCAGACCACTCGCACACTCGAAGCGCGATGGTGCCAATGGCTGCTCTCAGATGGGTTGTTGCTTTGGGTGCGGTCGGGCGACGCTGTTGCGAGAAAAGCTCCCGATTATACCTTCCGTCGCTGACACCTCCGCAATGCACGCCTTGCATAACCCTGATACCAACGTCTATGAGCTGCAGGACCAAGACTCACCCCGAGCGCCCATGGCACCGCGGCGGGCGCGGGCAGGCTCAGCGCCCTGCTCCGCTCGCGTGCAGGCAGATGGCCGCAGCCGCCGCCACGTTCAGCGACTCCTCGCCACCGGGCTGGGCGATGCGGATGCGCAACGAAGCCCTATCTTCCAGAGCCGGGCTGACGCCCTGCCCTTCGTGGCCCATCACCCAGGCGCAGGGCCAGGGCAAGGCAGCACGATGCAGGAAGTCGCCCGCATGCGAGCTGGTGACCAGCAGCGGCACCTGCAGCGCGGCAAGATCATCCAGCGCCAGCCCCTCGATCAGGTCCAGCGCGAAATGCGCCCCCATGCCAGCCCGCAAGACCTTGGGCGACCACAGCGCGGCACTTCCCTTGATGGCGGCCACCTGGCGGAACCCGAACGCCGAGGCGCTGCGCAGGATGGAGCCCACATTGCCCGCGTCCTGCACCCTGTCCAGCACCACGGTGGCGGCATCGGGACGGAGTGACGCCGGTGCGGGCAGGTCCAGGATGAAGCCCATCGCGGCGGGCGACTCCAGCCCGCTCACGTCCGCAAACAGTGTATCGGCAAGGACTATGAATTTTGTAGCTGCACCAGCATATTCCACCTTCGCTTGCGGCCAAAAAGACTCCGAAAACACCGCCACCGATGCCCGCAGCCCCCGTGCGAGCGCAGCGCGGCACAAATGATCGCCTTCAAGCCAGACACGGCCCTGCTTGCGGTACGCCGTCGTATCCTGGGCCAAACGGCGCAAATCCTTGACGAAGGTGTTATCGCGGGAATGGATGGCGGTCACGGACGAGGAGGTCATGGCAAATTTTCAGCGCGCGGTCATGATCCGGCGCGCAGGTTCTGGGCCACCGGCGCAAACGAGCGCCGGTGGTAAATGCAGGCACCGTGCTCGCGCAAGGCTGCCATGTGCACGGCCGTACCGTACCCCTTGTGGCCGGCAAAGCCGTACTGCGGAAACTCGTCATGCACCTGCGCGCACCAGCGGTCGCGGTGCACCTTGGCGAGGATGGAGGCCGCCGAGATGGCAGGCACCAGCGCATCGCCCTTGACGATGGCCTCCGCAGGAACGTCCAGCACGGGCAGCCGGTTGCCATCCACCAGCACCATGGCCGGTTTGAGCCGCAGCCCCATGACGGCACGGCGCATGGCCAGCAGCGTGGCCTGCAGGATGTTGAGCTGGTCAATCTCTTCCACGCTGGCCTCGGCAATGCTGCAGCACAGGGCCTTGGCGCGGATCTCGTCGTAGAGCTTCTCGCGCCGCACGGCCGTGAGTTTCTTGGAATCGGCCAGGCCAGCAATGGGGTGCAGGTCGTCCAGGATCACGGCCGCCGCCACCACCGGCCCGGCCAGGGGGCCACGGCCAGCCTCATCCACGCCAGCCACGAGGCCGGGCGGGTGCCAGGGCAGGCAGGCCTGCTCAGGCAGCGGGAGCGAGGATTTTCTGGATCGCATCGGCAGCCAGTTGGGGGGTGTTGCGCAGCAGGCTCTCGTGCAGCGCCGTAAAGCGCTGCTCCAGGGCTGCAATTTTTCGGGGATCTTGGCGCTTTGCGTCCAGCCAGTCCAGCGTGGCTGCGCAAAGCGCCTGGGGCGTAGCGGCGTCCTGGATCAGCTCGGGCACCACAAACTCGCGGCATAGGATGTTGGGCAGACCCACCCAGGGTTGCAACTGCTTGCGGCGCATGAGCCACCAGCTGAGCGGGTGCATGTGGTAGCCGATGACCATGGGCCGCTTGAAGAGCGCGGCCTCCAGCGTCGCGGTGCCGCTGGCAATCAACGTGGCATCACACGCTGCGAGCACCGTGTGCGACTGGCCCGTGGTGATTTGCAAGGCATCGCCCAGACCGCACGCGCGCGCCAACTGCTCGATGCGATCACGCAGTGCGGGCACTGCAGGCACTATCAATTTAATAGCTGGTCGCGCTTGAAGTACTAGCGCTGCAGCCTCAAAGAATGGCTGGGCAATGTACTGGATCTCGGAGGAGCGGCTCCCAGGCAGGATGGCCAGGACTTCGTCCTCATCCTTCAGGCCCAATTGCGCACGCGCTGCTGCACGGTCCGGCACCATGGGAATCACGCCCGCCAGCGGGTGACCTACGTAGGTGGCGGCAATGCCGTGCTGCGCGAGCAGCTCTGGCTCAAACGGGAAGATGCACAGCACATGGTCCGCGCTGCGGCGGATCTTGTCGACGCGATCCGCACGCCAGGCCCAGATGGACGGGCACACGAAATGCACGGTCTTGATGCCCGCAGCGCGTAAATCGGCCTCCAGTCCCAGGTTGAAATCGGGAGCGTCCACGCCGATGAACACGTCGGGGCGGTCCTTGAGCAGGCGTTCGCGCAGTTGTTTGCGAATGCCCAGCAGCTCGCGCAACCGGCGCAGAACCTCCATGCTGTAGCCGTGCACTGCCAGCTTGTCGCTGGGCCACCAGGCAGTAAAACCGCGGCGCGCCATCTGCGGCCCGCCAATGCCGCTGGATTGCAGCCCGGGCCAATGCGCCTGCATGCCATCGATGAGCAAGCCCGCCAGCAAGTCGCCCGACGTCTCGCCCGCCACCATGGCGACGCGGGGGGAATCTGCCATCGCCAAGCCCTCAGCGCGCAATGCCGCGCGTGGCGTCGGCCAGGAACCGCTCCATCATCGCCGCATCGTCACCGGCCTGCGGTGCGGACTGCGCCAACTCTGCAATAGCGGCACGCGCGGCCTCCAGCGTCAGGCCCTGCCGATAAATCAGCTTGTGCATCTGCTTGACCGCGGCAATGCGCTCGGCCGAAAAGCCACGGCGGCGCAGCCCCACCACGTTGTAACCGCGCACGGCCAAGGGGTTGCCATCCACCAGCATGAAAGGCGGCACGTCCTGCGACACTGCGCTGGCAAAGCCCACCATGGCGTGCGCACCAATCTTGACGAACTGGTGAATGCCCGTGAGTCCGCCCACCGTTACCCAGTCGCCCAGGTGCACATGCCCTGCCAGCGTGGTGTTGTTCGCCAGCGTGGTGTGGTTGCCCACATGGCAATCGTGCGCGATGTGGGTGTACGCCATGATCCAGTTGTCATGGCCCACAGTGGTGATGCCGCCGGCCTGGGGCACGCCCAGGTTCAGCGTGCAGAATTCGCGGATGGTGTTGCGGTCACCGATGACCAGCTCGGTCGGCTCGCCTGCGTACTTCTTGTCCTGCGGGATGGCGCCGATGGAGTTGAACTGGAAAATGCGGTTGTCAGCGCCAATCGTGGTGCGCCCATCGATCACGCAATGCGCGCCAACTGTGGTGCCCGCGCCGATGGACACATGCTCGCCAATGACCGTGTAGGGCCCCACCGTGACCGTAGGGTCCAGGCGGGCGCCGTCCGCAACAATGGCTGTGGGGTGAATATTGCTCACGATCCAACAGGCCTGAACCGGTCAACCGACGTTGCGCATGGTGCACATGAGTTCGGCCTCGCAGGCCACCTCTTCGCCCACGCTCGCCACGCCCTTGAACTTCCAGATGCCACCGCGCACGCGGTCGATGGTGATGGTCAGGATCAACTGGTCGCCGGGCTCCACAGGGCGCTTGAACCGCGCGCCATCGATACCGACAAAGTAGTAAATGTTGTTTTCATCGGGCACCTTGCCCATGGCATCGAACGCCAGCAGGCCCGCAGCTTGGGCCAGTGCTTCCAGGATCAACACGCCCGGCATCACCGGACGGCCAGGGAAATGCCCCATGAAATAGGGCTCGTTGAACGTGACGTTCTTGATGGCCTTGATGCGGGTGTTGCTCTCTAACTCGATCACCTTGTCCACCAGCAAAAACGGGTAGCGGTGGGGCAGTTGTTTGAGAATTGCGTGAATATCCATCATCGAGTTGTTCTTCCGTTCATGCTGCCTTGAGGGCCAGCTCCAGCGCCTTGATGCGCTCGCGCAGGCTGTGCAATTGTTTGAGTGTGGCAGCGTTTTTTTCCCAGCGCGCATTGTCGTCGATGGGGAACATGCCGGTGTACTGGCCAGGCCGCGTGAGAGATCGGGTGACCACCGTCGCGGCCGAGATGTGCACGTTGTCAGCCAGCTCCAGGTGCCCCAACACGATGGCACCACCGCCCACCGTGCAATGCGCCCCGATGGTGGCGCTGCCCGCCACGCCTACACACCCAGCCATGGCCGAGTGCTTGCCGATGCGCACGTTGTGCCCGATCTGGATCAGGTTGTCGAGCTTCACGCCGTCTTCGATCACCGTGTCCTGCAGCGCACCCCGGTCGATGCAGGTGTTGGCGCCAATCTCGACGTCATCTCCAATGCGCACGGCACCCAGTTGCTCGATCTTGACCCACTGCCCGTTTTCCGGCGCAAAACCGAAACCATCGGCGCCGATCACCACACCCGCATGGACGATGCAACGCGCGCCGATGCTGCAGCCCTCGCCCACGGTGACGCGCGACTTGAGCACGGTATCTGCGCCCACTGAGGCCCCCCGCTCAATCACGCACAGTGGACCGATGGTGGCCGAGGGGTGGACCTGCGCCGAGGGATCAACCACTGCGCTGGGGTGCACACCGGACGACCGCGCGAGCGTATTGCGCTGCCGCCACAACTGGGTAGCGCGGGCGAAGTACACGTAGGGGTTGTCGGCCACGATGCAGGCGCCCCGTGCCAATGCGGCGTCGCGCATGGCAGGCGCCACAATGACACAGGCCGCCCGGGAGGCGGCCAGTTGCTGTTGGTAGCGGGGATTGCTCAGGAAACTGAGGTCTCCCGGGCCCGCGACCTCCAGTGGCGCAATGCGGGCGATGACGGTTTCCCGCGCGCCCCCTTCCAGCGAACCACCGAGCGCATCAACAATGTGCCCGAGAAGCAAGCTGCTCACGCGCCACCTGTCTTGCGCAGCGGCTTACTTTGCAGCAGCAGCGGCATTCAGGGCCTTGATCACCTTGTCGGTGATGTCGTGCTTGGGATTGATGTAGACGGCCTCTTGCAGGATCACGTCGTATTTTTCGGCCTCGGCCACCTGCTTGACCACCTTGTTGGCGCGTTCCAGCACTTGCGACAGCTCTTCGTTCTTGCGGGCGCTCAGGTCTTCCTGGAATTCACGGCGCTTGCGCTGGAAGTCGCGGTCCTGGTCCACCAGCTGGCGCTGGCGCGCGGTGCGTTGGCTCTCCGCCATGGTGGGTGCTTCACGCTCAAACTTGTCGCTGGCAGTCTTCAGGGTGTTGCCCAGATCCACCAGTTCTTTCTCGCGACGGGAGAACTCCTGCTCCAGCTTGGCCTGCGCAGCCTTGGCTGTGGTGGCTTCTCGGAAGATGCGATCGGTGTTGACGAAACCGGCTTTGAACTCTTGCGCTTGTGCAGGGGCTGCGATGGCAACGGTGCCGAGCAGCAAGGCCACAGAGAGATGGCGAGAAAAGGATTTCATTAGAAAGACGTTCCAATCTGGAATTGCAGTTTCTGGATTCTATCGCCGGCGAACTTGCGCACTGGCTGCGCAAACGCCAAACGCAAGGGACCGAGCGGCGAAATCCAGCTCAGCCCCAGGCCCACGGAGGCACGCATGTCACTGAAGGTAACTTTGTCGTTCTCGCCGTACACATTGCCCACGTCCAGGAACGTGAACACACGCAGGGTCCGGTCATTGCCAGCACCCGGGAAAGGAGCAATCAGCTCGGTGTTCAGCGTGATCTTCTTGGGCCCACCCAACGAGGCCCCGGTCACATCACGTGGTCCCAGGGTGCCCTGGTCGAAACCACGCACCGAGCCCAGACCACCCGAGTAGAAGTTCTTGAATACCGGGAACGGACGGCCGTTCAAGCCCTTGCCATAACCGGCCTCGCCGTTGAACGCAATGGTGAAGCGCTTGTTGAGGGGGATGTATTGCTGGTACTGATAGTTGGCCCGCACGTAGCGGGCATCGCCCGCCACAGACCATTCGGAATTGAGGCGCTGGTAACGGCCGGAGTTGGGCGCCAAGGCGCTGTCCCGGTCGTCACGGGACCAGCCCACAGTCAACGGAATCGAGGTGCTGTTGTAGCCGAACTTGTCTGCGTAAAACAGGTAGGTGGCCGGGATGTTCGTGCCGGGCTTGATGCGGGTCTGCTCCAGCCCACCGCCAAAGAACACCGTGTCGGTCTCACTGAAAGGCACGCCAAAACGCACGGAGGTCCCGGTGGTTACCAGCTGGTAATTGCCCCCCTGGTCTTCATAGGGCTTGTCGGTGCGGTAGTACACATCGAGCGTGCGCGAGATGCCTTCGGGCGTGAAGTACGGGTTGGTGGTGCTGAACACCAGTGTGCGCCGGTACTTGCTCGTGTTGACGTCGATGCCCAGGTAGTTGCCCGAGCCAAAGATGTTTTCCTGCTTGATACCGAACGAGAGAGACGCCTTTTCGGCGCTGGAAAAACCCACGCCCAGTTGCAACGAGCCGGTGGGCTTTTCTGCCACGTTGATCACCAGATCGACCTGGTCGGGCGAGCCGGGCACTTCCTGGGTTTCCACGTTCACTTCCGTGAAGAAGCCCAGACGGTCCACGCGGTCGCGGGACAGGCGGATCTTGTCGCCGTCGTACCAGGAGGCTTCGTACTGGCGGAACTCACGGCGAATGACTTCGTCACGCGTGCGGTTGTTGCCACTGACGTTGATACGGCGCACGTAGGCGCGGCGTGCTGGTTCGGCTTGCAGCACAAAATTGACGCGATTGTTCTCACGATCAATTTCGGGCACAGCCTCCACGCGGGCAAATGCAAAACCAAAGCGGGCAAAGTACTCGGAAAACGCCTTGGTGGTCTCAGTCACCTGGTCCGCGTTGTAGGGCTCACCTGGGCGAATGGTCACCAGCGACTTGAACTCGTCCTCGCGGTCCAGATAGTTGCCTTCGAGTTTCACGCCCGACACCACATACCGTTCGCCTTCCGTCACATTGACAGTGATGGAGATGTCCTGCTTGTCCGGCGAGATGGCGACCTGCGTCGAGTCCACACGGAACTCTAGGTAGCCGCGCTGCAGGTAATACGAGCGCAGGGTTTCAAGGTCGGCGTTGAGCTTGGTGCGCGAGTAGCGATCGGACTTGGTGTACCAGCTCAGCCAGCCTCCCGTGTCCTGGTCGAACAGGCCCTTGAGCGTCGATTCACTGAACGCCTTGTTGCCCACGATGCGCACTTCCTTGATGCGTGCGGGCTCACCTTCCGTGATCGTGAAGGTCAGGTTCACGCGGTTGCGCTCGATGGGTGTGACCGTGGTCACCACCTCCGCGCCGTACAGGCTCTTGTTGATGTACTGGCGCTTGAGCTCTTGTTCGGCGCGGTCGGTGAGCGCCTTGTCATAAGGACGCCCTTCCGTCAGGCCCACTTCGCGCATGGCTTTTTTGAGCGCATCTTTGTCGAATTCACGGGCACCGGCAAAGTCCACGTCGGCGACAGTGGGGCGCTCTTCGACCACCACCACCAGAACGTTGCCGCTGGCCTCCAGGCGCACATCCTTGAAGAGTCCCAGACCGAACAGCGCACGAATTGCTGCGGCGCCTTTTTCGTCGTTGTAGTCGTCACCCACCCGCAGGGGCATGGATGCAAACACGGTACCCGGCTCCACACGCTGCAAGCCCTCCACGCGAATGTCCTGCACCTTGAATGGCTCCAGAGCCCATGCCGCATTGGCGGCAAAAATCATGGCTGCAACGGCCGATGCGGTACGCACGCCCAGGCGATTGATGTGTTTTTTCATGAATGAAGCGGGAGCCGCAATTGCAGGGCAAGCGCGGCAAAAGTGTTAGCCAAAGAGCCGGGTGATATCGTTGAACAGAGCTATGGACATCATGACAAGCAGGACAGCAACGCCTCCACGCTGCAATCGCTCCATCCATGCGTCCGACACACCCCTGCCCGTGACACCCTCCCAAAGATAATACATCAGGTGCCCACCGTCCAAGACTGGCAGCGGAAGCAGGTTCAGCACCCCCAGGCTCACACTGATCAGAGCAAGAAAGATGAGGTACTGCGTCAGCCCCATGCTGGCTGAGCGGCCTGCGTAGTCGGCAATGGTCAAGGGGCCACTGAGGTTCTTGAGCGACGCCTCGCCGATCACCATGCGACCCATCATGCGCAGGGTCAGCAGCGACACATCCCAGGTCTTCACCACACCACCCCACAGACCATCGACCAGCCCGTAGTCCACCGTGACAAATTCTGGTGCAGCTCCCACGTAGGCGCCAATGCGCCCCACCGTATTAGCCGGTTCGGTCACAGCCTCGGGCAACACGTCCAGTGTCATCACCTGACCACCGCGCTCAACGCGCCAAGGCTGCGCCAATGGCTCGTTCCCCCGCACAGACTGCCGGATCAACTCGCGCAGTTGCTGCCCATCCACCACATCGGTCTGCCCCACCTTGAGCACCACATCACCTTGGCGCAGGCCAGAGCGCTCAGCCGCGCTTTGCGCCATGACCTCGCCCAACACAGGGCGGGTCCAAGGTCCCAGGATGCCGACCTTGCGAAACAGCTGGGCATCAGCCTCACGGCTGTCGATCCGGGACATGTCGAGCACAACCTCACGATGGCCCGCACCATGGGCGGACTGGACGTCAAGACGCACGTTCAGCCCCTCAAGCGCACCGCGGGTCAGCAGCCACCGCAGGTCTTCAAACGAACGAACTGGCTCCAGGTCTTCTGCCCCCAACGCGGCTTGCTCTACCAGTTCACCGCCCCGCAAACCGGCACTGTGTGCGACAGAGCCTGCGACCGGGCTTGCCAGAATGGCTCGGGGCTCCTCGACACCGTTCCAGTTCACCACCGAATACAGCAGCACTGCCAATAACAAATTGGCGATGGGCCCAGCCGCAACGATGGCTGCTCGCGAGCGCAGGGGCTGGGTGTTGAAGGCCAGATGCCGCTCCTCTGCGGCAACGGGTGCCTCTCGCTCGTCCAGCATGCGCACATAGCCCCCCAATGGGAAGGCTCCCAGCACAAACTCCGTGGGAGACCCCTGGGGCTGCCAGCGCAATAGCGGCTTGCCGAAACCCACAGAGAACCGCAATACCTTGACCCCACAGGCCACCGCCACGCGGTAGTGCCCGTATTCGTGCACTGCGATCAAAAGACCGAGGGCGACGATGAAGGCAGCGATAGTAAGCAGCATGGATGGTTGGTTCCTGAGTGGGCCGGCAGTCAGGCAGCCAGACGGCCCGCCACATGTTCAGCCGCATGGCGGGCCTGGGTGTCCAGATCCAGCAACGCGGCGAGCGAATCGGGCTTGGAGGGCGAAACTGCATCCAAAGTTGCAAGGTTGACCGCATGAATATGGTCAAAACGCAGCCGACCCGACAAAAAGGCGCCCACCGCCACCTCGTTGGCCGCATTCAGCACGGCAGTGGTCCCCTCGGCCGCCTTCAGCGCCTGCCAGGACAGGTGCAGGCCCGGGAAGCGAATGGCGTCCGCGTCTTCAAACGCGAGGGCGCTCAGGGTCGAGAAATCCAGCTTGCTGGCCCCGCTGGTAATGCGCTCGGGCCAGGACAGGCCGCAGGCAATGGGCACTCGCATGTCGGGCGTACCCAGCTGTGCAAGGATGGAGGCGTCCTTGAACTGAACCATCGAATGGATGATCTGCTGCGGGTGGATGACCACCTTGATCTGGTCTGGGTGCAGATCAAACAGCCAACGCGCCTCAATGACCTCCAAGGCCTTGTTCATCATCGTGGCCGAATCCACGGAAATCTTGCGTCCCATCGAGAAGTTGGGATGCGCACAGGCCTGGTCAGGGGTGATCTGCGCCAACGTGGCCGGATCCCGCTGGCGGAAGGGACCGCCCGAGGCTGTGAGCAGGATGCTGTCCACCCGGTCAGACCAAGTGGCAGGGTCTTCTGGCAGGCACTGGAAGATCGCAGAGTGTTCGCTGTCGATAGGCAGCAGTGTGGCACCGCCGTCGCGCACGGTCTGCATGAACAGCCCGCCACCCACCACCAGGGCCTCCTTGTTGGCCAACAGCAATCGTTTGCCCGCGCGCGCCGCAGCCAGACACGGAGCCAGACCGGCAGCCCCCACGATAGCCGCCATTACGGCGTCGACCTCATCATGGGACGCTATGATTTCAAGAGCATCTTGCGCTTGTATCACTTGTGTCGGGAGGCTATTGGCCTGCAATTTTTCTGCCAGCTTCGCCGCATGGGATGCGCTGGCCATCACCGCGTAGCGAGGGCGAAACTGCGCGCATTGTTGCAGCAGCAGATCCACTTGCGTCGCAGCGCTGAGGGCAAACACCTCGAAGCGCTCCGGGTGGCGTGCCACCACATCCAGCGTGCTGGTCCCAATGGAGCCGGTGGAGCCGAGAACGGTGAGTCGTTGTTTCATCATGGGGTCGTCAGGCTCGTGAGCATCATGGCCAGGGGCAGTGTGGGCAGCAAGGCATCCACGCGGTCAAGCACGCCGCCGTGTCCGGGCAAAAGGCCACTGCTGTCCTTGACACCGGCACTGCGCTTGATGAGCGACTCCACCAGGTCACCCGACACGCTCATGGCCACCATGAACAACGCCGCAATCACCAGCAACCACCAGCCCTGCTGCGCCATGCGGCTGTAAAAACTGGGCACTGACGCCTGCCAGTGGGCATCCGCTGCCGCCCAAACCAAAGCCATCACCATCACCCCTGCCAGGCCGCCCCAGACACCTTCCCAGCTCTTGCCGGGACTGATCGAGGGCGCCAGCTTGCCCTTGGTAAACCGCAATCCGAATGCGCGCCCCGCAAAGTAGGCAAAGATGTCGGCCACCCACACCAGCAGCAGCACCGACAGCAAAAAATTGATGCCCACATTGCGGGCCTGCACCACGGCCAGCCACGCGAGCCATAAGGCAAGCACGCCAGCCACGAGACGCACACCGGCTGGTATGCGGGGCCAGCCGGGCACTCCGGCCTTGAGCAGCCAGGCAGCCGCCAGGACCCACAGCCCGCCGCCCACCACCCACAGGGCAGTCAACGGGCGATCGACCCAGCCCAGCGCCCACGACCCGGCGCACAAGGCCACACAGGCCACACCCACCGCCACGGAGCCTGCTTGGCCAAAGCCGCTCAGACGACCCCATTCCCAAGCCCCGGCAGCCATCAGAACCAGCACGACCAGCGTGAACGGTATGGTGTTGGCGTAGAAAAGCGCGGGCAACAAGATGGCCAGCAGAACAAGGGCTGTGATGACGCGCTGTTGAAGCATGGGGGCTTTCAGAACCTGTTCAGGTTCTCAACCCGGCATCGGATCAGGATGCGCGGACAGAATCTGTTCAGAGGTTTTGCCAAAACGGCGCTCGCGGCGGCTGAAGGCGTCGATGGCCTCGTCCAGGGCGGACTCATCGAAATCGGGCCACAGTCGGTCGCTGAAGAAGAACTCGGAGTATGCCGATTGCCAGAGCAAAAAGTTGCTGATCCGCATTTCTCCCCCGGTGCGGATCACGAGGTCGGGGTCGGGCACGTGGGCCAATCCCATCGCATTGTGCAGACTGGCCTCGGTGATGGGCTCGCCACGGGCAGCCAGCGATGCAGCCGCCTGCGCGATGTCCCAGCGGCCTCCGTAGTTGAAGCAGACGTTGAGCACCAGGCGGGTGTTGTCCGCCGTGGCGGCTTCTGCCTGACCCAGGCCGTCTCGCACCTTGGGCGAAAGGCTGCCACGTTCGCCCACAAAATGAAGACGCACGCCGTCTTTCTTGAGCTGGGGCACCTCGCGCGCCAGCGCCATCGCCAGCAGCTCCATGAGGCCGGAGACCTCGTCGGCGGGGCGGTTCCAGTTTTCGGAAGAGAACGCAAACACCGTGAGCACACCAACGCCGCGCTGCACGCAAGCGCGTGCGCAGCGGCGAAGTGAGTCAACCCCTTGCTTGTGGCCGGCCAGACGCGGCAAAAAGCGACGCGTAGCCCAGCGGCCGTTGCCATCCATGACGATGGCAATGTGGTGTGGCACCACCGGAGATACAGACATGGGAATGTTCAAGCCCTGGGGGCTCAAACCGCCATGATTTCCTGCTCTTTGGCGGCCACCAGCGCGTCGATCTCGGCGATGTGCTTGTCGGTGAACTTTTGCACTTCCGTTTCGGCGCGCTTCTGGTCGTCTTCGGACGCCAGCTTGTCCTTGACCAGTTTTTTGACGGATTCGTTGGCATCACGGCGCAGGTTGCGCACGGCGATCTTGGCGCTCTCGCCCTCGTTGCGCGCGAGCTTTGTCATTTCCTTGCGGCGCTCTTCGCTCATGGGGGGCATGGGCACGCGGATCAGGTCGCCCATGGAAGCCGGGTTCAAGCCCAGGTCGCTTTCGCGGATGGCCTTTTCAATCTTGGCGCCCATGCCCTTTTCCCAGGGCTGCACGCTGATGGTGCGCGAATCGATCAGCGCCACGTTGGCCACCTGGCTCAGCGGAACCAGGGAGCCGTAATACTCGACCTGCACAGTATCCAGCAGGGCCGGATTGGCACGACCGGTGCGAATCTTCTGCAGGTTGTTCTTGAACGCGGTGATGGACTGGTCCATCTTGGTTTCAGCAGTCTTCTTGATGTCGGCAATCGTCATGTTTTCTCCTCGGGCCGACCTGCATGCGATGCAGGCCTTTCCATCGTGATCAAGCGTAAACCAGCGTACCTTCGTCTTCGCCCATCACCACGCGCTTCAAGGCGCCGTGTTTGATGATGGAGAACACCTTCACGGGCAGCTTTTGGTCACGGCACAGGGCGAAGGCAGTCGCGTCCATGATGCCCAGATTGCGGGACATGGCCTCGTCAAAGCTGAGCTTGGTGTAGCGCGTCGCCGTGGGATCCTTCTGGGGGTCGGCAGTATAAACGCCGTCCACCTTGGTGGCCTTGAGCACCAGTTCGGCGCCAATTTCCGCGCCACGCAGGGCAGCTGCTGTGTCGGTGGTGAAAAACGGGTTGCCCGTACCGGCCGCGAAGACCACGACCTTGCCCTCTTCAAGATACTGCAGCGCCTTGGGGCGCACATAGGGCTCGACCACCTGCTCGATGGCAATGGCGGACATCACACGGGCCACCAGGCCCTGCTTGTCCATGGCGTCGGCCAAGGCCAGGGCGTTCATCACGGTGGCCAGCATGCCCATGTAGTCTGCGGTGGCACGGTCCATACCGACCGAGCCCCCGGCGACACCACGGAAAATATTGCCCCCACCGATCACCACGGCCACCTGGACACCCAGGCGGGTCACTTCGGCGATCTCCTCGACCATGCGCACGATGGTGGCGCGGTTGATACCGAAGGCGTCATCCCCCATCAGCGCCTCACCAGACAGCTTGAGCAAAATGCGCTTGTGGGCTGGTGCAGCGTTGGACATGGGAAATTTCTCCAGTAAGTGGTACGAGGCTTTGGTGGGGTGGTTACAGGGAACGATCAGGCAGCAGCCTTGGCAGCAGCCACCTGGGCAGCCACTTCGGCAGCAAAGTCGTCCACCTTCTTCTCAATGCCTTCGCCCACCACGTACAGGGTGAAGCCCTTCACGTTGGTGTTGGCAGCCTTGAGCATCTGGGCCACGGTTTGCTTGCCGTCGGCAGCCTTCACGAAGACCTGGTCGGCCAGAGAGACTTCCTTGAGGTACTTCTGCACCGCGCCGTCGATGCGCTTGGCCGTGATTTCAGCGCTTTGTGCAGGCTTGCCGGCAGCCACGAGTTCCTTGTTGGCTTCGTCAGCCTTGCCTTCGGCGACCGAGCGCTCCTTGGCGATCAGGTCGGCAGGCACGTCGGCGCTGGTCAGGGCCACGGGCTTCATGGCGGCCACGTGCATGGCAACGTCCTTGGCGGCGGTGGCGTCACCGTCGAACTCGACGACCACACCGATGCGCGAGCCGTGCAGGTAGGCTGCCAGGTTGGAGCCGCTGAAGCGCTTGAACCGGCGGAACGACATGTTTTCGCCGATCTTGCCGATCAGGCCCTTGCGCACATCTTCCAGCGTGGGGCCGAAGCTGTCTTGCTCGTAGGGCAGTGCACCCAGGGCCTCCACCGTGGCGGGGTTGTGCAGTGCCACCAGTTTGGCAGCGGCGTTGGCCATGGCAATGAAGCTGTCGTTCTTGGAAACGAAGTCGGTTTCGCTGTTGACTTCGACCAGAGCACCCGTGGTGCCGTCGATGTAGCTGGCGACCACGCCTTCAGCAGTCACGCGCGATGCGGCCTTGCCAGCCTTGGTGCCCAGCTTGACGCGCAGCAGCTCTTCTGCCTTGGCCATGTCGCCGTCGGCTTCGGTCAGCGCCTTCTTGCATTCCATCATGGGGGCGTCGGTTTTGCCACGCAGTTCAGCCACCATGCTTGCGGTAATTGCAGCCATCTTTATTCCTTCAGTATTCAGTTCAGTCAGTTCAGATTCGGGCTAAAAAAAAGGGGGCTCACCAGGGGCCCCGCTTTTGTTCGCGACGGATCGCGCAGCCGGGCTATTAGGCAGCGGCTTCTTGCACTTCCACGAATTCGTCGGTGCTCTCGGCGGTTGCAGCCTTCACGACTTCATTCACGGCGTTGGCACGGCCTTCGATGATCGCGTCAGCGATGCCACGGGCGTACAGCGTCACGGCCTTTGCCGAGTCGTCGTTACCAGGGATCACGTAGTCGATGCCTTCGGGCGAGTGGTTGGTATCAACCACACCGATCAGCGGGATGCCCAGCTTCTTGGCTTCGGCCACGGCGATCTTGTGGAAACCCACGTCGATGATGAAGATGGCGTCGGGCAGAGCAGCCATGTCCTGGATGCCGCCGATGTCCTTTTCGAGCTTTTCGATTTCGCGGGAGAACGTCAGTTGCTCCTTCTTGCTCAGGTTCTCGAGGCCAGCTTCTTGCTGAGCCTTCATGTCCTTGAGGCGCTTGATCGAAGTCTTCACGGTCTTGAAGTTCGTCAGCATGCCGCCCAGCCAGCGCTGGTCCACGAAAGGCACACCAGCGCGTTGCGCTTCGGTGGCCAGGATTTCACGGGCTTGGCGCTTCGTGCCGACCATCAGGATCGTGCCGCGGTTGGCAGCCAGTTGCTTGGCGAACTTTTGGGCTTCCTGGAACAGTGGCAGCGACTTTTCCAGGTTGATGATGTGAATCTTGTTGCGATGGCCGAAGATGTAGGGGGCCATCTTGGGGTTCCAGAAGCGGGTTTGGTGACCGAAGTGGACACCGGCTTCCAGCATTTCGCGCATGGTAACGGACATAAAAATACTCCAAAGGTTAGGTCTAAAATCAGCCCCAATATTTGCAGTGCCGTGATCCTCACGAACACTGCAACACCTTGACAGGGCTGCTTTGCGATTGGTCTTGCCGCAGCGGCCACGCCGGTTGTGCAAACCTTGCACCACTGCGCTACTGCTCCCAGCAAAACCCAAAGATTCTAGCACACCCATGCTCCCTGACCTGATCGCCACCCGTGAGCAACTGCGGGACGGCGCCACCACCGCGCCCGCCGAGCTCGAGCGCTGCATCGACGCCGCCCAGGCCGCATCCAACACCCACAGCTTTGTGCGCACGCTCTTTGACGAGGCACGCACCGCGGCGGTGCAGCCGGGTGTGGCCCAGTTGCCCCTGGCCGGGCTGGCGGTGTCGGTGAAGGACTTGTTTGACGTGGCCGGCCAACCCACCCCGGCGGGCTCTACCGCGCTCGCAGACGCTCCCGCAGCAGCCGAGGACTGCCCGGCCGTGGCCCGCCTGCGCGCAGCGGGCGCCAGCCTGATCGGCCGCACCAACATGGTGGAGTTCGCGTTCTCTGGCGTGGGCGTCAACCCCCACTACGGCACGCCTGCTGCCTGGGATGCTCGCTTTGGAGCCCTGCCCGGCGCGCCCCGCGTGCCCGGCGGGTCTTCGTCCGGCGCCGGGGTATCGGTGGCCACTGGCGCGGCGTTCATCGGGCTGGGATCGGACACCGGTGGGTCTATCCGCATTCCTGCAGCGCTCAACGGCATCGTGGGCTTCAAGAACACCGCCCGGCAGGTGCCTACCGCCGGCGCCGTGCCGCTGTCCACCACCCTGGACACCGCCTGCGCCATGACGCGCACCGTGCGCGACGCCATCGTGGCGCACGAGGTGCTGGCCGCCCGGCGCGTGACGCGCAGCCTGGCGCCGCTGTCCCAATACCGGCTGGCGGTGCCGTCCACCCTCTTCCTGGACAGGCTCGACGCCCCCGTGGCGCGCGCCTTTGAGCGCAGTGTGGAAGCTTTGCGCCAAGCGGGCGCACAGATCGACACCATCGCATTGCCCGCCGTGCTGGAGCAGCCCGCCTACGGCTTTGCCGCCCCCGAAGCCTACGCCTGGCACCGCGAGCTGCTGCAGCGCGCAGGCGACCGCTACGACCCCCGAGTGCGCATGCGCATCGAAAAAGGGGCCACGCTGATGGCCTGGGAATACATCGACCTGCTGCAGGCGCGCCAGCAATGGATTGCACGCATGATCGCCGACATGGAGCCGTACGACGCCCTGCTGTCCCCCACCGTGCCCATCCTGGCGCCACCGCTGTCCGATGTTGCCCCCGCAGATGGCGTGGACAAGGCCCGGGACGCCGCCCGCGATGCCGAGTTCTTCCGCGTCAACAACCTGCTGCTGCGCAACACCAGTGTGGTCAATCTGCTGGACGGCTGTGCGCTGTCGCTCCCCTGCCACGTGCAAGGGGAACTCCCGGTCGGGCTGATGGTCTGGCACGGGGCGCTCAGGGATGACACGGTGCTCAACATCAGCCTGCAGATCGAGCAAACACTACAAAAATAATAGCTACCAGCGCATGATTCACTAGCGCTACAAGCCAAAAACACCCAAATTCATGAAGATTGCTATCGTGGGCGCCGGCATTGTCGGCGTCACCACCGCGTACGAACTGGCCAGCGACGGCCACGAAGTCACGGTGTTTGAACAACGCAGTGCGGCCGCCGAAGAGGCCAGCTTTGCCACCGCCGGGCTGCTAGCGCCCCACCTGCTCAGCCCCTGGGCGCTGCCGGGCTTCGGCCAGCCGCTGCGACTGATGGGGACACAGGCCACCCTGCGGCTGGCTGGCGGCCTGACCCGCGCCAACTGGGCCTGGCTGCGGCGCTGGCGCAGCACCGCGCGCAGCCACAGCGCCCCGGCCGCCGCGGTCGAACGCCTGGCGCAATACAGCCAAGCTCGACTGCAGGCCATTGCGAACCAGCATGAGCTGGACTTTGAAGCCAGCGACGGCCGCCTGGTGCTGCTGCGCACCGAAGAAGACCGCACCCGCCTGCAACCCGCGCTGCAAGTGCTGCGCGACAGCGGCGTGGCCCTGCGTGAGATCGACGCCGATGTGGCGCGCCAGATCGAGCCTGGCCTCTCGCCCGAAGCCCCGCTGGCCGGCGCGATCCACCTGCCCGATGCACGCGCCGGCAACTGCCGTCTGTTTGCACAGTTGCTGCGCCAGGGCATCCAGGGTGCGGGGGTGCAGTTTGTGTTCAACACCCGCGTAGACCGCGTCGGCACCAGCTCCACGGGCGTGGTGCTGCAGGGCGAAACGGACCTGCGACGCTTTGATGCCGTGGTGCTGTGCGCCGGCATGGCATCGGCCACGCTGCTGCCCGCACTGGGCCTGGGGCTGCCCATGGCGGCTGTGTACGGCTACTCCGTGAGCGCCCCACTGCGCGATTCCACCCACGCCCCCCGCGCCAGCGTGGTGGATGCGGGCCAGCAAATCTCCATCACCCGCCTGGGCCAGCGCGTGCGCATTGCCGGTGGCGCTGAACTGGCCGGGGCCGATGCCGAGCACCACACCCCCACACTGCAGCGCCTGTACCGCACGCTGAACGACTGGTTCCCCGGGGGCGCGCAGCTCTCATCCAACCTGCAGATCTGGCGAGGTGCCCGCACCATGCTGCCCGACGCTGCCCCGGTGGTGGGCGCCAGCGGCGTGCCGGGTCTGTGGCTCAACACCGGCCATGGCGCTGGCGGCTGGGCCCTGGCCTGCGGCAGCGCGCGGGCACTGGCCGACCTGATCGCGCAGCGGGAACCTGAGGTGTCGCTGGACGGGCTGGGCATGCGGCGGTTCTAAGAGCCTGTTCACAGGCCCGCCTGCGCTTTGCCCGCACGGGGCATCGGCGCACAATGGCAGGCGCGCTGCCGCTGGCAGCAGCCCTTGCCCCCTGCAGCCCATGCACCGCATCACCGCCCACCAGCCTTATCCCCTGTTCAACGCGGCCGCCACACGCCGCCTGGAAAAAGCGGCGGCAGCCGCCCTGCCCCCGCACACGCTCATGCAGCGCGCCGGCCTGGCCATCGCGCAACTGGCCCAGGCGCTGGCACCCCACGCACGCACCGTGTGGATTGCCTGCGGCCCCGGTAACAACGGGGGTGACGGGTTGGAGGCTGCCATGCACCTGCAGCGCAGTGGCCGCAGAGTGGTCGTGACCTGGCTGGGCCAGCCCGATACGGCACCGGCGGATGCCAGGGCCTCCTGGCAGCGCGCACGGGATGCGGGCGTATCCTGGGCAGACACTGCCCCCGACGATCTGGGGGCCAACGACCTGTGCATTGATGCGCTACTGGGCATTGGCGTCTCTTCGTCACCCCACAGCCCCGCACGCGCGCCCGACGCAAGGCTCAGAGCCTGCCTGCAAGCCCTGCACCGCAGCCCGGCCCCCGTGCTGGCCGTGGACCTGCCCAGCGGGCTGGACGCGGACACCGGCCAGTTTGCCGCAGGCCTGGCGCCCGACACCCCACCCCACCTGCACCACCAAGCGCCCCCGCCACACCACACGCTGAGTCTGCTCACCCTCAAGCCCGGCCTGTTCACCGCCGCCGGGCGGGACGCAGCAGGCCAGGTCTGGCTGGATGATCTGGGCGTAGAACCCGGGCACGAGCCGCCCAACGCCTGGCTCTCCGGCCCCGCCCTGCCCGCCCCCCGCGCCCACGCCAGCCACAAGGGCAGCTATGGCGACGTGGCAGTGGTGGGCGGCGAAGGACTGGCAGCGCGGGGCATGGGGATGGCGGGCGCCGCACTGCTGGCCGCTTCGGCCGCTCTGCACAGCGGCGCGGGCCGGGTGCTGGTGGCCCTGCTGGACGATGGGCATCTGCAACTGGACCTGCAGCAGCCGGAGTTGATGTTCCGCCGCTTTGACGCCCTCGCGCTCGAACAGCTCACCGTGGTCTGCGGCTGTGGCGGCGGGCAGGCCATCGCACGCGTGCTGCCCGAGGTCATCACCCGCACGGCCCGACTGGTGCTGGATGCCGACGCGCTCAACACCATCGCCACCCAGGCCGCACTGCACGCGCTGGTGGTGGCACGCGGACAGCACGGGCAACCCACGGTGCTCACACCGCACCCGCTGGAGGCTGCGCGCCTGCTGGGCCTGACTACGGCCGAGGTCCAGGCCCGCCGGCTGGATGCCGCGCAGCAACTGGCCAACCAGTTCAACTGCGTGGCCGTGCTCAAGGGCTCGGGCACCGTGATCGCTGCACCCGACCGCGTCCAGGCCATCAACCCCACGGGCAATGCGCGGCTGGCCACGGCGGGTACGGGCGATGTGCTGGCAGGCATGGTGGGCGCCCACCTGGCCGCAGGCGCCAGCGCCTTGCGCGCTGCGAGTGAAGCGGTGTACCAGCATGGCCAGGCGGCTGATGATTGGCCAGCAGGCCAGGCGCTGACGGCCAGTGCGCTGGCGCAGCGCGTGGGCGGAAGCTGAGCCTCAGGCCAGCAAGGTCACCTTCCTGAGCGGCTTGAGCACGCTCGACGGTGTCATGCCAAAGGTCTGCCGGAACATGCGGCTGAAGTGGGCCGAATCAGAAAACTCGCCGTGTAGCGCCGCGTCGGTCAGGCGCGGGCTGACCGCCAGCCCCGCCATCGCCAACCGCACCTGGGACCAGACCCGATAGGTGCGCAAGCTCACGCCCATCTCGGCGCGAAACAGGTGGTTGAAACGCGATGCCGAAAGCTGGACGCCCGAGGCCAGGTCACCCCGTGCCACCCGCCCCGCCTGCGGATGGCGCAGCACATGCAGGCTGCGGACGACGCGTGGGTCGAGCGGCGCCACCTCGCTATCGAGCGGGCACCGCAGCAAGGCGGGCAGGTCGAAGTGATGCAGATAACCCTCCATGGCACTGCGCGCGCCCACCGGGACTGCAACGTCCACCACCACACCCCCCTCTTGCCCGAACAGCCCCCGCAGGCCGCGCGCCTGCGCCGAATCTGGCTCCAGGTACACCAGCGCCACCACTTCACCACAGGGATCAAACAGGTGCTCCACCCCGGCATCGACCAACGCGCTGTGGCAGGTTTCCATACGCCCTGGCCCCCAGTGCACCGCAAACCGGCCCGAGAGCCCCATCAACAGCACCGGCGACGCATGGCAGTGCCAGCCCGTGGCCGGGATCTCCCCGACGTAGAGCGCGCGGTCAGTGCCCAGGGTCAGTGTGTTGCGTGCCGGCATAGCCCAAACCTACAAGTTTTTTTACCGAGATCTCCGTAGCCTTGCCTCTCCTGTCAGGGGGCCTGCCGGTGTGCAAGCAGGGCCCCTGACGTGTACGCAGCCATATCCCTGGAGAACGCTTCTTGAAACGCATCGCTATTTCTGTTGCAACGGCACTGGTACTGGGCACAGCCGGCCTCTACTACGGGGCCCCTTCACTGTTCAAAGAGCCCCTGCTCAGGGCCAATCGCCATCTGTCTGGCCTGGAAGAAAAAACCACCAACGCGGCGATGCACACCATCCACTACCTGGACAACGGCACGCCCCCAAACCCCGCGCTGGCCGTCGGCAGTGGAGCAGATGCTGGAACGCCCATTGTTCTGCTGCACGGCATTTTTGCGGAGAAGGACCATTGGGTCGATTTTGCGCGCCCCCTCACAGGCCAGTACCGGGTGATTGCCCCAGATATCGCGGGCTTTGGCGAAAGCACGCGGCGCGATGACCAAGCCTACGACTATGCCGCCCACGTGACGCGCCTCGCCGCGTTTCTGGATGTACTCGGCTTGGCGCAAGTGCATCTGGCTGGCAACTCGATGGGTGGCACGATCGCAGCGCTCTTTGCCCTGCGGTACCCCGAGCGCGTAGCCAGCGTGGCCTTCATCGGCGCGCCCCACGGCATACGCTCGCCCCAGCCCAGCACCATGGACCGCCTCATCGACGCCGGGCACCGCCCGCTGGTGGCCCACGATGCCACCGCCTTCAAAGCGATGATGGAGTTGGTGTTTGAAAAGCGCCCCTTCCTGCCCTACCCCATCCTGCATGCCTCCGAGCAGGACGCGCTGCGCAACGCTGCATCCAACACCCGCCTGTGGGACGCGCAACTGAAAGACCGCTATCTGCTGGAACAACACCTGGCCCGCCTGCAGCAGCACCCCACCCTGTTCCTGTGGGGCGACAGCGACCGCGTGTTCGACCGAAGCGGCCTTCAGACGGTGCAGAAGCTGCTTCCGCAGGCACACATCGCCGCACTGCCTGGCATCGGGCACCTGCCCATGATGGAAGCCCCCGCCGACACGGCACAACGGTATGCGCGCTTTCTGGAGCAATCGAGCGCCCCTCAAGCCGCCAAGCATGCACACTTCAATAAAAAATAGCCGCAAGCGCATGTTCTATATGCGCTTGCAGCTATCAATTAAATAGCAATGATGAGACGAGCTGGAGGGCATTGGTCCACCAGCTCGACGACCTCAGCCGCGGCGTGGCTTGCGCGCTTTGCCTTTGCTGGACTTACCCGCCACCGCCTTCTTGACCGAGGCTTTGAGCGACTGGATCGGCGAACGCGCGGCCCGCTCGCGGGTCAGGCCTGCCTGCTCGGTGGCAGATGGACCTGCGGCCTTGTCGGCTTTGCGTCCGCCGGACCGACCACCCGCCTTGCGGGCGCCACCACCAGCCCCCTCGGTGCCCACACCCTTGTCCTTGAGCGCGCGGCCCAGCAGCTCCTCGCCTTCGCGCACCAGGCGGAAGTCGATCTTGCGCCCGTCCAGATCCACACGGCTCACCTGCACCCGCACCCGCGCGCCGATGGCGTAGCGGATGCCGGTGCGCTCGCCGCGCAGCTCCTGGCGCGCCTCGTCGAACTTGAAGTATTCGCCGCCCAATTCGGTGATATGCACCAGCCCCTCGACGTACATCGCGTCCAGCGTCACAAAGATGCCGAAGCTCGTCGCAGCACTGACCACGCCACTGTATTCCTCGCCCAGGTGCTCGCGCATGTACTTGCACTTGAGCCAGGCTTCCACATCGCGGCTGGCCTCGTCGGCGCGGCGCTCGTTGGCACTGCAGTGCAGGCCGGCGGCCTCCCAGGCCTGGGTGTCGCGGCTGGGCGGTTTCACATCCTTGCGTGGCTTGGTGCCAGGTGCGGCCACGCGCGCAGCCAGACGTTTGGCCAGCTTGGCATGGGCTTCGCCGGGTGTGGGCAAGGACGGCAGCGCGTACTTCGTCTTGCTCAGGATGGCCTTGATGACCCGGTGCACCAGCAAGTCGGGATACCGACGAATGGGGCTGGTGAAATGGGTGTAGGCATCGAACGCCAGGCCGAAGTGGCCGCTGTTGATGGGCGTGTAGATGGCCTGCTGCATGGAGCGCAGCAGCATGGTGTGGATCTGCTGTGCGTCGGGCCGATCCTTGGTCGCCGTAGCAATCGCCTGGAAGTCGCCCGGCTTGGGGTCGTCGCCAATCGTCATGCCCACAGCCATGGCCTTGAGGTAGTTGCGCAGGATCTCCTGCTTCTCGGGCGTGGGGCCTTCGTGCACGCGGAACAGGCCCGGCTGGCCACCCTGTGCAATGAAGTCGGCGCTGCACACGTTGGCGGCCAGCATGGCTTCCTCGATGAGCTTGTGCGCGTCGTTGCGGGTGCGCGGCACGATCTTTTCGATGCGGCCGTTTTCGTCACACACAATTTGCGTCTCGGTGGTCTCGAAGTCCACGGCGCCGCGCGCCTGGCGCGCGATGAGCAGCGCACGGTACACGTCATGCAGGTTGAGCAGGTCCTTGACGCGGTCCTTGCGCTTGCTGGCTTCCGGGCCGCGCGTGTTGGCCAGGATGGCTGCGACCTCGGTGTACGTGAAGCGCGCGTGGCTGAACATCACGGCCGGGTAGAACTGGTACGCGTGCACCTCGCCCTTGGCGGTGACCAGCATGTCGCAGACCATGCACAGGCGCTCCACCTCGGGGTTGAGCGAGCAGAGCCCGTTGCTGAGCTTCTCGGGCAGCATGGGGATCACGCGGCGCGGAAAGTACACGCTGGTGGCACGGTCGTAGGCATCAATGTCGATGGCGCTGCCCGTTTCCACATAGTGGCTCACATCGGCAATCGCCACCAGCAGACGCCAGCCCTTGCTGCGGCCGACCTTGGCGGGCTCGCAGTACACGGCATCGTCGAAGTCGCGCGCGTCTTCGCCGTCGATGGTGACCAATGGCACGTCGGTCAGGTCCACGCGGCGTTTCTTGTCCTGCGCGCGCACCTTGTCGGGCAGCTCCTTGGCCTGGGCGAGGCACTCGGCAGAGAACTCGTGTGGCACGCCGTACTTGCGCACCGCGATCTCAATCTCCATGCCAGGGTCGTCCACTTCACCGAGCACTTCGGTGATGCGCCCCACAGGCTGGCCGAACAGGGCTGGAGGTTCTGTCAGCTCAACCACCACGACCTGCCCGGGCTTCGCGGCGCCCGTGGCGCCCTTGGGGATCAGTACATCCTGGCCATAGCGCTTGTCTTCGGGAGCCACGAGCCACACACCGCTTTCCTGCAGCAGTCGGCCGATGATGGGCTGGGGTGGACGCTCGATGATTTCCACAACGCGGCCCTCGGGACGGCCACGGCGGTCCTGGCGCACGATGCGCACGCGCACACGGTCCTTGTGCAGGACTGCGCGCATTTCGTTCGGGGGAATATAGATGTCGCCTTCGCCATCGTCGCGGATGACGAAACCGTGTCCATCACGGTGCCCTTGCACGCTGCCTTCGATCTCTTGCGACAAATGTGTGGCTGGCTGCGTGCCGGGGGTGGATTTTTTGTTATACAATCTTAGTCTTTCCTGAAATGCCCAGGTGGCGGAATTGGTAGACGCACTAGTTTCAGGTACTAGCGAGTAACATCGTGGAGGTTCGAGTCCTCTCCTGGGCACCAAGTTTAACGAGAACCAGCGATGGTTTTCAAAATATCGAAGCCGCTGTACACCCAGCGGCTTTTTTATTTGCTGAGATGTTTTGCATGCCCTGCTGCGGCTCAACGATTTTTGAGCCGACGGCACATTTTTTTGAAAACTCTTCAGAAGCCCGAATTTCTTGTCCTATAATTCGAGGCTGATCTGAAAGCCCAGGTGGCGGAATTGGTAGACGCACTAGTTTCAGGTACTAGCGAGTAACATCGTGGAGGTTCG
>NZ_JBQEOV010000019.1:0-81786 GCF_052045435.1 Acidovorax sp. 22279
CGTTTCCTCTCCGTCGCCGCTGTTGCCGCTTTCGCCGCTTTTGGCGCCCATGCCGATGAAGCCGATGGCTCGCAATTTGCCCTGAAGTTCGACACCAACCGCACCCGCGCTGAAGTGGCTGCAGAAGCTGTTGTCGAAGCCCGCACCCACAACATGGAACCCGCAGGCTCGCGTGTGGTGACCTACCAATCCACCGCTGACCGCGCTGCCGTGCGTGCACAGGCTGCCGAAGCCGTGCGCACCGGCCAAATCCCTTCGGGCGAATTCAGCGCCATGTAATTTGGCAGACCAACTGCTTGGGTTGGATTGAAGCAGTTGCGGGACTTCCCATGGTGGTGGCACTTCGCGCGGTGCGGGTGCTGCTGCCATGGGGAGTGTTAACTGAACCGCAGGGGCGGGCAGGCAAAAAGGGCTCCTTTTGGGAGCCCTTTTTGTTGTTGGGCCGCATAGACTTGCGGGTGGCCACACGCTCGGCACGGTCAGCCCTTCATAGAATGACGGACTGTTCGCACGCCGCTTCATGTCCCTCCCACCTTTCCCCATCCGTACCGAATGCCCCCCTGGCACCTGCGTGTGCGACCGGGAGGCGTTGCTGCAAGCACCGGGGGGAGATCTGCGCATCCTGATGCTCACGCGCAGCGAAGAAAAGAAGATGCTGGAGCGCCTGGAAAACCTGGGCAGTCTTGCCGACCTGCGCAGGATGCAGGAGCGCATGGAGCAGCAACTGGGCATCCGCCTGTCCATCACCCAAAGCCCGAACGAGGTGCGCAGCCTGCGGGGCATTGCGATCCTGGTGCACGAACAGCCGGGCCTGTGCCGCAAGACACGGCAGGCCATCCCGGCTGCCATCAAGAAAAGCATGGACACCCACCCCCAGATCACGTTTGACCTGCTGGACGAGAGCGGGCTGTTTGGCAGCTCGTAGCGCAACCTACCCCGCCGTACCGCACCAAACCTCACCACCGCAGCGCATGCAAGACGATCTTTTTGGCGACACGCTGCCCAAGCCCCCGTCGGCAGACGTGCCGGCCAACGGGCCATCGGCACCATCACCCAAGCAAGGCGCTGAGTCCACGGCACGGCGTACCCGGTCTGGCACGGTGGCCCCGATTGTTCCGGACGATGCTCTGGAAGCCTTGGCTGCTGCCCTGCCCCGCCAGTTGCGCCTGGGCACTTCGTCATGGACCTACCCCGGCTGGAAAAGCCTGGTGTGGGAGGGCGAGCATTCCGACACGCAGCTGTCCAAACAGGGGCTGGCCGTGTACGCCCAGCACCCGCTGATGCGCACGGTGAGCATCGACCGCAGCTTCTACCGACCGCTCACGGTGAGCCAGTACGAGCGCTATGCGTCGCAAGTGCCCGACGACTTCCGATTTGTGGTCAAGGCGCCCGGCGTGGTGACGGATGCACTGGTACGCAGCGAAGACGGACGCGGCCGCCAGCCCAACCCGGCGTTCCTCAGCCCCGAGCTGGCCCGCAGCGAATGTGTGGAGCCGGCGCTCCAGGGCCTGGGCCACAAGCTGGGCGCGCTGGTGTTCCAGCTCAGCCCCCTGCCGCTGGCGCAGCTGGATCGCATGCCCGCCTTGCTGGATCGCCTGCGTGCCATGCTGCTGGCCCTGCCCCCGCTGGCACCACTGGCGCCCGATGGGGTGATTGCCGTGGAGGTGCGCGACCCCGAGTGGCTGACGCCCGACTTTGCGGCCGTGCTGCGTGAAGCGGGCGCCACCTATTGCCTGGGGCTGCACGCCAAGATGCCGCCGCTCCACGACCAACTGCCCCTGCTGCGTGCTCTGTGGCCTGGCCCGCTGGTGTGCCGCTGGAACCTGAACCCTGTGCACGGCCCCTACGGCTATGAAGAGGCCGAGCGGATGTACGAACCCTACGACCGCCTGCACCACCCGGACCTGGACACCCGGGCGGCACTGGCCGCAGTGATCGCAGGCATCACAGGCCGTGGACAGAACGCCTTCGTGACCATCAGCAACCATGCCGAAGGCTGTGCGCCACTCACGGTGCGGGGCGTGGCGGAAGAATTCGCTCGGCTGGCGGCCAGGTAAAACCGACCCACCCCGTTTTATTGCTCCGGCGCCTGCTCGATGCGGTTGCGGCCGCCTTGCTTGGCACGGTACATCGCGCGGTCCGCGCGGCGTACCAGCTCTTCGGCCAACTGCTCGCGCTGCGGCGCCATGGTGGCCACGCCGAAGCTCACCGTCACGATGCCCCACGGCGCACCCTCGTGCGGCAGGGCCAGTGCCCGGATGGCTTGCTGGATGTGCTGGGCCATCTCCAGGGCGACCCGGGCATCGGCGCCGGGCAGCAGCACCACAAACTCCTCGCCGCCAAAGCGCGCCACCAGGTCACCGTCGCGCCGTCCCCCGGTCTGTGCCAGCGTCAGGGCCAGGGATTTCAGGCAGGCATCGCCCGCCAGATGGCCGTAGTGGTCATTGAAGTGCTTGAACACGTCAACGTCCAGCATGATCAGCGACAGCGGTCCGTGGGCCCGTTGTGCGCGAGCCCATTCATGGGCCAAGGTCTGGTCAAAATGGCGGCGGTTGGCGATACCGGTCAGGCCGTCGGTGTTGCTGAGCAGCTGCAGCTGGTTGTTGGCCTGGGCCAGTGCCTGGGTGCGCTCATCCACCAATGTCTGCAGCTCCTGGTTGCGCTGCTGCAGGCGGCTGACGGGGTACACCTCGCCGTCTCGGGCCAGTCCATACGGGATGGAGATGCTGCTGTGCGCAATCTTCCAGTCATCGCCCTCCTGCCGGAAGACGAGCACCAAACGGGCGGTCTCGCTGGCAAACAGCGGGTCGGGATGGGGCAAATGAATATGAAAAAACGCGGTCATGGCCAGCACATCGGCGCCCAGTTCCTGCGGGAACAGGTCCAGCACCTCGATGCCGATGCGCCCGGGCACCTGCGCAAAGTCGGTCTGCGTGATGTCCACCCATTCGCTGCGGGTTTTGATGAGCTTGTCGCTGCTGCCCGCAAAGCCGCTGAAGTTCTCGCTGAAGCGATCCACCAGCCGGGCATCGCGCCCGGCATACATCTCGATGTACTCGTCGAAGAGCATGCGGATGAGCCGTTGGCGATCTGGAGACATGCGACGGTTCCTCAGCGAAGACAGTGACATTCGGAAAACAGTCCAGCAAATGGCGCTCACTGCAGCGGATGCTACGGACAAATGTAACACTCGCAACCGCCATCTTGAGGCCTGCTGGCGCTGCGTCTGACAGGTCTCTATGCGCTGCCAGACGGTGATGAAGAGGTGCTGCGTCCAGACTGGGTCACTGTCCTGTCCACCCTGCAGAAGCTGGCGCCATGCTTTTGCGGTCTATGGCAGACACACCGGCGCGGCGCCAGTGCTGAGAGGTGCTCGCCCCACGCCGCGCGGTGTCGCCATCTGGCGGCGCATATGGGCCGCAAGCAAAGACCGTACGTACGGGGCAAGGTCTGGACAGCATCGGGGGCCCACGGGGCGCAGTTGAATGAAGCAATCCATGCAATCGCCAGCGGCCGATTTGTCTAAAAACCGTCGGGCAACCGCCGCTCGGTACCAGCACGGCAAAAGTCAGCGCTGGTCCATCAGCGGCCCATGGCTTTTCAGAAGAGACGTTGACCGCACACCACCGCGCGCGCACATCGCTCAGACAACCTGGGCGGCCTCGCGCAGGCTGTCCACCAGCGCCCGCAGCCCGGCCAGGTAGGAGTGGGGACCGAAGCCCTGCACCGTGGCCTTGACGGCGGGCGAGATGATGGAATGCGCGCGCCAGGCCTCGCGCGCGGCGATGTTGGACATGTGCACTTCGATCACCGGGAAAGGCATGGCCTTGATGGCGTCGTGCAGCGGCACGCCGTGCTGTGTCAGCCCCGCAGGATTCACGAGTGCGCCCTGCGCCACATGGATGTTGGCGTGCAGGAAGTCGATGAGCGCGCCTTCGTGGTTGGACTGCACGATATCGAGCTCCACACCCAGCTCCGCAGCGAGCTTGAGCAAACGCTCGTTGATCTGGGCCAGCGTGGTGGTGCCGTAGATGTGGGGTTCGCGGCGCCCGAACAGGTTGAGATTGGGGCCGTGGAGGATGAGGATTTTCATGGGGTGTTCAGGGTTGGGAGCGGCTGACAAAGCTCAGCGAATCGGTTCTGGCTAGGCGCTGCGTCGCAGGCAGTGCGAATAGCACGACAAGACGCAGCAACGACGCCAGAAGAGTTTTGCCAGGCGCTCTTACTTGCGGATGCGGGCGAGTTCGTCGTTGTAGAGCTTCACAATCGCCGGGTCATAGGTGGCCGCGAACTTCTCGATCACGGGCTTGGCGATCTGCTGCATGCGGGCCAGCTCGGCGGGCGTGATCTCGTTGTAGGCCATGCCTTTGGCCTGCAGGTCACCCACCGAACGCTGCGCTGCAGCGCGGCTCACCTGGCGCTGGTAGCCACGCGACTCGTTGGCAGCGTCGTGCATCATCTTCTGCTCGGCAGGGGTGAGCTGGTCCCAGAACTTCTTGCTCACCAGCACGATGTTGGCGGCGTACACGTGGTTGGTGGCGCTCACGTACTTCTGCACCTCGAACATCTTGTTCGACAGGATCACGGCATAGGGGTTCTCCTGGCCGTCCACGGCCTTGGCTTCCAGCGCGCCGTACAGCTCGGCAAACGGCATGGGCACAGGGTTGGCCTTGAAGGCCTTGAAGGTCTCCAGGAACACCGGGTTGGGGATCACGCGCAGCTTGAGGCCATCAAAATCATCGGCCTTGGTGATAGGGCGCCTGCTGTTGGTCACGTTGCGAAAACCGAGGTCCCAGTAGCCCAGGGCCACCAGGCCCTTCTCGGGCAATCGGGCGATCAGCGCCTGGCCCAGGGGGCCGTCGAGCAGCGCATCGGCCTGCGCAAAGTTGGCCACAGAAAAGGGAAAGTCCACCAACCCGAATTCCTTGACGATGCCGGCCAGCGAGGTGGTGGCCGGGGCCGACATCTGCTGCACACCGCCCTGCAGCGCCGACTGCTGCTGCATCTCGTTGCCCAGCTGCGAGGCGGGGAACTCCATCACCTTCATCTTGCCGCCGCTCTTGGCCGCCAGCAGCTCGCCAAAACGCTTGACGCCAAAGCTCACGGGGTGGTCGGCATTGTTCAGGTGTCCGAAGCGGATCACGCGCTCCTGCTGCGCGGCGGCGGGCAGCGCCATCAAGAAGGACAGGCCAGCGGCCGCCAGAAGGCAAGCAGTTTTTTTCACAGGGACTTCTCCAACAAAAAGAGACCAGCAATGTGCACACCAGGCCCGGAGTGCATCGGGAACTGCATCGTATGAATAAAGTGGAAACTGTTTCCACAGTAGAAACCCTTTAACAATTTTTGATACATTGCGCCCGAAGAACCAGCGCCTGGGTATCCTGGAAAAACCGGTCCACGATCACGAAGAGCCCCCGCCATGAGCAGCATCCTTGAACGCAGTTTCAAAGTCCTGGAGCACCTTGCTCCACACCCTGAAGGCAAGGCCCTGTCGAGCCTGGCCTCCGAACTGGACATGCCACTGAGCGCCACGCACCGCCTGCTGGCCGAGTTGATCCGTTGCGGCTACGTGCGGCAGGACCAGAGCCAGGGCAACTACATGCTCACCATCAAGCTGGTGTCGCTGGGCCTGGGCTATCTGAGCGCCACGGGCGTGGTGGACATTGCCCAGCCCCTGCTGGACCGGCTGGCCGCCGAATCTGGCGAACTGGTGCGTCTGGCCGTGGTGGATGGCGACGCGCTGACCTTTGTGGCCAAGGCGCAAGGGGCCGTGCGCGGCCTGCGCTACGACCCGGACATGGGCCTGTCGGTCAACCTGTCGTGCAGCTCGGCCGGCCATGCCTGGCTGTCCACGATGAGCGATGAAGAGGCTCTGGCCCTGGTGGCGCGCCAGGGCTTTGGCAAACCCGAGGAGTACGGCCCCAACGCCCCCACCACCGTGAAGGCCCTGCTGGCCTACCTGCGCACCGCACGGCAGCAGGGCTTCAGCACCATCGTCGAGGTGTTTGCTCCGGCCATGACGGCCATGGCCGCACCCATCCGGCAAGGCAACGGCCCGGTGATCGGGGTGGTGACCATTGCGGGCCCGCTGGTGCGCCTGACGCCCGAGCGCATGCAGGCCCTGGGCCCTGCCCTGCTGAACACCACGCACGAGCTGGCCATGGCCAGCGCGGGGTCGCCCCTGCTCAAAAAGCGCGGCTGAACCCCTTCAGCCCCTGGGTGCAAACAGCGCCAGGGTCTCGTGCGCAAACGCGCCCTCGATGTCCAGCATGCGCATCTTGGTGGTGGCGCCGCCACCGGCCGAAAAACCGCCGGTCTTGCCGTTCGCCGCCAGGATACGGTGGCACGGCACCACAGGCGCAAACGGGTTGTGGCCCAACGCCTGGCCCACGGCGCGCGCAGCACCCGGTTCGCCCAATGCGGCAGCCATCTCGCCATAGGTCATGGTTTTGCCGGGTGGAATGCGGCGGGCCAGCTCGTACACGCGGGCGTGAAAGGGAGGCACGGCGTCGAGCGCCAGGGGCACATCACGCAGGTCGTCCTGCGCACCTTCAAGCAGGGCCACCACGCGTGCTGCCCAGGCTGCCACATCGGGTGGCATCGCACCTTCGGCAAGCTGCGGAAACCGGCGCTGCATGCGGGCACGCGTTGCCACCTCGCCCGCGTCTTCCGGCAACTGCACCCCCACCAGCAGCGCCCCCCGCCATGCAATGCCGCAGTGGCCGATGGCCGTGGGGAACAGCGCATAGCCGCCTGTGGGGCGGTGCGACGTGTCGCTGGCGTGCAGCTCTGCGGCCATTTGCTACTCTTTGAATAGCATTCAGGGCATGTAAATCAAGCGCCTCTGGCTTAATCAGCCCTCAGCGCTGCCCGCAACTGTGCACCCAGCTCGGGCTTGGCGGCAAACGGGTCGGTGGGGTTGCGGCCCATCATCACGTCTTCCATGCGCGTCTGCACCGAGGCCAGGGCCTTAGGGTGGCTGTAGATGTAGAACTGGCCCTGGGCAGCAGCGTCGAAGACCTTTTGCGCGACCTCGGCCGCCGTCACCTTGCCACTGCCCACGGCCTTGTCGCTCATCGCCTGCCCGATGAGCTGGCTCTTGGTGGGCTTTTCGGCAGGCAGGTCGCCGGGGCGGTTGCGGTGGCTCTGGTTGATGCCGGTGGGCACAAAGAACGGGCACAACACGCTGGCGCCGATCTGGTCAGTGACCAGCGACAAATCCTGATACAGCGTCTCCGACAGACTGACCACTGCGTGCTTGCTCACGTTGTAGATGCCCATGTTGGGCGCTGCCAGCAGGCCCGCCATGCTGGCGGTGTTGATGATGTGGCCGCGCCACGCCGGGTCGGCCTTGGCGGCTGCCAGCATCATGGGTGTGAACAGGCGCACGCCGTGCACCACACCCCACAGGTTCACGCCCAGCACCCATTCCCAGTCCTTGACCGAGTTTTCCCACACCAGGCCGCCCGCGCCCACGCCTGCGTTGTTGAACACCAGGTGCGGTGCGCCAAAGCGCTGCTGCACGTCGGCGGCGAGTTGCTCCATCTGGGCGGCGTTCGACACGTCCACCTTGCGCGCCAGCACCTGCGCGCCTGCGGCCTGCATCTCGACCGTTGCAGCGTCGAGCGCGTCCTGTTGCACATCGACCAGCACCAGGTTCATGCCGAGGCGAGCGCCAATACGCGCGCATTCCAGGCCAAAGCCCGAGCCTGCGCCGGTGAGGACGGCGGTTTTACCGGCAAAGTTGTCGATCATTTTTCTGTCTCCTTGAAATCGTTGCCATTTACGGCGTTGGTCAAAACTGACGGGACCCAGGCCAGAGACGCCTAGCAAGGGCCGCCGAGCCGCGTATGCGGCGCCTCGCTTGCGTGCGAGGGCGCCGTCCCCCTTCCAGAATTGCCACTGCAATTCGAGAGAAGGGGCTGAGGGCCGCGGCTCCAAGCCTGCCTGCGCAGGCTTGGACGTGCCCGAAGAGCGGTCGCCTCTGGCGCCAGCACGGAGGGGCGCTCCTCAGGGGGTTGCTCTCAAAACGTAGCCGATACGGGGGAAGTGAACGTGCACCGTGCCCGCACGCGGATCGGTACGGCGCAGCGTGTAGCGGGTGCGGGTGGCGGCAATCAGCTCACCTTCCGTGGGCTCTGTGCCAAAGCTCTCGGCGGCAATCGTGACCTGGGTACCCAGCGGGATGCCGTGCTCGTCCTGGAACACGTCGTCGGTCAGCGGCAGCGGCTCCATGCCCGCGGCCACGGTGATGGCGTCGGCGGCACTGAACTTCTCCATGCGGCCGTGGCCCAGCGCAGCGATGCGGTCCATCCACTCCAGCACGGCGGGTGTGGCGGTAAAGATGTCGGCCATCACGGGCACGCACTGGCGCGTGAACCACAGCGGGTGGTAGGCCGCAAAGTCGGCCAGGCAAGGCTCGGCGCCGAACAGGAAGTCGTGTTCCTCGGCCATGTGCGCAATACGCCGCAGGTACGAGCGGTAGGCGGCTGTGGCATCGGCCGGTCGCAGGCGCTGCATGCCCGCGCTCATCTCGCGGCGGTCTTCGCCAAACACTTGCGCGGCAGCCGGCGGCAGGTTGGCAAACAACACGGCGGCGCCCTTGGGCTGCAGGTTGTAGGCCATGGCAGCCCAGAACAGCGTGGTGTCGGCCCACTGCGCAAACACGCGCGACACGCCTTTGAGGTGCGGCGGATACAGCACGGGTTCGGGATGCTCATGCTCCAGCACATCGCAGATCAGGGCCGAGTCGCAATAGATGTCGGCGCCGATCTGCAAGAACGGCGTCTTGCGATACCCGCCGGTCAGCGCCACCACATCGGGCTTGGGCATGACGCTGGGGACGATGACGGACTTCCAGGCCAGCTGCTTGAAGCCGAGCACCGCACGGATCTTTTCGGAAAACGGGGACGAGGGGTAGTGGTGCAGGATGAGGTGGGACATGGGTTTCTCCGCAAAATTCTGTGGGATGGCTCAGGCCGGAAGTGCGCGGTCCAAGATGGCTTCAAGGTTGACACCCGCGCCCAGCGTGCCAAAGCTGTAGCCCCAGTCACCAGAGAGGCGCGAGTCGCAAAACGCGCGGAACACTGCGCCGGGCGCACTGCGCAACAACAGGGCCGCCTGCACTGCCAACGCTACATCCTGGGCGAGTCGCCGGGCCTCGGCCTCGGTGGTCATGGCGTCTACACGCAGGGGCAGTGCGCCGGCCAGACGGTCCAGCGCCGGGTGGGCGCCGCGTGCGGGTGCCAGTTCGGCGTCCAGCGCGGCAGCGGTGTCGGCGCGGCGCACGGCGCGCATCAAATCCAGCGCCATGATGTTGCCCGCGCCTTCCCAGATGGAGTTGAGCGGCATCTCGCGGTAGATGCGAGCCATGACGCCTTCACCGCCCTCCTCCACATAGCCGTTGCCGCCCAGGCATTCCATGGCCTCCTGCGCAAACACGCTGCCGCGCTTGCACACCCAGAACTTGGCGACGGGCGTGAGCAGGCGGGCCATCACGGCTTCGTGCTCGCTGGTGGCCTTCTTGTCGAAAGCGCTGGCCAAGCGGATTGACAGCGCGGTGGCGGCTTCGCTCTCCAGCGCCAAATCGGCCAGCACGTTGCGCATCAGCGGCTGCTCGATGAGCTTTTTGCCAAAGGCCGATCGCTGGCGCGTGTGGTGCAGCGCAATGCTGAGCGCCTGCCGCATGAGCCCGCTGGTGCCCAGGGCGCAGTCCAGCCGCGTCATGGTGCCCATCTCCAGGATCTGCGCCACACCCCGGCCCTCTTCGCCCACGCGCCAGGCCATCGCGCCGATGAACTCGACCTCGGAGCTGGCATTGGCGTGGTTGCCCAGCTTGTCTTTCAGGCGCTGGATGCGAATGGTGTTGACCGCCCCTTCGCCACCATCAGGCAACACGCGCGGCAGGAAGAAGCAAGTGAGCCCGCCGGGCGCCTGCGCCAGGATCAGGAAGGCATCGCACATGGGCGCCGAGAAAAACCATTTGTGGCCGGTGATGCGATAGCGCGCGCCCCAGGCATCGTCGCCATCGTGGACAGCCTGTGTGGTGTTGGCACGCACGTCCGATCCGCCCTGCTTCTCGGTCATGCCCATGCCCATGGTGAGCGCGGATTTCTGCGAGAACAGCGCCAGGCGCGGGTCGTACTGCGTGCTTGCCAAACCCTTGCTCCAGTCCGCCCATACTGCTGAATTGCCTCGCAGTGCCGGGGTCACGGCGTAGCTCATCGACACGGGGCACAGCACCGAGGGCTCGGCCTCGGTGAACAGCATGAAGCCCGCCGCGCGCTCCACATGCGCGTGGCCCGTGTCCTGGCGCGACCACGGCGTGGCGTGCAGGCCGTGGCGCAGCGCGGCGCCCATCAGCGCGTGGTAGCTGGGGTGGAACTCCACCACATCCGTGCGGTGGCCAAAGCGGTCGTGCGTGCGCAACTGGGGCTTGTGGGTGTTGGCCAGGCGCGCGTGGGTCAGCATGTCGGCCGAGCCCATCTCGGCGCCCAGCGCGGTGAGGCCCTCCACACGCAGGCCAGGTGCATGCAGGCGCAGCGCGTCCTGCAGCGGCTGGTTGGTGGTGAACAGGTTCACATCCGCCCACGGCGTGCTCTGGTTGAAGACGTCATGGGTACGCGCCAGGGTGGCGGTGGGCAAGGTCATGTCGGCTCCTTCACGGGTGGGCTGTGTGAATGGTCGAAGGGGCTGCGGCTGTGTCAGCCCGCCTTTCGCAGCATTTCAATGTGCGGGATATCGTCTTCCAGGTATTCGTCGGACACCGCCTCAAAACCCAGGCTGCCGTAGAAGCCCCGCAGGTGCGCCTGCGCACTGATGCGGATGCCCCGGCCCGGCCACGCCTGGCTGCAGCGGGCGATGCCCTCTTGCATCAGCGCCCGGCCTGTGCCGTTGCCGCGCGCCTCCTTGGCGGTGACCACGCGGCCAATGGAGGGCTCGGGGTAGTTCACGCCCGGGTCCACCACGCGCAGGCAGGCTTGCAGCGCACCCGCCTCGTCGTAGCCCAGCAGGTGGTAGGACTGCTTGTCCGCTTCGTCCGGGTCCTGGTAGGGGCCTTGCTCCAGGATGAACACCTTGCAGCGCAAGGCCAGGGCGTCATGCAGCGCATGCACGCCCAGGTCATCGAAGCGGGCCCAGGTCCACGTCAGCATCATCAGATCAGCTTGACCAGTTGCTTGCCAAAGTTCTTGCCCTTGAGCAGGCCCAGGAAGGCCTCGGGCGCGGCGGCAATGCCTTGGGCAATGGTTTCGCGCGGGCGCAGCTTGCCGGTGCCGACCAGCGTGCCCAGCTCCTTGAGGGCATCAGGCCAGACTTCCATGTGCTCGCTGACGATGAAACCTTCAACCTTCATGCGGTTGATGAGCATGAGCGCGGGGTTGGCCATGGGCAGCGGTGCGCCGTCGTAGCCGGCGATCATGCCGCACAGGGCGATGCGGCTGAAGGCGTTCATGCGCAGCATGACGGCGTCCATGATCCAGCCGCCCACGTTCTCGAAGTAGCCATCGATGCCGTTGGGGCACGCTTCCTTCAGGGCCTTGGACATGGCCTTCACGTCGCTGTGTTGCTTGTAGTCGATGCAGGCGTCAAAGCCCAGTTCTTCCACTGCGTACTTGCACTTGTCGGCACCGCCCGCAATGCCCACCGCGCGGCAGCCACGGGCCTTGGCGAGGGCCGTAAAAGCGCTGCCCACGGCGCCCGTGGCGGCGCTCACCACCACGGTGTCGCCTTCCTTGGGCGCAATGATCTTGACCAGGCCGTACCAGGCCGTGACACCCGGCATGCCCACGGCGCCCAGGTAGTGCGACAGCGGCACATGGGTCGTATCGACCTTGCGCAGCGCGCCGGGCTGGTCGGCATTGACCACGCTGTATTCCTGCCAGCCGCCCATGCCCACCACCTTGTCGCCCACGGCGTACTTGGGATGCTTGCTCTCGGCCACTTCACCCACGGTGCCACCGATCATGACTTCGCCCAGCGCCTGCGACGCGGCGTAGCTCTTGCTCTCGTTCATGCGGCCGCGCATGTAGGGGTCCAGGCTCAGGTAGTGGTGGCGTACCAGCACCTGGCCATCCTGCAGCGCGGGCGTGTCGGTCGCGACCAGCTTGAAGTTGCTGGCCACCGCTTCGCCCTGGGGACGGTTGTCGAGAACGATTTGTTGGTTGCGTGGCATGGAAAGCTCCTTCAGAAAATTCAACACTATGTTTTTGATAGCTGCCAGCGCATATATACATTGCGCTTGCAGGCAAAAAGGCTTTAAAAACTGCTGGCGACCTCAACCACTGGCTCAGTCGGTGGAGATGACCTTGAGGTCATTCACATTGCGCCCGTCCACCGGCAGGCGCTTGACGTACTTGAACGTGCCGGTGGCGTGGCAGCACACCTTGCCTTGGGCGTCGTACACCGTGCCCTCGGTGAACGCCATGGTGGCCGTGCGGTGAATCAATCGCCCCTTGGCCACCAGCGGCCCGCGCGCGGGCTGCATGAAGCTGGTCTTCATCTCGATGGTGACCACCCCCATGTCCGGCGTCACGCTGCGCGCGGCCGTCGCCATGGTCACGTCCAGCAGCGTCATCGACGCGCCACCGTGGGTCACGGCAAACGAGTTCAGGTGCTCAGGCTTGGCTTCGTAACGCAGCTCGGACTCGCCGTCCTCCATGCGGTGCAGCGTGAAGCCCAGGTGGCTGACAAAGGGGATTTCGACACCAAAACTAATCAAGGTTTTTTCCTTTGGAAATGTAGGTCGCAACGGGCGCGGCACAGGCGAGGGACGCAGAGCAAGGGCCGCCCCGCAGCGATTGCGTCGTCCCCCTTCCCGAATCGCGCAGCGATTCGAGAGAAGGGGGAAGCGGCGCAGCCGCTCAGGGGGATGTTCACCCTCCGGTCACAATGCTCACGCCGCCATCCACCGCCAGCCATTGGCCGGTGATGTGCTTGCCCGCATCCGACGCATACAGCGCGCACAGGCCCTTCAGGTCTTCATCATCGCCCAGGCGGCCCAGGGGGGCGTGTGCAGCCAGCGCTTCTTCGCCCATGGCCTTGAGTGTGCCCACCGTCATCTTGCTAGGGAAGAAGCCCGGGCAGATCGCGTTGACGCGGATGTTGTAGGCCCCCCATTCGGCCGCCAGCGCCCGGGTGAAGTTGATCACCGCGCCCTTGGAGGTGTTGTAAGCAATGGTGTTCATGCCCTTGGGGTTGCCGCCCAGGCCGGCGATGGACGCCACATTGATGATGCTGCCGCTGCGGCGGCCGATCATGCTGTGCTTGGCGATGTGCTGGCTCAGGATGAAGTACCCACGCACGTTGAGGTTCATCACCTTGTCCCAGGCCTCCACGGGGTGGTCTTCAGCCGGAGAGCCCCAGGCCGCGCCTGCGTTGTTGACCAGGATGTCCACATGGCCCAGGCGCTGCAAGGTCTCGTCGGCCAGGCGGCGGATGTCCTCTTCCTTGGCGCAGTCGGCGGCAATCCAGCGCGCGTCGATGCCTGCGGCTTGCAGGTCGGCCGTGGCTTCTTCCAGGTCAGACGCCTTGCGCGAGCTGAGCACGATCTTGGCGCCCGCCTCGCCCAGCGCGTGGGCCAGTTGCAGGCCCAGGCCGCGCGAGCCGCCGGTCACCAGGGCGGTCTTGCCCGTCAGGTCAAACAGTTGTTGGATGGTGCGTGTCATGTGAATGTCTCCTTGGATTTTTGCCAGTCGATGGATGTTCTCGGACCACAGCCCGGCGCTGGGATGCGCCAGCCAGGGGGTGGAATACAGGCAGCCATTGTGCGGCGCCAGAAGGCTGCATTGTGTCGCCGCCGCGTCCGCTCCGCAGTGGGCCGGCCAGGTGGCTACAGCGGTGCCGCAGCGTCAGCCCTGGGGGTCGGCCTTGAGCCGCGCACGCACGGCGATCAGCACCACGCCCACTGCCGCCACCACGCCCCCACCCACCATCAGCACCCAGCCCGTGGCCGCGTCGGTGCGGGCGGTGGCAATGCCCAGCACCAGCGTGAGCAGGCCGCCGTAGATCAGCACCCAGATGAGCTTTTGCAAGCGCTGCAACGTGCTCAGAGCCGCCATCAGAAAGCCTCTTCCGGAAAGCTGGCGCAGGTCGCGTCGCGTGCACTGACCACTTGCAGCCAGGCGCCAATCTTGGGCAGCTCGTAATGGAAGAAAAAGCGCATGGCGCCCATGCGGCCCACGCTGGCGGGCTGCGCCAGGGCTGCATCGGCCGCCAGGGTGGCCAGCGCCACGTCCAGCCACACCCAGGCCAGCACCGTGTGGCCAAAGGCCTGCATGTAGGGCACGGCGTTGGACAGCGCATCAGCGGGTTGGCCCGTGGCCCAGGCGGCCTTGGTGGCAGCGCCCACGTCCTGCAGCGCCTTGCCCAGCGCGTTGGCGTGGGCGGCGAGCGCGGGCACCTGGATGGCACGCTCGATGGTGGCGTTGATGCGCCCAGCCAGCAGTTGCAGGCCCCGGCCGCCTTCCATCAGCACCTTGCGACCCAGCAGGTCCATGGCCTGGATGCCGTGGGTGCCTTCGTGGATCATGTTCAGGCGGTTGTCGCGCCAGTACTGCTCCACCGGGAAGTCGCGCGTGTAGCCGTAGCCGCCGTGGATCTGGATGGCCAGGCTGTTGGCCTCCAGGCACCATTCGCTGGGCCAGCTCTTGGCGATGGGGGTCAGCACCTCCAGCAGCAGGCGGGCTTCGTCGGCCGCAGCGGCATCGCCCGTGTGTTGCTCGTCCACCAGCCGCGCGCAGAACAGGTTGAGCGCCAAGGCGCCCTCGCCGTACGACTTTTGCGCCAGCAGCATGCGCTTGACGTCTGCGTGCTCCACGATGCGCACCTGGGGCTGGGCGGCGTCCTTGACCACGGCAGCCGCGCCGTCCTTGGGGCCCTGCACGGGCCGGCCCTGGGGTCGGTTCTTGGCGTAGTCCAGGCTGGCGTAGTAGCCCGCCAGGCCGAGCATGGTGGCGGCCATGCCGATGCCAATACGCGCCTCGTTCATCATGTGGAACATGCAGTGCAGGCCCTTGCCGGGCTGGCCGACCAGGTAACCCACGGCGCCTGCCTGACCATCCACGGGGTACTTGCCCTCGCCAAAGTTCAGCAGCGTGTTGGTGGTGCCGCGCCAGCCCAGCTTGTGGTTCAGGCCCGCCAGCGCCACGTCGTTGCGCACGCCGGTCAGCTGGCCGTTGGTGTCCACCAGCTTCTTGGGCACGATGAACAGCGAGATGCCCTTGGTGCCGGGCACCAGCTTGCCTTCTGGCCCCGGGATCTTGGCCAGCACCAGGTGCACGATGTTTTCGGTCAGCTCATGGTCGCCCGAGCTGATCCACATCTTGTTGCCCTTGAGGCGGTAGCGGGGACCGAGCGGGTCGCTCTCAAAGCCCTCGCCATCCGGCACGGCGCGTGTGGCCACGTCGGACAGGGACGAGCCCGCCTGTGGCTCCGACAGGCACATGGTGCCCGACCAGCGGCCGTTGAATTCATTGAGCGCAAACACCTGCTTTTGCAGATCGGTGCCATGCACCATGAGCAGGTTGGCGTTGCCCGAGGTCAGCAGGTTGGACCCAATGCTGATCGAGGCGGCCGCAAAAAAACTGTTGGCCGCAGCCTCCACCGTGTAGGGCAGCTGCATGCCGCCAATGTCGTAGTCCTGCGCGGCGCTCAGCAGGCCCGACTCGGCGTAGGCGCGCCGTGCTTCGTAGGTGGCTTGCGGCAGCACCACGCGCAGCGTGCCGTCGGGCTCGGTCTCGGTGCGGGGTTCTTCGGTGTCCACCACGCGGTTGAAGGGCGCGTACTTCTCGCGCGCGATGCGCTCGGAGGTGTCGAGCACGGCATCGAAGGTTTCGCGGGAGTGGTCTGCAAAGCGCTCGCGAGTTTGCAGCTTCTCGGCGTTCAGCCACTGGTAGAGCAGGAAATCGACGGTGGGACGTAGGCTCATGGCATTTCAGGGTTAAAACAGCCACAGGCGCAGATAAATCATGCGCCAGCAGCTATCAAATAAGGAGTTAACGGCGCAAGAGTGAGGAGGAACATGCTCCCATCCCTTGCCACCATCAGGCGCCTGCAGGGGCCGGCGCTGCGTCTTCGCGCGGTGGCAGTGCGGCAATGGTGCCTTGCGCCATGGCGCACAGCTTTTCGGTGCCTGCCTGCACCACCAACACATCGCAGCGGCACACCGCCTGCGCACGGCCATGGTGCACCGCCTGCGCACGGGCGATGAGCAGTTCGCCCACCGCAGGGCGCAGGTAGTTGATCTTGAACTCGGAGGTCACCACGGGCACCCGCATCGCGGTGCCTCCTGCGTAGGTCAGGGCGTTGTCGGCCACATAGCTCAGCACGCCCCCGTGCACAAACCCGTGCTGTTGCAGCAACTGGGGCGTGATGGGCAGGTGCAGCTCGCAGTGCCCTGGGGACAAGGCATGCAGCCGCGCCCCCACCAGGATGCTGAACGGCTGCGATGCCAGTACCTCACGCCCCATGGCCAGGAAGACCTCGGGCGACACCACGACATCAGGGATGTCGGTGCGCGGTGGCGACGAGGCCTGCCCGGACATGGCTTACAGCACCTCGAAAATGCCCGCAGCGCCCATGCCGCCGCCGATGCACATCGTCACGCACACCTTCTTGGCGCCACGGCGCTTGCCTTCGATGAGGGCGTGGCCCGTGAGGCGCTGGCCCGACACACCGTAGGGGTGGCCCAGAGCGATGGCGCCGCCGTTCACGTTCAGACGGTCCGCCGGGATGCCCAGCTTGTCGCGGCAGTACAGCACCTGCACGGCGAAGGCTTCGTTCAGCTCCCACAGGTCGATGTCCTGCACCGTGAGGCCCAGCTTCTTCAGCACCTTGGGCACGGCAAACACAGGGCCGATGCCCATTTCGTCAGGCTCGCAACCGGCCACTGCAAAGCCGAGGAAACGGCCCAGGGGCTTGAGGCCCTTCTTGCTGGCGTACTCTTCGCTGGTGATCACGCAGGCACCGGCGCCGTCAGAGAACTGGCTGGCATTGCCGGCCGAGATCAGGCCACCGGGCAGTGCCGACCGCAGGCCGCTGATGGCCTCCACCGTGGTTCCTTCACGCGTGCCTTCATCCTTGCTCACGGTCACTTGCTTGGTGATCAGGCCCAGGGTCTTGTCAGCCACACCAGCCGTCACGGTGATGGGGGCGATTTCTGCATCGAACAAGCCGTTGGCCTGAGCGGCACAGGCCTTTTGCTGGCTGCCTGCACCGTACTCGTCCATGGCTTCGCGGCCGATGTTGTAGCGCTTGGCCACTTGCTCGGCGGTCTGCAGCATGCTCCAGTAGATCTCGGGCTTTTGCTTGGCCAGAGCCAGGTCCTGGATCATGTGCAGGTTCATCTCCTGCTGCACGCAGGAGATGCTTTCAACACCACCGGCCACGAACACATCGGCTTCGCCAGCGATGATGCGCTGGGCGGCCATGGCAATGGTCTGCAGGCCCGAAGAGCAAAAGCGGTTGACCGTGACGCCGGAGGCGGTGATGGGCAGACCGGCCTTCAAGGCGATCTGGCGCGCGATGTTGCTGCCGGTGGCGCCTTCGGGCGTGGCGCAACCCATGATGACGTCGTCCACGTCAGCGCCATCAATGCCGGCGCGCAACACGGCGTGCTGCACGGCATGGCCGCCCAGGGTGGCGCCATGCGTCATGTTGAACGAACCCTTCCAGCTCTTGGCGAGCGGCGTGCGGGCGGTGGAAACAATCACTGCGGAGGTCATGTGAATTCCTTTGATTCTGTAGATGGGTGCACGCGGCTATTTACTGGAAGGCCTTGCCTTCGGCGGCCAGCTTGGCCAGCAGCGGAGCGGGCTTCCAGAACGCTGCGTCATCCAGCGGGTTCTTGGCAAAACGGTCCATGGCCTGCACCACGTTGAACAGACCCACTTCGCTGGCGTAGTGCATGGGGCCGCCACGGTGGATGGGGAAGCCGTAGCCGGTCAGGTACACCATGTCGATGTCGCCGGACTTGCTGGCAATGCCGTCTTCCAGGATGTGCGCGCCTTCGTTGACCAGTGCGAACACCAGGCGCTGCACGATTTCTTCGTCCGAAATCTTGCGCGGCGTGATGCCCAGCTCCTTGCGGTGGTCTTCGATCATCTTGTTGACCAGGTCGCTCGGGATCGCGTCGCGCTTGCCGGCCTGGTAGTCGTACCAGCCTGCGCCGGTCTTCTGGCCGAAGCGGCCCAGTTCACACAGCTTGTCGGCCGTGCGGCTGTACTTCATGTCGGCGCGCTCGACGGAGCGGCGCTTGCGGATGGCCCAGCCAATGTCGTTACCCGCCAGATCGCCCATGCGGAACGGGCCCATGGCAAAGCCAAACTTTTCGATGGCCTTGTCCACCTGCTGGGGAGTGCAGCCTTCGTCCAGCAGGAAGCCAGCCTGGCGGCTGTACTGCTCGATCATGCGGTTGCCGATGAAACCATCGCACACGCCCGAGACCACGGAAGTCTTCTTGATCTTCTTGCCGATGGCCATCACGGTGGCCAGCACGTCCTTGGCGGTCTCCTTGCCACGCACCACTTCCAGCAGCTTCATCACGTTGGCAGGGCTGAAGAAGTGCATGCCCACCACGTCCTGCGGGCGCTTGGTAAACGCTGCGATCTTGTCCACGTCAAGCGTGGAGGTGTTGGAGGCCAGGATGGCGCCGGGCTTGGCCACAGCGTCGAGTTGCTTGAACACAGCTTCCTTGACGCCCATCTCCTCGAACACGGCTTCGATGATGAGGTCGCAGTCCTTGAAGTCGTCGTAGCTCAGCGTGGTGCTCAGCAGGGCCATGCGCTGCTCGTACTTGTCCTGCTTAAGCTTGCCCTTCTTGACCTGGGCTTCGTAGTTCTTCTTGATCGTGGCCACGCCACGGTCCAGGGCTTCCTGCTTCATTTCCAGGATCTTGACGGGGATGCCTGCGTTCAGGAAGTTCATAGAAATGCCGCCACCCATGGTGCCCGCGCCAATCACGCCCACCAGCTTGATGTCGCGCTTGGGGGTGTCGGAGGCCACATCAGGGATCTTGCTCGCCGCACGCTCAGCCATGAACAAATGGCGCAGTGCACGCGACTCGGGCGTCCACATCAGGTTGATGAAGATCTCGCGCTCGACCAGCATGCCTTCGGCGAACTTCTTCTTGGTGGCGGCTTCAACAGCGTCCACGCACTTGGCGGGTGCGGGGAAGTTCTTGGCCATGCCCTTGACCATGTTGCGCGCGAACTGGAAGTACGCGTCGCCTTCGGGGTGCTTACAGGGGAAGTTGCGCACCAGGGGCAGCGGGCGGGCATCGGCCACGCTCTGGGCAAACGCCAGGGCTTCTGCGGCCAGCGATTCGGCCGACGCGGCCATCTTGTCAAACAGCTTCTGGCCGGGCACGGCGCCGATCATTTCGCTCTTGACGGGCTCACCGCTCACGATGAGGTTGAGCGCGGCTTCCACACCAATCACGCGGGGCAGGCGCTGCGTACCGCCTGCGCCGGGGATCAGGCCCAGCTTGACTTCTGGCAGTGCAATCGAGCAGCCAGGCGCCGCAATGCGGTAGTGGCAACCCAGGGCCAGCTCCAGCCCGCCACCCATGGCCACGCTGTGCATGGCGGCCACGACGGGCTTTGCCGAGTTTTCAATGGCGGCAATCACCGACAGCAGGTTGGGTTCTTGCAGCGACTTGTCGGTGCCGAACTCCTTGATGTCGGCGCCGCCAGAGAACGCACCACCGGCACCGGTGATCACGATGGACGTGACCGCTGCATCGGCATTGGCACGGCCAAGGCCGTCCACGATGCCCTGGCGGGTCGCCAGACCGAGTCCGTTGACAGGAGGGTTGGCCATGGTGATCACGGCAACGGAGCCGTGGACTTTGTATTCAGCGGTCATGGTGCTGTTGTTCCTTGGAAAATGAAAAAGAACGATCGTGCGTTTTTATTGTAGAGACTTCAAACCCATTTGGCGTGTCAATTTGTCCCGGGCGGGACAAGGGGGTTTCAGACATTCCCTGAAGAGCACACTCCGACAGGCAAAAAAAGAGGCACCACCGAAGACAGGGCACCTCTGCAGATCGACATGGGAGCAGCTTCTCAGGCTTCACCATGACCTCAGTCGGTGAAACTGGCGCGCCGCAGACAAGCGCCTCCGCGCAAGGGCCGCCCCGCCGCGCTGGGGGCGTCCCCCCAATGGGGGGAAGGCGCCGCCAGGCGACTCAGGGGGGCTTCACACCTCAAGCCATTCCTTGCGGATGTAGTTGTCGGCCCGCAGGCTGTCTGGTGTGCCCTGGAACACGATGGAGCCATGCCCCATAACCAGTGCGCGGTCTGAGATCTTCATGGCAATGGTCAGCTTCTGCTCGATCAACAGCACCGAGATGCCGCGCGACTTGATGGTCTGCAGGTACTGGCCCACCAGCTCGACGATCTTGGGTGCCAGACCCTCGGTGGGCTCGTCGATGATGATGAGGTCCGGGTCACCCATGAGCGTGCGGCACAGGGTCAACATCTGCTGCTCGCCGCCCGACATCACGCCCGCCTCGGTGTGCTGGCGCTCCTTGAGTCGGGGGAACATCTCGTACATATCGTCAAACGACCAGCGGCTGTTCTTGCCACTGCCCTTTTGGCCGAGCATCAGGTTCTGGTGCACGGTGAGGTTGGGGAACACATCGCGGCTTTCGGGCACATAACCCACCCCCAGGTGGGCGATCTCGTAGGCCTTCCTGCCATTGAGGTCCTGCCCCTTCCAGTTGAGTGTGCCCTCCCAGTCCACCAGACCCATGATGGCCTTGGCGGTGGTGGAGCGGCCCGAACCGTTGCGCCCCAGCAGGGCCACGATTTCACCGGGTTGCACATCAAAGGTCACGCCATGCAGCACATGGCTCTTGCCGTAATAGGCGTGGAGATTTTCGATTTTCAGCATGTCAGTGTCCCGCCCCTTGCTCGTCCGCAACGACCGAGCCCAGATAGGCCTCTTGCACGCGCTGGTTGGCGCGCACCTTGTCGGGCGTGTCAAAGGCAATCACCTCGCCATACACCACCACAGCGATCTTGTCGGCCAGGCCGAACACCACGCCCATGTCGTGCTCCACCGTCAACAGCGTGCGGCCTTCGGTCACTTCCTTGATGAGGTGGATGAAGCGTGAGGTCTCGGTCTTGCTCATGCCGGCCGTCGGTTCGTCCAGCAGGATCACATTGGCACCGCCCGCGATGGTGATGCCAATCTCCAGCGCGCGCTGCTCAGCGTAGGTCAGGTTCATCGCCAGCGTGTCGCGCTTCTTGTCGAGCTTGATCATCTCCATGAGCTGCTTGGCGCGCTCGTTGGCATCGTGCAGGTTCGACAGGAAGCGCAGGAACGTGTACTTGTAGCCCATGCTCCACAGCACGCCGCACCGCAGGTTTTCGAACACCGACAGCTTGGGAAAGATGTTGGTGATCTGGAAGCTGCGCGAGAGCCCGCGCCGGTTGATCTCGTACGGTGCCATGCCGTTGATGCGCTGGCCATTCAGGATCACATCGCCGCTGGTGGGCGCAAAGCGCCCGCTGATCAGATTGAACAGCGTGGACTTGCCCGCGCCGTTGGGGCCGATGATGGCCACGCGCTCACCGGGCGCGACGGCCAAGTTGGCGCCGCGGATGATCTCGGTCTTGCCAAAACTCTTGCGCAGGTCGCGCAGTTCGAGCGCATAGGTTGCGTTGTCAGCCGCCATGGTTACAAAGCCTCCCCGCGCTTGATTTCATGTTCTATTTCTTCCTGGATCCTGCTCCACTGGCGCACAAATTGGCGGCGGCAGAGTTCAAACAGGGCAAAGCCCGTCACCATCACAAACACCGCGCCAAACCAGCTGGTAAAGCCCTTGGCGTTGAGCGTGGCGCCGAGGAAGGTCAACTCTGGCCCCAGTGCGGCATTGAGCTGCAGGTGGTAGGTCATCTCGATCATGCAGGCCGCGCCCATCACACCCACCAGGGCAGTACCGCCCAGCGCAAGGTAAGAGGTCCACAGCTGGCGGAGCTTGCCGAACTTGGCCAGGCGCAGGTTCATCATGATCAGGCTGGCCACGCCACCGGGCGCATACATCACCATGAACAGGAACACCAGGCCCAGATACAGCAGCCAGGCCTTGGACAGCTCGGACAGCAGCACAGACGCCAGCACCAGCAGCACGGCACCAATGATGGGGCCGAAGAAGAACGTGGCCCCGCCCAGGAAGGTGAACAGCAGGTAGCCACCCGAGCGCACCACGTTCAGGCTGTCAGCACCCGTCACGATCTCGAAGTTGATGGTGGCCAGACCACCACCAATGCCGGCAAAGAAGCCCGCAATGATGAAGGCGAAGTAGCGCACCCGCTGCGTGTTGTAGCCAATGAACTCCACACGCTCGGGGTTGTCGCGCACTGCGTTCAGGATGCGGCCCAGCGGTGTGCCAGTGAAGGCAAACATCGCCGCAGTGCACACGAAGCAGTACACGGCAATCAGGTAGTACACCTGAATGGCAGGACCGAAGGTGATGCCGAAGAACGACTGGCCATACACGCGGTCGGTGGTGATGCCGCCTTCGCCCCCGAAGAACTCGGGGAACATCAGCGCCATCGAAGCCACCAGCTCGCCAATGCCCAGCGTGATCATGGCGAATGTGGTGCCCGACTTCTTGGTAGTGACGAAGCCCAGCAAGATGGCAAAGAACGCCCCCGCCAGCCCGCCCACGATGGGGATCAGCACCAGCGGAATGCTGAAGCTGCCTTTGCTTGCCATGTTCATGGCGTGGATGGCTATGAACGAACCAAGACCGGTGTACACGGCATGGCCGAAGCTCAGCATGCCGCCCTGCCCCAACAACATGTTGTAGGACAGGCAGATGATGATGAGGTAGCCGATCTGCGAGAGCATAGTCAGCGCCAGGCTGCTGCGAAACAGCATGGGCGCCACGATCAGTGCTGCGGCAAACAGCGTCCAGATCACAAAGCGCCCGACGTTCCAGGGCTTGAACCGGTAGTGCGACGTGGCACTGGAGACAGGATGAGTGGTTGAATTCATGGCATCAGTCCTCCCGCGTGCCCAAAAGGCCCTTGGGGCGGAAGATCAGGATCAGCACAAGGAACAGGTACGGCAGGATGGGCGCCACCTGGGAAATCGTGAGCTTGAGCAAGGGATAGCCAAAGGTCTGGTCGGTCACCGCCACACCCACGGCCTTGAAGACGTGGATCAGCGAGTAGTCCAGCGCCACGGCAAAGGTCTGCACCACGCCGATCAGCAGCGAGGCAATGAAGGCCCCTGCCAGCGAACCCATGCCGCCCACCACCACCACCACGAAGATGATGGAGCCCACAGACGCCGCCATCGCAGGCTCGGTCACATAGGTGTTGCCACCGATCACGCCCGCCAGGCCCGCCAGCGCGGCACCGCCACCAAACACCAGCATGAAGACACGCGGCACGTTGTGGCCCAGCGCTTCCACCATTTCTGGGTACTTCAGAGCCGCCTGGATCACCAGCCCGATGCGGGTGCGTGTGAGCAGCAGCCACACCGACAGCAGCATCAGCAGCGCCACCAGCATCACAAACGAACGCGACTTGGGAAACTGCGTGCCGTACAGCGAGAACAGCGGGCCCTGCAATTGCTCTGGCAGGCCGTAAGGCACCGTGGAGCGACCCCAGACCAGCTGCACGACTTCCAAAATCAGGTACGACAGCCCGAACGTGACCAGCAGCTCGGGCACATGGCCAAACTTGTGCACCCGGCGCAGGGCGTAGCGCTCGAACGCAGCCCCCAGCACAAACACCACAAGCGGTGCCAGCACCAGCGCAGGCCAAAAGCCCACCACCCCGGAGATGGTGAACGCGAAATAGGCACCCAGCATGTAGAAGCTGGTGTGTGCGAAGTTGAGCACGCCCATCATGCTGAAGATCAGCGTGAGGCCGGAACTCAGCATGAACAGCAGGAGCCCGTAGCTCACGCCGTTCAGCAAAGAGATCACGAAAAACTCAGGATTCATTGGAATTTTTCATCACGGAGGGAAAAAAAAGGCCCGAGTACGTCGGGCCTCGAAGTTCTGGCGCCGAAACGCCAGCGCCGGATTTAGGGGCGCTTCATCTGGCACGACGTGGGCGTGCTGGCCACGTAGGGCTCGTAGTACTTCAGCGGCACGAAGGTGTAGCCGGTGTTTTCCGAGTCGATGGGGTACTTGCCGCCGGCCTTTTCCCACTTGGAAATGAACAGACCCTGCTGCAACTGGTGGTCGGTCTTGCGCATCTCGACTTCCCCGTTGAAGCTCTTGAACTTCATGCCTTCAAACGCTGCGGCCACCTTGACGGGGTCGGTGGACTTGGCTTTCACGAAACCTTCGGACAGCATGGTGAAGGCGTGGTACACGGCGCCGGTGTACATGTCGTCGTTGAACTTCTTCTTGTAGTCCACAACGATCTGGTTCAGCGGGCCAGGCAGGTTCATGTGGGCGTAAGCCACCATGTAAACGCGGCCTGCAGCGGCAGAGCCCATGGCAGTGGGGCTGCCGGTGACAGAGCCGTAGTAGGTGTAGAAGTTGACGTTGTTCAGGCCCGCGTCGTTGGCGGCCTTGATCAGCAGTGCCAGGTCAGAACCCCAGTTGCCGGTGATCACGCTGTCAGCGCCCGACGCCTTGATCTTGGCGATGTAGGGCGAGAAGTCGCGCACCTGGGCCAGGGGGTGCAGGTCGTCACCCACAAACTGCACGTCGGGGCGCTTGCGCTGCATCATCTCCTTGGCGAACTTGGAGACCTGGTGGCCGTGCGAGTAGTTCTGGTTGATCAGGTAGACCTTCTTGACCTCTGGCAGGTCCTTCATGTAGGTCGTCAGCGCTTCCATCTTCATGGAGGTGTCTGCATCCAGACGGAAGTGCCAGTAGCTGCACTTGCTGTTGGTGAGGTCTGGGTCCACGGCAGCGTAGTTCAGGAACAGGACTTCCTTGCCGGGATTGCGTGCGTTGTGCTTTTCGAGCGCGTCCATGATGGCCAGTGCGGGACCAGAGCCGTTGCCCTGCACCACGTAGCGCGCACCCTGGTCCATGGCCGAGCGCAGGGCGCTGGTGGTTTCCTGCGGGCTGAGTTTGTTGTCGATGCCGATGATTTCAAATTTGACGCCGGCAGGGTTCTTCTTGTTGAACTCTTCAGCGATGAACTGGAAGCTCTTGAGCTGGTTCGTTCCCACGGCCGCCATCAGGCCAGACAGGGGGTCGAGCCAGGCGATTTTGACCGTCTCGCCCTTTTGAGCGAAGGCCCCGCCAGCGCTTGCCAAGATTACCGAGGCTGCTACAGCCTTAATAGCGAACTTCATGCTTTTGTCTCCTTGTAAATCGACACAACGCAGCGTACCGCGTTGCAACAAAGCGATGCTCAGGGATTGCCCCTACCAGCGTCGCACACGTGACTGGCGCTGCGCTCCCCCGAGCGCGCACCAGCCTGGGGCAGTGCAAAAAATGGCGCTCGCAAGCGATGCGCACACATGCATTGCCCCACCTTGATCACAGGCCGGGAAGCTTGTAATCCTTGAGCTGCTCACGCAGCTTGGTCTTGAGCATCTTGCCGGTGGCACCGAGCGGAATGGCATCGACAAACACCACGTCGTCAGGGATCTGCCACTTGGCCGTCTTGCCTTCGTAGAAGGCCAGCAGCGCTTCGCGCGTCACCTCTGCGCCAGGCCGCTTGACCACGGCCACGATGGGGCGCTCGTCCCACTTGGGATGAGGCATACCCACACACGCTGCCATGGCAATGGCTGGGTGGGCCATCGCAATGTTCTCGATGTCGATGGAGCTGATCCATTCGCCACCGGACTTGATCACGTCCTTGCTGCGGTCGGTGATCTGCATGAAGCCGTCGGCGTCGATGGTGGCCACGTCACCGGTGGGGAACCAGCCCCTGCCCTGCGCGTCGCGCACCAGCGGGTCACCGCCCTCGCCCTTGAAGTAGCTGCCCACGATCCAGGGGCCCTTGACCAGCAGGTCGCCATAGGTCTTACCGTCCCAGGGCAGCTCGTTGCCGTCGCCACCCACGATCTTCATGTCCACGCCATAGATCGCACGGCCCTGCTTTTGCAGGATCTTCATCTGCTCGTCCTTGGACATGACGAGGTGTTTGTTCTTGAGCGTGCACAGCGTTCCCAGCGGGCTCATCTCGGTCATGCCCCAGGCGTGCAGCACCTCCACACCGTAGTCTTCCTTGAAGGCGTGGATCATGGCGGGCGGGCAAGCCGATCCGCCGATCACCGTGCGGCGCAGTGTGGAGAACTTGAGGCCCGCAGGCTTCATGTGGCCCAGCATCATCTGCCACACGGTGGGCACGCCCGCCGCGTAGCTGACCTTCTCCGCTTCGATCAATTCGTAGATCGACTTGCCATCCATCGCCGGGCCGGGGAACACCAGCTTGCAGCCAGTGAGCGCGGCCGAGTACGGAATGCCCCAGGCATTGACGTGGAACATGGGCACCACGGGCAGCACCGAGTCGCGGGCCGAGAGGCACATGACATCAGGCAGCGCCGCAGCATAGGCGTGCAGCGTGGTGGAGCGGTGGCTGTACAGCGCGGCCTTGGGGTTGCCTGTGGTGCCGCTGGTGTAGCACATGCTCGATGCAGAGTTCTCATCGAACTCAGGCCATGCGTAGTCCGAAGACTGCGCACCAATCCAGGCTTCGTAGCTGGTCAGGCCGGGGATGCCGGTGTCGGCCGGCAGCTTGTCGGCGTCGCACAGGGCGACCCATTTCTTGACGGTGGGGCATTTGGTGTGCACCGCCTGCACCAGGGGCAGGAAGGTGGTGTCAAAGCACATCACCTGGTCTTCTGCGTGGTTGATGATCCAGGCGATCTGGTCGGGGTGCAGGCGTGGATTGACGGTGTGCAGCACGCGGCCCGATCCGCTCACGCCGAAATACATCTCCATGTGGCGATAGCCGTTCCAGGCCAGCGTGGCCACCCGGTCGCTGAACTGGAGCTTCAGGTCATCCAGCGCGTTGGCCAGGCGGCGGGCACGTGCGGCGAGGTCGCGGTACGTGTAGCGATGGATGTCCCCCTCCACCCGTCGGGACACGATTTCGGCGTCGCCGTGGTGGCGCTCTGCGAATTCGATCAGCGACGAAATCAGCAACGGTTGACTCTGCATCAAGCCCAGCATGAATACTCCTTGGATGTTGTAGTGAATGGAACGGTCATCGTAGCGCGCGTATCGGCGTCCGGGTGTCGCCCGCGTCGTGCCCCCGCACGCCGCTGGGATGAACCCACACACGCCGCACCACCGCACTGGCATGGCATCGGCGGCGGCATGGTTGCGCGGTCGCTGGCCTCCGTGAACCGCAGCGGAGTGTGCGCCCGGCGGGCATGGCTGCCAACACTTGTCGCCCCACTGACAAAGGGCAAGGGAATACCCTGAACCGCCGGCACCGCTGCAGCGACAATCGGGCCCATGCTTTGCGCTGCCCCTTCTGCCCAACGATTCATTGCCGCCCAGCCTTGGTTCGCGAGCCTGCCTGCTGCCATGCAGGAGCGGCTGCGCGAAGAGGTGTTTGCCGAGCAGGCCGACAAGGGCGCGGTGATGATGCCCGCCGGCAGCGCCGTGCGGGGCTGGCATGCCGTGCTGTCGGGTCTGGTGATGCTGCAGAGCCCCACCAGCAAGGGCCGGTCGTCCGCTTTCATCGGCGTGCCTGACGGTGAATGGTTTGGCGAGGGCTCGGCCATGAAGCCCGAGCCCCGCCGGTACCACGTGGTGGCACTGCGCCACACCACCCTGCTGTGCCTGCCCCTGCCGCTGTTTGCCACGCTGCGCGAGACCAGCCTGGCGTTCAACCAGTTCCTGGTGCTGCATCTGAACATGCGGCTGGGCCAGGCCATGACCATCATCGAAGCCGGTCGCACCCAGTCCACCGAGCACCGCGTGGCGCTGTACCTCAGCCGCCTGTTCTGGCGCAGCACCCGGCGGCTCAACCTCACGCAGGAAGAGCTGGGCCAGCTGGTCGGCCTGTCGCGGCAGACCGTGAACAAGGTGCTGCAGTCGCTGGAGGGCATGGGCATTGTGTCGCTGGACTTCGGGCGCGTGGCCATCGTGGACGACGAGGCGCTGAACGCATACCTCGCCGCCACGGCCGCGCACTGACCCCGCGCATTCGGCCGAGGTCTGTTCGACATCTGCAGCACGAGGGTCATTGCACGCTCAGGCGCACCGCCTTCTGGTCTGCATCAAAGATGAACTTGCGGGGCCACGGCTGCCAGGTCTGGCCCAGCGTGGCGTTGTTGGGATCGCCGGTGTGCACAAAGGCGCGCAGGCCGTCCATCATGGCCCGCGACAGGGCCAGGCGCCCCGGCTGGTTGGCGGTGCTGTTGGTCGCCTTCGCAAACACCGAGGGACCGAAGTTGCCAAACACAAAGGGCAGGTCGAACGCATGGGCCGCGCCGTACACATCGTTCCACGGTGCGGGCTGCTGGGCCCAGTTGAACTGGTAGTTCCACACATTGCTCTGCTGGCTGCGCAGGGCGTTCAGCAGGTTGTCGCGGCTGGCTCCAATGAACACATTGCCCAGCAGCTGGGTGCGTGCGTTGTAGCCCGTGCCCGGGGCTGTCACCGGCAGGTAGGACGCATCCAGAATGTCCGCCGCAGTGAGGGTGGTGGGGGCATCAGGGTCGAAGCGCTGCATCATCGCAAAGCGCTCTGCATCGCCGATCTTCATGCCGGGCTTGCCGCCCAGCAGCACCAGGAACGGGGCAAACAGCTTGCCCTCCTCGGCCGTGTAGCCGGACAACACAGGCACTTTCTGATAGCGGCCCGCAGAAATCTCCGTGATCGGATCGGCCGGAACCACCACACCGTCCGGGATCGGGCCAGAACCTGTCAGCCCCTTTGCCAGCACCGTCTGCAAGACGACCCGCGCATCCTTGCCACGCAGGTAGTTGGCCACCTGCGCGGGGGGCCAGCTGGCCACCAGGGTCTGGGCTTCGGGCAGGCCAGGTGCCAGGCCATCGGCCACGGCCAGATGCGCCAGCAACTGGCTGGCCTGTGTGGCGTAGCGGGAGACCGGGTTGAGCGTGGGGATGGACCCGGCGGGCAGGTTCGACGCCAAGGAGATCCCGCCGCTGATCGGTACCAATTTGTGGAAGAGCCCGGTGGCCTGCGGTGCGGTCAGCAGCGCCAAGGCGTTGATGGCCCCCGCCGACTGCCCCATCAACGTGACGTTGCTCGCATTGCCGCCAAACCGGGCGATGTTGCCCTGGACGAACCGCAGCGCCTGCACGACGTCCAGCAGCGCGTAGTTGCCGGTATAGGTGCTGCCGCCTGCGCTGCTTCCATTGCCGTTGTTGCCGGCATGCAGGGCGGGCAACTGCAGATACCCCAGCACATCCAGCCGGTAGTTGGCTGTGACCACGATGGCATTGGCCGACTTGGCCAGCGCGGCGCCGTCGTACACCGGGTCGGCGGTGTAGCCCGAGATGGCACTGCCACCGTGGATAAAGACCAGCACTGGCAGGTTGTCCTGCGCGGTGGCCGGACGCCAGATGTTGAGGGTCAGGCAGTCTTCGCTGCCCAGCGGGGTGTTCAGCGTCTGGCCAATCGTGTCGTCAAAGCGGTTGTTGGCGCCCGGGCCGTAAATGCGGCCCATCTGCAGGCACGCACTACCAAACCGGGTGGCGCTGCGCTCGCCCGTCCAGGCGGCGGGCTCTGCAGGCGGCTGCCAGCGCAGGGCACCCACGGGGGGTTGTGCGTAGGGAACGCCCTTCCAGGCATAGGTGCCGCTGGTGGTGCTGTCATCCGTGCCGCGCACCATGCCATAGCGGGTTTCGCGCAGTTCGGGCGGCGTACCGCCAGAACCACCACACGCCGTGGTCATCACAACGGCGAGACAGGCTGCGCCCCAGCGCAGGCTCTTTGCAAAATAGGCCATGTTGTTTGTCTCCTTCGGGGTTTTCAGGAATGGGGCGGGCCTGCAGAACGCATCACACTCGCGCCTGGGACCGACCTCGGCGCCGATTGTGGAAACGCCCGGCCCACAACCCACTATCGCAACCACACCAAAACAGTGACTTCAGAACACCACCCGCGCGTAAACCCTGAGACAGGGGCTTGCCCATGAACCCACTGCCGCAGCGCACCAGCTCTGCCGCCTGGGTGCGCGGCATTGCGGAGCTGTTTGCAGCCGAAGGTCTGCCGGTGCAAGCCCTGTGCGCGCAGGCCGACATCGACCTGGAGAGCCTGCAACACCCCCACACCCGCGTGGATGTGGACCGCGTCAGCCGCTTGTGGGAGGCTGCAGCCCAGCACTACGATCGCCCGGGGCTGGGCCTGGACCGCCAGCTGGCCGCGCGCTACGGTAAGCTGGACCTGGTCGGTCACGCACTGGCCTCGGGGCCCAACCTTCTCGAAGGCTTCAGGCACCTGGACCGGCACATGGCGCTGATCTCCGACGCCACCACGTTCTCGATGGAGCGAGACCCACGCGGTTACTGGATGGTGCTCAACCACATCGGCGCCTCGCGCCCCATACCGCGACAGCGGGTGGAGTTTGCGGTGCTGACCCTGCTGACGCTGTGCGATTGGCTCACCCGGCGCGACCTCACGCCCCTGGCCGTGGAGCTGGTCACCCCAGCGCCGGCCGACGACACGCGGCATCGCGCGGCATTCGGCGTGCCCCCCCGCTTTGGCCAGCCGGTGAACCGCTTTCTGATGGCCGAAGCTGACCTGCTGCAACCCATTCCCACCCACAACCCGAGCCTGTGGGCGCTGCACGAACAACTGGTGGAGGCCGAGCTGGGACAACTGGGCCCGTTGGGCCAGTCGCTGGTCAGCGCCAAGGTGCGCACCGAGATATCGCGCATGCTGCACCTCGGTGAACCCCGGCGCGAGGACGTGGCTGCGCGCCTGCACCTCACCGATCGCACCTTGCAGCGCCGGCTGCAGGCAGAGTCGGTGAGTTTTCAGCAACTTCTGGACGACACCCGCAGCGAGCTGGCACGCCAATACCTGGCCGACCCGCGCCGCAGCCTGGCCGAGGTGGCGGACCAGCTGGGTTTCAGCGACCAGAGCAACCTGTTTCGGGCCTGCAAGCGCTGGTTTGGCATGCCCCCAGGCCAATACCGCCAGCAGCTGCTGCAGCCTGCGTCAGGCCCGGCCTGCCTGACGGCGGCAGCGTTGTTGTAGCGGTCGCGGTGCAGGCTATCCCCGCCCTGCCATGGCCCTGTGGGCGCCGGGGCATCCGGCCTGCGAGACAATCCAGCCCATGACCCTGACTGCCGACAGCGACGCCCACACCGACCTCGGCCTCGCCTGGGACCACCGCTTTGCCGCGCTGGGCACCGACTTTTTCACCGAACTGCGCCCCACCCCTCTGCCCACGCCCCATTGGGTAGGCACCAGCCCCGCCGTGGCGCAACTGCTCGGGCTGGATGAAGCCGCGTTGCGCAGCGATGAGGCCCTGCAGGCCTTCACCGGCAACCGCCTGCTGGCAGGCTCGCGCCCCCTGGCCAGCGTGTACAGCGGACACCAGTTTGGCGTCTGGGCCGGTCAGCTGGGCGATGGGCGCGCCATCTTGCTCGGGGAGACGGCTACGGGGTGGGAAGTCCAGCTCAAGGGTGCAGGCCGCACGCCCTACTCTCGCATGGGCGATGGCCGTGCGGTATTGCGCTCCAGCATCCGCGAGTTTTTGTGCAGCGAAGCCATGCACGGCCTGGGTGTGCCGACATCGCGCGCGCTGTGCATCACCGGCTCTCCCGCGCACGTCCGCCGCGAAGAAATCGAGACCGCTGCCGTCGTCACCCGCGTGGCACGCAGCTTTGTGCGTTTTGGTCATTTCGAGCACTTTGCTGCCAACGGCCAGGAGGCCGCGCTGCAAACGCTGGCCGACTACGTCATCGACCGCTACTACCCCGAATGCCGGGGCAGCACCGACCTGGCATGCAACCCGTACGCAGCCCTGCTGCAGGCCGTGAGCGAGCGCACCGCACGCCTCATGGCGCAGTGGCAGGCGGTCGGCTTTTGCCATGGGGTGATGAACACCGACAATATGAGCATCCTGGGCCTGACGATTGACTACGGGCCGTTCCAGTTTCTCGACGCGTTTGTGCCCGGCCACGTGTGCAACCACAGCGACTCGCAAGGCCGTTACGCCTACAACCGCCAGCCCAATGTGGCGTACTGGAACCTGTTTTGCCTGGCGCAGGCGCTGCTGCCCCTGATCGGCGACCAGGAACTGGCCAAGCAGGCCCTGGAGTCTTACAAGACGGTTTTCCCCGAGGCCTTCATGGCCCGCATGCGCGGCAAGCTGGGGCTGCAGGAGGCCAGCGACGGCGATGGCGCGCTCATCGACGGCATCTTGCTGCTGCTGGCCCAGAACCGGGTGGACTACCCCATCTTCTGGCGCCGCCTGTCGCAGGCCGTGGGCGCCCAAGACATGGAGCCCGTGCGCGACCTGTTTGCGGACCGTGCTGGCCTGGACCAATGGATGCTACTATATTCAGAGCACTCAAGGCATATGGATGTAGCGCATCAAGCCGATTTGATGCTCAAAACCAATCCCAAGTTCGTGCTGCGCAACCACCTGGGCGAACAGGCCATTCGTGCGGCGAAACTTGGCGACTTCGGTGAACTCCAAACCCTGCAGCGGCTGCTGGAGCGCCCGTTTGACGAGCACCCGGGGCATGACGCCTACGCCGCCTTCCCGCCCGACTGGGCGTCTTCCATCGAGATCAGCTGTTCATCATGACCCATCCCATCCAGAAGACTGACGCCGAATGGCAAGCCGTGCTGCGCGAAAAAGGTGCAGAACCCGTGGCCTTCCAGGTCACGCGCCATGCCGCCACCGAGCGCCCCTTCACCGGCAAGTACGAAGCCCACTGGGCCGACGGCAGCTACCACTGCGTCTGCTGCGGCGCCAAGCTGTTTGAATCGGTCACCAAGTTTGACGCGGGCTGCGGCTGGCCCAGCTTTTCCGAAGCCATCCCCGGCGCCATCACCGAAATCGTGGACCGCAGCCATGGCATGGTCCGCACCGAAACGGTGTGTGCACAATGCGGGGCGCACCTGGGCCATGTGTTTGAAGATGGCCCAGCGCCCACCGGGTTGCGGTATTGCATGAACTCGGCCTCGCTGGACTTCGAGTCCGGCGACCGCTGAAGCCCGGGACTCCTTGCTGACTCCATGAAAATTCTGATCGACTTTTTCCCCATCCTGCTGTTCTTCGGGGCCTACAAGTTCTACGGCATCTACGTAGGCACCGCCGTGCTCATGGCGGCCACGGCCTTGCAGATGGCCATCATCTACGCCATCGACCGGCGCCTGCAGACCATGCATAAGGTCACCCTGGTGCTGATCCTGCTGTTTGGCACGCTCACGCTGGTCCTGCAGGACGACCGGTTCATCAAATGGAAACCCACAGTGCTCTATGGCGCTATGTCGGTGGCCCTGGCGGTGGCGCTCTGGGCGCTCAAAAAGAATTTCCTCAAGATGCTGCTGGGCAGCCAGCTGGACTTGCCCGACGCCGTCTGGCAGCGGCTGAACGTGGCCTGGATCATCTACTGCGCCTTCATGTCCGCCATCAACGCGTACGTGGTGATGAACTTCAGCACCGAAGCCTGGGTGGACTTCAAGCTGTGGGGCTATGCGTTTCCGCTGGTCTTCCTGGTGGCGCAGGGTATCTACATTGCGCCCCACCTCAAGGGCGACGAGCCCACCACCTGAACGAGTGTGAAGCCCATGAACTCCATCGCAGACCAGATGCACCAGACACTGGCCGACCGCCTCACCCCCAGCCACCTGGAGGTGCTGGACGAAAGCGCCGCCCACGCAGGCCATGCGGGCGCCAACGGCACGGGATTCGGCACCCATTTTCGGGTGCGAATTTCGTCACCTTTCTTTACAGGACGCTCCCGCGTGGCCCAACACCGCCTTGTGTATGATGCGCTGCAAGAATTTATTGACCAAGGCGTTCACGCCCTCGCCATTGAAGTTCTCTGAGCCGGCCTCAAGTCAACATCTGCCGGATTTCAGTCGGCAAACAACCCCTCATTTTTTGGATTCCGCATGAAGAAACAGCTCCTGTCCGGCCTCGTTGCCGCTGCCGTGCTGGGCACGTTGGCCCTGCCCGTTTCCGCCCAGAATGTCGCCATTGTTAACGGCAAGGCAGTTCCCAAGGAGCGCGTCGAAGCGCTCAAGCAGCAGGTCGAACGCTCGGGCCGCCCCGTGACGCCCGACATCGAAGGCCAGATCAAGGAAGAAGTCATTGCCCGTGAAATCTTCATGCAGGAAGCTCAAAAGCGCGGCCTGGAAACCTCGGCAGACTACAAGGCCCAGCTGGACCTGGCACGCCAGGCCATCCTGATTCGCGAACTGTTCGCCGACTTCCAGAAGACGAACCCCGTCACCGACGCTGAAATCCAGGCCGAATACGACAAGTTCGTGGCAGCCAACAGCGGCAAGGAATACAAGGCCCGCCACATCCTGGTGGAAAAGGAAGCCGACGCCAAGGCCATCATCGCGTCCATCAAGAAGGGCGCCAAGTTTGAAGACATCGCCAAGAAGCAATCCAAGGACCCAGGCTCCGGCGCAAAGGGCGGCGACCTCGACTGGGCCAACCCATCGAGCTACGTGAGCGAGTTCACCGAAGCGCTGGTCAAGCTCGAAAAGGGCAAGATGACAGAGACGCCCGTGAAGAGCCAGTTTGGCTGGCACATCATCCGCCTGGACGATGTGCGCCAGGCAGAGCTGCCCAAGCTCGAAGAAGTCAAGCCCCAAGTGGCGCAGCAACTGCAGCAGCAAAAGCTGGCCAAGTTCCAGGAAGACCTGCGCGCCAAGGCCAAGGTGGAATAAGCCACTCGGCCCCGCAGCCGTCATGGCTATAAAAAAACGCGACCTCGGTCGCGTTTTTTTATGGCTCGGCCTGTTTAGCAAGACCCGACAGATCGACGAGGCTCAGGTCCGCCCCATCAGCCACACCACAGCCATCAGCAGGCCGATCATCACCGGTTGGTGGAGCATGTAATAGCTCAGGCTCCATCGCCCCAGCGTTGCCAGAGGCCGCACCACCACGGGTAGCCGCCATTGCAACAAGCCCCTGCGCGCGCGCATGGCCCATTGACCTGCAGCAAGCCCCCACCAGAGCACACCCAACCAAGGCAACACGGGCACATAGTCTTCCGTGAACGGTTTGCGGGACACCAGCCCCAGCCAATTCAGGGCTCGCCCATTGAACCAGGGTGCGGCATCGGCCCATACCCCCGCCAGAAGCTGCTGCGCAGCCCACGGCAAGGCCACGGCCACCAGTCCGGCCAGCCACAGCCAGCGCCCCCACCCTGCCGTAGAGCGCGCGATGAGCAACATCACCGCCATGCCATGCAGCACACCGAAATAGATGAAGCTGGCCGGAAACATCACAAACGACCCCGCGGACACCAGCAGCGCACACCCGGCGATCTGCACCCAGCGGCGCCCAAACCGGTGCCAGCCCTGTCCCTGATGCAACGCAATGGCCTGGCCCAGTCCCGCGCAAAACAGGAAAAGACTCACGATGAAGGTGCGCTGCGTGGTCCAGAACGGATCCACACGAAAGTTCTGTGCCCACAAGCCGAAGTGGCTCAGATCAAAACAGAAGTGGAACACCGTCATCCACACCATGGCGACTCCCCTCAGAGCATCGACCGCGTCGTATCGCTGCACTGCAGGCTGGGTAAGCGCTTCGGACTGGGGTAACGGTGTGGCAGCGGCTTTAGAGAGCACAGAGAAGGTCATGGAGATACCAGCAAGCACCGTGCGCGGTAAACGGCAGGGGCGGTGCGAATGGGAGCCAACCGGCGATGGCCACAATGGTACGTAGATTCCGCGAGCCTGCTGGAAGCGAAGGCGGTGAATAGCCCATTTCCGCTCGCCACCGAGACCCCGATCGCCCGATCGCCTCTGCGTTGAAAGGCACCAGGCGGGGCAAGAAAAAAGGCCTTGCAGCATTTGCTGCAAGGCCTTCAAACATTGGTCGGAGCGGCGGGATTCGAACTCGCGACCCTCTGCTCCCAAAGCAGATGCGCTACCAGGCTGCGCTACGCTCCGACAGCTCGTATTCTAACCCGCCAATTCCCCTGTTTTTGGCTCATCGCCTGCTTTTTTGACTTTTTTTAGAAAGTAGCAGGGCGAAGAGTTCGCAGGAGGGAGCGGTCGCGCGAACGCGACGTGGCAAGAGACGAACCAGAAAAAAACTATAAAACCGCCTCGGTCTGCCACGGACCGAAAACGGAAAGATCAGCGGCTGGAGGAAGGGCCAGGACCGCGACCGGCGAGGTGGCGGAACGTGATGCGGCCCTTGGTCAGGTCGTAAGGCGACATCTCCAGGGACACTTTGTCACCAGCCAGGATACGGATGTGGTGCTTGCGCATCTTGCCGCCGGTGTAGGCAATCAGTTGGTGGCCGTTGTCCAGCGTGACGCGAAATCGCGAGTCGGGCAAGACTTCCGTGACGGAGCCCTGCATTTCAATGAGTTCTTCTTTGGCCATGTGTTTCTCTATGTCTTCAAAGCAAATGTTCTGTGGTCGGCGCCTGCGCGGTTTTATTGCATTCACCACGGCAGCTGCAGCGTTGTCGAAACTCGACACACGGTGCATGGCGGGCGGTGGGAGTCGCTGCACCCAGGGCGCAGATCAGGCAGAGGGCCGGGAGACGGCTTCAATGAACAGGCGTCAGCGCTGTGCAAAGCCTGTCAATTGTACCGCGACAAGCCGTGTTTTGCCTATGGGACACCCGGTCTGCCCTGTGGTGCGGGCGCAGCGCTCGCAGCCAGAACCTCGAAAACCATCCGCTATCGGCCTTGCACCGCCGAGGCCAGGGTGCGCACGAGGTCGGTCTGGGTGATGATGCCAACGAGGTGATCTACATCATCCACGATGGGAATGTGATGGTGTCCGCCCTGCGAAAAGAGCGGCACGAGGTCCATCGCATGCTGGGCCGAGCGCGCCACCTGGACAGGGTGGGACATGATCTCGCCCACTGCCTGGGGTTGCCCACCACGCCCCATGACCAGTGTGCGCAACCGCTGCCCAAGCCCTTCATGGGTGTCCAGGTTGGCTAGCCGCATGAAGTCGGCCACCGTCACGATACCGATCACCTGGCGCTGCGCATCCACCACCGGCAGCGCCTTGATTTGCTGCAAACGCATCAGGGCCCACGCCTCCTTCAGCGACACGCCGGCCTCCACAGCGTGAGGCGGACTGGACATGATGTCCGCGCAGCGCAACTCTCCCAGGGTTCTCTGGAAAGCTGCGCGGCCCGCCAGGTGCAACAACCCCTCTAAATCCGCCCGGCTCACATCGAGCACCTGGTTGTAATGGGCCAGCGCCGCATCGACATCCGACGCAGTGAAAGCGCCCTGACTCGTTGCCACCCGCGGCGTGACACGCTGAGGATGTGGGTAGCGACGGCCTGTCAAACCGTTGTAGACCACGGCGGCGATCAACAGGAGTACGACGTTGAACAACACCGGGAATGCCGCAAGGTGCCACCCATCGCCAGAGGTCAACACCACGTACAACGCCATGGCCCCACCCGGAGGATGCAGACAACGCAATGGCACCATGAGCGCGATGGCCAGCCCCACTGCCACCGCCCCTGCCAGGGCCTTGTCCGGAATCAACGCAGAGCAGACCGCCCCCACCAGCGCCGACAAGGTGCTGCCACCCAACACAGGCCAGGGCTGCGCCAGCGGGCTGGAGGGCATGCCAAACACCAGTACGGCACTGGCGCCCAGAGAAGCCACCATCCACGGTCCAGTGCCATTCCCCTGGGCCCACCAGCGGCTGAGCCATGCCGTGAGCAGCACACCGATCACCGCGCCCACCACAAAGCGCAGGCGCTCTTTTCCATCAATACCCAGCGGGGCGGGCCAGAAATGCCGCAGCCATTCGGCTAGGCGCGCCGCCAATGGCGGCCGGGACGGTGCAGAAGGAGAAAGGTCGGAGGGAGAAGAAGGAGGCATACAGAATTAAAAATGCGGATGCAACCGCAAGCTGCATCAACTCAGCGCAGACTGGATGGTGGCGGGCGCCGTGCAGTCAACACTGCTATCACCCCGGCAAGACGTCCTGCCATGTACGACGGGTCCGATGATCAGTCCGCGATTGTGCAGGCAGGGCCATGCGGCAGGAGCGCGAGAGGTCATCGGTCCGTTGGAACACCTCCGGGCACCGGTCGGCGCCGCTACCGCCTCCCTGCTGGAAACTACCTAGAACGCAGGCTCAAATCGGCCACCCGAATCCAAAAAACACGATCTATACTGCACAAAAATTCTACACATGCATTTTAATTCATGTTTCAAAGTTACCCTTTGGCTGCAGTAGCCATCAATGTTCGCAGCCATGTCGCGCGGATCCGGCGGGCCTCAAGCAGCGAAGACAAAGAAGGCATGGAAGCCACGCCCCATGCACTCGGAACCCCACGCCAGCACCGGTACGGGTAACCCATAGGTATTCACCACCGAACGCTTGCAGTAAATTACTTTAAGCCTAAACAAAGGAGACAAGCCCCATGACCACCCGCCGCCTCGTCATCAGCCGCAGTGCCGCCCTCGTTGGCGCAGCATCCACGGGCCTGCTGCTGCCCTCCATCGTGCGTGCTCAAAGCGGCAAGGTGCGCGTGGGGTTCATGTTGCCCTACACCGGCACCTTTGCTCAACTGGGTGTGGCCATCGAAAACGGCGTGCGCCTGGCCATCGACCAGCAGGGAGGCAAGCTCGGCGGCCGCGAGATCGAATGGTTCAAGGTCGATGACGAGTCCGAGCCCAGCAAGGGCGTGGAAAACGCCAGCAAGCTGGTCCAGCGCGACAAGGTCGATGTGCTGATTGGCACCGTGCACTCGGGCGTGCAGATGGGCATCCAGAAGGTGGCGCGCGACACCGGTGTGCTCAACCTCATCCCCAACGCGGGCGTGCACGCCGCCACCCGCGCGCTGTGCGCGCCCAATGTATTCCGCACTTCGTTCAGCAACTCCCAGCCCACGCTGGCACTGGGCAAGGCCATGGTCGAAAAGGGCCACAAAAAGGCCGTGTGGATCACCTGGAAGTACGCTGCTGGTGACGAGGCGTTTGAGGGCTTCAAGGAAAGCTACACCAAGGCCGGCGGCACCATCGTCAAGGAGCTGGGTCTGCCCTTCCCCAACGTCGAATTCCAGGCGCTTCTGACCGAGATCGCGGCCCTCAAGCCTGATGCCGTGGCCTGCTTCTTCGCCGGTGGCGGCGCGGCCAAGTTCATCAAGGACTATGCGGCGGCCGGCCTCAAGGACAAGATTCCGCTGTACGGCTCGGGCTTCCTTACCGAGGGCGTGCTGGACGCTGCCGGCCCCGCAGCCGACGGCATCATCACCACCATGCACTACAGCGATTCGCTGGACACGCCGCGCAACAAGCAGTTCCGCTTGGAATACGCCAAGGCCTTTCGCAGCCAGCCCGACGTGTATGCCGTGCAAGGCTACGACACCGGCCTGCTGCTGGTGCAGGGCGCCAACGCGGTCAAGGGCGACCTTTCTGCCAAACCGGCCGTCATCAAGGCGATGGAAAGCGCAGTCATCGACAGCCCACGCGGCAAGTGGACGATGAGCAAGTCGCACAACCCCGTGCAGGACATCTACCTGCGCCGCGTCGAGAACAAGGAAAACAAGGTGATCGGCGTAGCCGCCAAGGCGCTGGCCGACAGCGGCGCCGGTTGCAGGATGGGATAACCCCCCCTGAGGCGCGCGCGCCTACCCCCGTTCTCGCAGCGCTGCGCGCAGCGGGCAGGGGGACGCAGCCCTCGCTGCGGGGCAGCCCTTGCTCGGCTGCCCTCCATGGGGCCGCGCCAGTTACCAACTCCACGGGTACATCGCCCGCACAAGGCCCTTTTCACCAGTGGCTGCCAGCCACCTCGGCAGGCCGCCAACATCACCACATTCATGGACTTCGCCACCTTCCTGATCCAGCTGCTCAACAGCGTTCAATACGGCCTGCTGCTGTTCATGTTGGCGGCCGGGCTCACGCTGATCTTCGGGATCATGGGCGTGGTGAACCTGGCGCACGGCAGCTTTTACATGCTGGGTGCTTACCTCGCGTATTCACTCTCTGGGCATTTCGGCAGCCTGGCGTTGGCCATTGTGGGTGGCGCGCTGCTGTCGGTGGTCTTTGGGCTGGCGCTTGAATGGCTGCTCTTTCGCCACTTCTACCACCGCGACCACCTGGACCAGGTATTGCTGACCTTCGGGCTGATCTACATCTTTGAAGAACTGCGCTCCATCCTGTGGGGCGACGATGTGCACGGCGTACCCATCCCCAAGGTACTGGACTGGTCGATTCCGCTCACCGACACCCTCTCCTACCCGGTCTACCGGCTGTTCATCTCGGGGGTGTGCATCGCACTGGCGGTGGCGCTGTACCTGCTGATCTCCAAGACGCGTTTGGGCATGAAGATCCGCGCGGGCGCCTTCAACCACGACATGGCCGAGTCGCTGGGCGTGAACATCAAGCTCATCCATGCCATCGTCTTCGCGCTGGGTGTAGGCCTGGCGGCCGTCGCGGGCATGGTGGCTGCACCGGTATCCAGCGTGTACCCGAACATGGGCTCGTCGGTCCTCATCATGTGCTTTGTGGTGGTGGTGATTGGTGGCATAGGCTCAGTGCGAGGAGCACTGATTGCGGCACTGCTGGTGGGCCTGGTCGATACGTTTGGCAAGGTGCTGCTGCCGCAGGCAGCGGGCATGCTGGTCTATATGCTGATGGCGGCCGTGCTGCTGTGGAAACCCGAAGGCCTGTTTAAGCAATGATTACCCCCACGCTCATCACTTCGTGTATCTCGCTGCCCCCCCAGGGGGCCTTCGCTGCCTTGGGGCGGCCCGGCGGCCGCTCATGAGCACCCCGCGCGCCAATATCGAAGTGCTGCCGCGCAGCGTGCAGTTCGCCCTGGCACTGGGGCTGGCTGCGTTGCTGCTGTTCCCTGTGGTGGGCAGCGACTTTTACGTACAGATGGTCACCCGCATGATGATCATGGCCATCTTTGCCATGAGCCTGGATCTGCTGCAGGGCGTGACCGGACTGGTATCACTGGGCCATGCTGCGTACTTTGGCGTGGCGGGCTACGCCCTGGCCTTTCTCACCCCTGCAGACATGCCGGTCAGCCTGTGGTGGTCGCTGCCGCTGGCCGTGGCTGTGTCCGGCCTGGTGGCACTGGTAATCGGGTTCTTTGTGGTGCGCACCCACGGCATCTACTTCATCATGGTCACCATGGCTTTTGCGCAGATGGTCTTCTACCTGTTCTTCGACAACAAGGTGCTGGGGGGATCGGACGGGCTGTACATCAACTTCCGGCCCGATGCGTCGCTCTTCGGCTGGCTGCCGTTCGATCTGGAGGGACGCAAGACCTTCTACTACTTCACGCTGGCGCTGGTAGTGCTGGTGTACGTGCTGCTGCGTCGCCTGCTGTGGAGCCCGCTGGGCCGCGCGCTGGCGGGCATCCGCATCAACGAGCACCGCATGCGCGCCATGGGCTTTGGCACACGGGGCTACAAACTCACCGCCTTCACCATCGCTGGGGCGCTGGCAGGCCTGGCGGGTTACCTGTGGGGCGCGCAGACCGGCTATGTGAATCCTGAGCTCATGGGATTTCACATGAGCGCGCATGCCATCATGATGGTCATTCTGGGCGGCATGGGCAACTTTGCAGGCGCCATCGTGGGTGCGTTTGCCTTCGAGTACCTGCTGCACGTGTTCAAGGACATCAGCAAACACTGGCAGCTTCTGATGGGAGGCTTCATCGTGCTGGTGGTGGTGGCCGCGCCGCGCGGGCTGCTGGGCATGTTTGCGCAGCGGAGCGCAGCCAAGGCTTCGGAGGGATCGCACCATGGCTGAAGTCCTGTTGTCTGCACAGAAGGTCACCAAACGCTTCGGCGGCCTGGCTGCCGTCAATGGTGTCTCGGTAGACCTTTGGCGGGGCAAGATCCATGCGGTGATCGGTCCCAATGGCGCTGGCAAGTCCACCCTGACCAACCTGCTCTCGGGCGACCTGCCCCCCACCTCGGGCCAGGTGCTGCTGGGCGGCACCAATGTGACCGGCTGGGCGCCCGAACGCATTTCGCGCCAGGGCCTGGGCCGCAGCTACCAGAAGACCAACATCTTCCTGCCGCTCACCGTGCACGAAAACGTGCGCCTGGCGGCTCAATCGCGCGATGCGCAGCAGCCCTGGAACCCGTTGCGCTGGTGCCAGGACACCCGCTCGGACACTATCAAAAACAGAGCAACCAGCGCACGTCTTGAAAGCGCTATCGAGCTGTCTGGTCTCAAAGACCGGCGCATGGCCATTGCGGGTGCCATGAGCCACGGCGAGCAGCGCCAGCTGGAAATTGCGATGACCCTGGCCACCGAGCCGCAGGTGCTGCTGCTCGACGAGCCCCTGGCCGGCATGGGCGTGGCCGAGGCCGAACGCATGGTGGAGCTGCTGCAACGACTCAAGCCTGCCCACGCCATGATGCTGGTCGAGCACGACATGGATGCCGTGTTTGCGCTGGCCGACCGCCTGACGGTGATGGTCAACGGCGAGGTGATTGCGCATGGCACACCGCCCGAGGTGCGCGCCGATGCCACTGTGCAGGCCGCCTACCTGGGGGAGGACCACTGAGATGACCACTCCATGGATCGATGCCAAGGGCATCCACACCTTCTACGGCAGCAGCCACATCCTGCACGGCATTGATTTCACCGTGGGCCGGGGCGAGACCATCGGCCTCATGGGCCGCAACGGCATGGGCAAGAGCACCCTGCTCAAGTCGCTGATGGGCCTGGTCAAGCCTCGCTCGGGCAGCGTGGCCGTGGCCGGCCGCGACATGACCGGCAAGCCGCCCTACGAAGTGGCCCGGCTGGGCATTGCCTACGTGCCCGAGGGCCGGGGCATCTTCGGCAACCTGAGCGTGGTCGAGAACCTGCAGATGGCCGCCCGCGCCGGCACACGTGGGCAGCGCGACTGGACCTACGAGCGCGTGCTGGAGACCTTTCCGCGCCTGAAGGAGCGCCTGGGCCACGGCGGCCAGCAGCTCAGCGGTGGCGAACAGCAGATGCTCACCATCGGCCGCGCGCTGATGACCAACCCCGACGTGCTCATCCTCGATGAAGCCACCGAGGGCCTGGCGCCGCTGATTGCGCGAGAGATCTGGCGCATCTGCAGCCTCATCAAGGACAGCGGCATCAGCAGCGTGATCGTGGACAAGAACTGGAAGCACGTCACGCAGATCACCGACCGCAACATCATCCTGGTCAAGGGCCAGGTGGTGTTTGACGGCAGCTCGGATGCACTGCATGCGCAGCCCCTGCTGCTGGAGCAGTACCTCGGGGTTTGAGCGCACCGGCTACAGCCAGCCCGGGATAAAGCGGGAGCTCGGTGGCCGCGTAGCGGCTCGACCTCCTAGCGCGGGTTGATCGTCACCGGCACATTCAGCTGTGCGGACAAACCTGCCGAGTCTTTGGCTGTGACCACCAGTTGATAGCTGCCAGCCACCGGCTTGGGCCAGTTGGCCGTGATGGTGCTTCCGGACACAGCAAAGCCCATGCCCAATGGCACACCGGTGATGGAGACGGAGAGCGAGGTGGCGCCCGGCGAGGTGATGTTGATGCTGCCGGACAGCGGTTGACCGGCTACGCCCACCATGGCTGAGGCCGTGATCACCGGCCCTGCCGTGGCGATCTTGACCGTGAAGACGCCCTTGCCCGACAAGCCCGTCTTGGTGTCCTTCGCCGTCAAGGTCACGCTGTACGTACCAGCCACCGGTTTGGGCCAGCTCACCACGCCATCTGCAGCCACAACCATTCCCGATGGAGCCCCTGCAAGGGAATACGCCACCGGATTGAGAGCGCTGACATTCGCCTTGAAAGACAGGGCGACACCAGGGCGGCCTGCAATGCTCGCGCTTTCGATCGTCGGGGCCACCGGAGCGATCACGTTGATGTTGTAAACCCCCTGCCCAGTGAGCCCCGTCTTGGTGTCCTTTGCCACAACGGTGACGGCGTAGGCCCCTGCCACAGGAGCCGGCCACGACACCACACCGGCAGCACTGATCGACATGCCAGTGGGCGCACCGGCAAGGCTCAGAGTCACGGGGTTGGGAGCGTTGACGGACACCGTGAAGGTCAGTGCCGCACCTACGATGCCGCTGATACTGGTCGATGTGACCACCGGCGCTGGCGCAGGTGCTGCAGCGCCAGCCAGCAAGCCCACCAGCGCGCTGGCATTGGGAGTACCCAGGCCTGTCAACTGGTCATAGCCAGGCCCGGCCGAGCAAGTACCGCAGACGCCGTGGCTGCCCAGGCGAATGTCGGAAAAACTGCTCGCATAGTTGGATGCCACTGCGCCTATCTGCCCATAGAGCAACGCGTGCCCACCGCCCATCACTGGTCGCGCAGCTTGCTGCCTGCCTGCGTTGGCCACTGCTACAAGTCCGGCCCACATGGGTGCTGCCAGGCTGGTACCGCCTGCACTGATCCATTGCACAGCACTGCTTCCTGGCTGCATCACCGCCACGTACTGCCCGGTGGCAGGGTCGGCATTCATGGCCACATCAGCCACCGTGCGACGCACCAGCGAGCCAGTACCCGGCACAGACGACTTCTGGTACACCGGCACGGCGATGAAGCCGCTGGTACCACCACCCGTGCCCGACCAGCTCACCTCACTACGCGCCCCGCTGCCGGAATAGGTCAGGGTTGTGCCGCCCACCGCGATGACATTGGAAGAAACTGAAGGCCAGTTCACCCCTGCGCCAGAATCGCCGGTCGCCGCCAGATAGGTCATTCCCGCGGCAGTAAAAGCAGAGTCCACAGAGGCTGTCCATGCACCTTCCTGCGCACCGAAGCTCATGGACACCACTCCCGGCCCCATGGTGTTGGCCAGCCGTACGGCGCCCAGCAAGCTGTTCACCGATGCGTCGGGCGCCTCCACAAGAACGATACGTGCCAGCGGCGCAATCGCATGCACCCACTGAACGTCCAACGCGATTTCCGTCGCCCACCCGGCGTCGTATGCGGGCGCCACGCCAGAAATGCCGCCGGATGCTGTGCTGTAAGCCACCCACAATTCGCAACCCGCTGCAGGGGAGGCAGCGGCCAGGGGCAGCCCAGTGGTTACTGGCAACACCTTGGCAGCACAGGTGGGCAACCCGAACTTCTGATTAAAAGCTGCCAGTTCGGCTGCCACGTTGGGGTTGTGCTTCGCTCCAATGACATACACCGTCTGCCCTGCCCCCAGTTGAGCGGCTTGGGCTCCGGACGGCTTGGAGCCTACAGCGGGCAACGCCCCGAAGCCGTAGGCCGCGCGTACCTGAGCGACCGAATAGGTGGTGACCACACCTGTACCTGCGAGAGGCGCTGCCAGCGCATCCTTGGACCCCGTCCAGGTCATATTCGCCGACTTCTGCTGCACCTCCTCCAGGGTGGAGGGTGTGAGACGGCGGGTGGACAATGCCTTGAACATCTCCGGCACCGGCTGCGACTTGGGCGCACTCCGCGCGGACTGGTTGGCATCCTCCACGTCCATGTCGTCAGGAGCCTCTAGCACCACTGGCGCGATGTGGAACGTGGGCTGCGCCCCCAAGCTCTCCACCTCTGGCGGCAACATCTCGGCAGACACTTGCAGCGTCGTGGTGGTGGAGGCCACGTCGCTAAGTCCTTCCGTGTCGGCAGATCCGCCGCACCCCAAGACAGCCAACGGAACGACAGAGAGCAACGCCCAGCGAGCATGCTGGGGCTTGCGAGTGAAAAGGTGACGGCGAGTCTGCGTTGGCATTCTGTTCTCCATGACATGCGGGAATCACACCGCACACACCGAAGAAAGCTGGGATGCAAACACCTGTGAGGATTGCCGACGCGCCCTGGAGCACCCCCCAAGCAAACACCCTGGAGAACCGTGGCAACCCCGCTGCCATGCCCATTCAAAAGGGGTTAGACCGGTGGCTTTGCGACCCCGACTTTCGTGCGGGTGTGCCTTGATGGAGCAAATGTAATTGTTTGAAACGGAAAAATCAATAAATTTGATAATAATTTCAACTTTATCACCTGACTACCAGAAGTGCCAGACTCCATCCACCGCATGCACACGCACCCTTGATAACCCGGGTCGCCAGCAGCCCCCCCGTCGTTAGAATCATTCGCTCTATCGACTCAGGAAGAACGTTTTGTCCGATCGCCTCGCCGTACTGCCCCAATACGCGCTTCCCAAACGCGCACTGACCACCCTGGCGGGCAAGTTCGCATCGGCCCGCCTGGGCGGCCTCACCACCTCGGTGATCCGCTGGTTCGTGGGTCGCTACAACGTCAACATGGCCGAGGCGGCCAACCCCGACATTGCCAGCTACACGTCGTTCAATGACTTCTTCACGCGGGCGCTCAAGCCCGGCGCCCGCCCGCTGGCCCAGGCCGATTTGATCTGCCCTGTGGACGGTGCGATCAGCCAGTTTGGCGCCATCGCCAAGGACCAGGTTTTCCAGGCCAAGGGGCACACCTACTCCACCACCGCCCTGGTGGGTGGCGATGCGGCCGCCGCAGCCCGTTTTGACAACGGCCACTTCGCCACGCTGTACCTGAGCCCGCGCGACTACCACCGCATCCACATGCCTTGCGCGGGCGAGCTCACGCGCATGGTGCATGTGCCGGGCGATCTGTTTTCGGTGAACCCGACCACGGCACGAGGTGTGCCCGGCCTGTTCGCGCGCAATGAACGCGTGGTGTGCTTTTTTGAGTCGGCCCAGGGGCCTTTTGTGCTGGTGCTGGTAGGCGCCACCATCGTGGGCAGCATGGCCACCGTGTGGCATGGGCAGGTGAACCCGCCGCGCACCGGCACGCTGCGGCAGTGGGATTACGCCAAGGGCCAGGTGAGCCTGCAGCAAGGTGAGGAAATGGGCCGCTTCTTGCTCGGCTCCACCGTGGTGATGCTGTTCCCACAGGGGCCGCTGCAGTTCAATCCGCAGTGGTCGCCCACGCGCCCCATCCAGCTGGGCGAGGCCATGGCGCAGTGCACTGGCGGCTGACCTTCAGCCCAGTAGCCCTTCGGCCGGAGCGCCGCGCTCACAAACGGTCTGGCGCGCGCGTGAGCCGGAAGGCGGTGGGTGCCAGGTGCAGCGCTTCAGGGTGAACGGGGGATTCGTGCCCCACCAGATACACCATGAGAGAGTTGCGGCGCACCACCACATGGCTCACGGTTTCGCGCTGGTGGTTCCATTGCACAAACGCGCCGGGCTTGAACAGGGGCATGTAGTAGTAAGCGGTGGGGTCCATGGGGCGCGGCTCCTCCCGCTACAACGGGCCCTTGCGTGAATGCGGGCCCTGACGGCGGTCCATGGCGGACCGACCAGTTCATACTAGCACCGATCCCTCCCGCCGCGGGGTGCCCATTTCAAACTGATTGCGTTGCCGCAAAGGCCAGCGTGGCCTGCAGCATGCGGCGCAGGTGCGGCTGCACGCCTGCCGCCACATCGGGCAGATAGTCAAACGGCAAGGCTTCTTGCATGTAGCTGCACTGCGTCATCTCCAGCTGCACCGCGTGGATGTTCTGCGCGGGCTGCCCATAGTGGCGCGTGATGTGGCCGCCCTTGAAGCGACCGTTGAGCACTGCGGTGTAGCCCTGGGCCTCTTTGGCGATGGACAACAGCTCCTGCGCCAGCGCCGGATCGCAGCTTTCGCCGTTGGCCGTCCCCAGGTTCAGGTCGGGCAGCTTGCCTTCAAAGAAGCGCGGCAGCACCGAGCGGATGGAGTGTGCGTCCCACAGCACCGCCACACCATGCTGCGCGCGGATGCGGTCCAGCTCGGCACGCAGTTGCGCGTGGTACGGCGCCCAGACGGCGTCGCGGCGCGCGGCCACCTCGGCATCATCGGGCACGTCGCCCCGGGCATAGATGGGCGTGTCGTCAAACGTATCGACCGGGCACAGGCCGGTGACGCTTTGGCCAGGGTAGAGGCTGGTCCCATCCGGCGGGCGGTTCAGATCGACCACATAGCGCGAGTGCGTGGCCACGAGGATGGACGCGCCCAGGTCCTTGGCGAACGCATAGAGGCGCTCCATGTGCCAGTCGGTGTCGGGCACCTGGCGGGCCTCATCGGTGAAGCGAGCAGCCAGCGCTGGCGGCACGTAGGTGCCCGCATGGGGCATCGACACCAGCAGCGGCGCGGTGCCGGGGTAAAGGACAAAAGAAGGTGGAGAGGTATCTGTCATCACAAGCTCAGGGGTATGAATTCAATCGGACGCGTCAATCGGGTGCAATGGTGGCCGAGCGCGCGGCCACGAACGCATGGGCCGCTGCATCATGCAGCGTGTGCCGGCCGCTGGCGATACGCCGCTGCCCCGCCACCCACACGCTGTCGATGGCCGAGGTGCGGTGGCTGCCAAACACGTGGGCCGACAGCATGCTGTGCGCAGGCAAATCGCGCAGCGCCAGGTGCTGCGCATCCAGCGCCACCAGGTCGGCCTGCTGGCCCACGGCGAGGCCCCCAATGGCGCGGCCCGCGGCCTGCGCCCCGCCCTGCACGGCCTGCAAGGTCATGGCCGTGGCCACCTCGGGTTGCGCAGCGGTGGCCAGCACATTGCGCTGGCGCAGCGACAGGCGCTGGCCGTATTCGAGCATCAGCAATTCCTCTGCAGCATTCACGCAGGCATGGCTGTCCGAGCCCACGCCCCAGCGCCCGCCGTGCTGCAGCCACAGCGGCATGTCGAAGATGCCATCGCCCAGGTTGGCCTCGGTGGTGGGGCAGATGCCTGCCACGGCGCCCGTGCGCGCTGCGTCCTGGTACTCCTGCGGGGTCATGTGCGTGGCGTGCACCAGACACCAGCGCTCGTCCACGGGGGCGTTCTCCAGCAGCCACTGCACCGGGCGCTGGCCGCTCCAGGCCACGCAGTCATCCACTTCCTGCGTCTGCTCGGCAATATGTATGTGAATGGGCGCCTGCGCGTTGAGCGCCGTGAGGCCCTGCACCGCAACCTCCAGACTGCCAGGCGGCACCGCGCGCAGCGAGTGCGGCGCCAGACCCAAAACGGCCGCTTGCGCTTTTGCAGCGGGTGCAAGGCGCTCCAGCAATGAGAGCATGTTGTCCGGGCTGCGAATGAAGCGGGCCTGGTCCGCACGCGGTGGCTTGGCACCAAAACCACTCGTCTGATACAGCACCGGCAGCAGCGTGATGCCGATGCCCGCATTCTGCGCCGCACGCAGCAGGGCCAGCGAGAGCGTGGCGTCATCGGCATAGGGCGTGCCGTCCTGGTCGTGGTGCACGTAGTGGAACTCGCACACGCTGGTGTAGCCCGCCTCCAGCATCTCCACGTACAGCCAGGTCGCAATGGCCTCCAGCGACTCGGGCGTAATGCGTGCCGCAAAGCGGTACATCAGGTTGCGCCAGCTCCAGAAGCTGTCCTGGCTTTCGCCCCGGTATTCGGTCAGGCCCACAAACGCGCGCTGAAAAGCGTGCGAGTGCAGGTTGGGCATGCCGGGCAGCACGGGGCCCGGGGCCATGGCGGCACCATTTGACTGGGCGTTGGGCGTGACGGCAGTGATGCGCCCTGCCCCATCCCATGTGATCAGCACGTTGCGCGCCCAGCCCGTGGGCAGCAGTGCATCGGCGGCGAACAGTTGTTGCGTCATGGCATGACTCCGTGAATGCGCCCTTGCCGCACGATGGTGCAGGCAGGCTTTTGGCCCAGCCAGTAGGCCAGTTCGGCCGCCTCGCCCACCGGCCACAGCACAAAGTGAGCGGGCCTGCCGGATGCGATGAGGCCGTGGGTGTCTTGCAGGCCGAGCGCGCGTGCGGCGTGGGTGGTGATGCCCGCCAGCGCCTCGGGCACTGTCAGACGGAACAGCGTGCAGGCCATGTTGGCCATGAGCAGCAGGCTCAGCGCGGGCGAGGTACCCGGGTTGTGGTCGGTGGAGACGGCCATGGGCACACCCGCCGCGCGCAGTGCCGCGATGGGCGGCAGGTGCGTGTCGCGCAGTGTGTAGTAGGCGCCGGGCAGCAGCACGGCCACGGTGCCTGCGGCTTTCATCGCAGCGATGCCGTCGGCCGACAGGTGCTCGATGTGGTCACATGACAGCGCACCGTAGCGCGCAGCGAGTGCCGAGCCGCCCATGTCGGACAGTTGCTCCGCATGCAGCTTGACGGGGATGCCGAGCTTGCGCGCGGCCTGGAAGACCTGCTCGGTCTCGGCCAGCGTGAAGGCGATGCGTTCGCAGAACACATCCACGGCATCCACCAGGCCTTCGGCCGCCAGCGCAGGCAGCATCCCGTTGCAGACAAGGTCGGTGTAGTCCTGGCTGCGCCCAGCGTATTCGGGCGGCAGCGCATGCGCGCCGAGGAAGGTGGTGCGCACCGTGACGCCAAAGGCCTCGCCCAGGCGGCGGGCCACGCGCAGCTGCTTGCGTTCGTGCTCCAGCGCCAGTCCGTAGCCGGACTTGATCTCGATGGCACACACGCCCTCATCCAGCAGCGCCTGCAGGCGCGGCGCGGCCAGGGCAAAGAGCTCGTCTTCGCTGGCCTCGCGCGTGGCGCGCACCGACGACACGATGCCCCCGCCCGCCCTGGCCACCTCTTCATACGTGGCACCCGCCAGCCGCATCGCGAACTCGTTGGCGCGCTGCCCGCCGTACACCAGGTGGGTGTGGCAATCGACCAGACCGGGGGTGGTGACGGCGCCCCTGCCGTCAATGCGAGGCAAGGCCACAAAGGCTGCTGGCACATGGGCCTGCGGGCCCACCCACTGCACGGTGCCGCCCCGCACCACCACACACGCCAGCGCGCCCTCAGGCACCGGCACATCCGTCGCCCACAACGCGGCTACGGGCCGCAGGTTGGTCCACACGCCATCGGCACTGGGTGCGGAAGATGCTGGCGGGACAACGCCCTGCTTGTTGCTACCTGCTGCTGTGTTCATGGATTGATTTGCTATTGTTTATATAGCTAATGGAGCATATTCCACTAGCGCTTGCAGCCCATTTGATTCAAATTATGGTGCAGAGCCCCTGCGCAAGGCCACCCAGGCCAGCACGGGTGCATCGTCGGCAGACCCACCGCTTTCGGCGCGGCGCACAGGGGTGATCGACGGCGCTGCTTCGCCCCCTTCGTTCACCCACCACAGGCCCTGCCCCGCTGCCAACATACGCACTTGGTGGGTATCGCAGTCCTCGCATCGCCAGGTGCCCTGCAGCACCATGCACAGACCCGCTGCAGCCCCCTCAGCGGGTGGCGGCGCATCGCGCAGCACCTTCAGGTTCCCGGTCCACTCACCCCGGCGCAGCATCAGGTTGAAGTCGGTGGAAACACCGCCCAGCATGCGGCAGTCCACCGGCTCTTCGCCGGAGAACGCAAACGGCTCCCAGCGATGCGTCAGCGCATGCTGCCAATGTCCTTCTGCGCCTTGCAGATGTACGCCATCGCCATCCAGCAACATGATTTGCCGATCCACTCCCACAAAGGCCGAGAACGGCCCGGGGCGTGCAATGGTGGCAACGCTCACGCGCCATGCAAAGCTGTCCATGCCCGCGCCGGGCGGCCAGCACGTCAGCTCGCGTGTGCTGCCGCCGCCGTTCTTCCACGGCACCGGGGGCGTGGAGGCCAAGTCCAGAAACTGCTTCACGCGCCTTCACCCTGCGGCACACCGTTCCCGTCCACCAGCAGCGGGAACAGCGGGTGGTCCATGGCGGCCCCAGCGGGCAGCTGGTCCGCCAGCCCCGGGAACTCGGGCGAGGTCGTCCACGGCCTAGGCGCGTGGCGCGTGTCGTCGCCCAAGAAGCGCACCGAGAACACGCGGCGCCGGTTGGGCCCCTCCACCCCGCCCGCCGCATGCAGCGTGAGCATGTGAAAACACACCACGTCGCCCGGCTCGATCTCCCAGCCCACGATGGGAAAAGCGTCGCGATTGGCCTCGACGTTGGGCAGGTCCTGCAGGCTGCCTTCAGGGAACCACTTGGCCTGGTTGTCCATGAAGGTGCGCGGCATGAGCCAGGGGCCCTTGTGCGATCCCGCCACAAACTCCAGCGTGGCCGCACGCGAGACCGGGTCCACTGGTATCCACATGCTCACGTTCTGCCTGCCTTCGATGTTGTAGTAAGGCTGGTCCTGGTGCCAGGGCGTCTTCTGGCGCGTGCCAGGCTCCTTCACCAGCACATGGTCGTGGTACAGCCGCACGGTGCGTGACTGCATCAGGCGCTGCGCGGCCAGGGCCAGCGGCGTGTCGCGCACAAAGCGGCCAAACTGCGGGATGTCCTGCCAGTTGCAGAAGTCCTCGAAGAAGCGGCCCGGGTCATCCGGCCTGCTGGCCACTTTGGCGCGCGGGCTGGGCGCGGCCAGATTGGCGTCGATGCCGTCGCGCAGCAGCGCTACCTCTTCGGGCGTGAGCAGCTGCTTGATGCAGATGGCGCCGTCGCGGTCAAACCGCGCGATGTCGTCGGCGGTCAGGCGCTCCTGCAAGCGCTGTTGAAAGTGCTGTTGTTGGCTCAGGTCACTGGCAGGTGAAACCGGGTGCATACGAGCTGTCTCCTTGTAGGCTATTGACCGTTGTCGTCCATCACGCACACCCAGCCTCAGGCGCGCGTGAGCACCGCCTGCAGAAAGGAGCGCGTGCGCTCCTGCGTGGGGTTGGTGAAGATGGTGGCAGGCTGGCCGGACTCAATGATCCCGCCGCCGTCCATCACCACCACCACGTCGCCCACCTCGCGTGCAAAGTCCATTTCGTGCGTCACGACCATCATGGTCATGCCTTCGCTGGCCAGCAGCTTCATGACCTGCAGCACCTCGCCCACGAGCTCCGGGTCCAGCGCCGACGTGGGCTCGTCGAACAGCATCACGCGCGGCTCCATGGCCAGTGCGCGGGCAATGGCCACCCGCTGCTTTTGCCCGCCCGACAGGCTGGCAGGCATGGCCGACGCCTTGTGCGCCAGACCCACCTTGGTCAGCAGGGCCTGTGCGCGCTCTTCGGCGTCCTTGCGCGAGAGGCCGCGCAGCTTGCGCGGGCCCAGCGTGACGTTGTCGAGCACCGACAGGTGCGGAAACAGGTTGAACGACTGGAACACCATGCCCACCTCTTCGCGCAGGGCGTTCAGGTCATGGTCAGGCAGCATGCGGCCGTCCTGCACCAGTGTGCGGCCACAGATCTCGACCGTGCCGCCTTCGGGCTGCTCCAGCCCGTTGCAGCAGCGCAAAAAGGTGCTCTTGCCCGAGCCGCTGGGCCCGATGACCACCACCACCTGCGACGGCAGCACGTCAAAGTCGATGCCGTTCAGCACCACATGGTTGCCAAACGATTTGCGCAGTCCGCGAATGCGCACGATGGGCTCGGCGGATGGGCTTGCTCCGGTCATCACAGAATTTTTCTTCATTGCACCATCCCCCCGGCACGCAGGCGCAGCTCCATGCGGCGCAGCACCAACGAAGTGACACCCGTGAGGATGAAATACACCACCGCAATCGCCAGGTACACCTCCAGCGAGCGGTACGACACGCTGATGATCTTCTGCCCTTCGTGCATCAGGTCGTGGATGGTGAGCAGCGACACCAGCGCCGAGTTCTTGATCAGCGCGATGAACTCATTGCCCAGTGGCGGAATCATGCGCACCACGGCCTGTGGCAGCACCACGGTGCGCATGGCCAGGCCCGACGACATGCCGATGGAACGCGCCGCCTCCATCTGCCCCTTGTCAATGGACTGGATGGCGCCGCGCACCACCTCGGACACATAGGCGCCCGAGTAGATGCCCAGGCCGATCACGCCGCACACAAAAGCGGGCAGCAGGATGCCGAACTGCGGCAGGCCAAAGAACAGGATGAACAGTTGCACCAGCAGCGGCGTGCCGCGTATCGCGGCCACGTAGGCGGTGCACAGGGCGTAGACCACGCGGCGCTTGGGGTTCAGGCGGCCAATGCCCACCAGCAGGCCCATGACGCAGCCCAGCAGCAGCGAGGCAGCCGTGATTTCCACAGTGACCAGCGCACCCGCCAGCAACTGGGGCAACCCGGCCCAGACAGGAGAAAAATCGAGTTCCATGGCTCAGTTCGGCAACGTGTGGCTGCGGTTTACTTGGCAGCGCTGTTGCTGAACCACTTCTTGACGATGGCCGCATAGGTGCCATCGGCCTTGAGCTTGGTGATGGCACCGTTGACGGCCTTCGTCAGCTCGGGCGTGTCCTTGCGCAGGGCCATGCCGTACTCTTCAGTGGTGAGCTGCTCGTCGAGCACGCGCAGGCCGGGACGGGTGCGCACATACTGGAACGCGGCGGGCTTGCCGGTCACGGCAGCGTCGGCGCGGCCGATGTCCACCAGGTTGAACATCTCCTGGTTCTTTTCGACCTCGACACGCTGCACCTTGGGGAATTTCTCGGTCAGGTACGCCACCGACTTGGTGCCCACCTGCACGCTGACCTTCTTGCCGTCCAGGTCGGCCAGCTTGTTGATGGCCTTGTTGTCGGCCTTCACCATCACCACCAGGCCGCCGGCGTAGTAGGAGTCAGTGAAGTCCACCACCTTCTTGCGCTCGTCGGTGATGTAGATGGCCGAGACCGCCATGTCAAAACGCTTCGAGATCAGGCCGGGAATCAGGCCCTTGAAGTCGATGTCCACCCACTCGACCTGCTTGCCCATGGTCTTGGCAATGGCCTCCACCAGCTCGATGTCGAAGCCCGTGCGTTTGCCGTTCTCGACAAACTCCATGGGCGGGAACGTGGCATCGGTGCCCACACGCAGGACGTTGTCCTGGGCCTGTGCACCCGTGGTGCAGAAGGCTGCGGCGGCCAGGCTGGCCAGAAGAAGGTTGCGGCGAAGGTTCATGGGGAAAGCTCCTGAGGAGGGGTGAGGGAAAATCAAGGAGAAGTGAGTTGGCGGGAGATGCGCGCTGCGGCGACGACGGCCATGCCGGTGAGTGCGGTCTCCTGCCCCTGGGCCCGCAAGATCGGGGCCATCAGGGTGATGGCCCCGGCGGCCTGCCGGGGAGAACCGAACACGGGCACGCTGACGCCCCAGACACCGGCATCCACTTCGCCGGAGCTGACGGCGTAACCCGCCTTGGCAATGCCCTCCAGCTCGGTCAGCGCCGCCTGGCGCTCAGCAGTGTCTGCGCCGTAGTGCAGATCCAGAATGGCATTGCGCGTGGCCGAGGCCACGTGGGCAAGCAGGCACTTGGCGGATGCACCCGCGCGCAGCGGTACGCTGCGCCCTTTTTCAAACGAGCAGCGCAGGGCCTGCGTGCTGTCCACCATGTCCAGGCACACCACGCTGTCATTCACGGCCACCACCAGCCCCACGCTCTCGTGGGACTGCCGGGCCAGGGCCTGCATGTCCGGCCGCGCGTGGTGCACCAGATGCGACGCCATGTCAAAGCCCAGCGCCAGTTGCAGGCTCAGCGGCCCGGGCGCGTAGTGCCCGCTGCTCTCCAGCACAAAGCCCCACAGCTTGAGCCGCGCCAGCTGCCGGTACAGCGTGCTGCGCGCCAGGCCCGTGGCCTCCACCAGCTCGGCAGCCGACATGGGCTGCCCGTGCTGCGCCAGCACCGCCAGCACGTGCAGAACACGGTCGGCGGCGGCAACGGAGGTGGGTCCACGGGTCGGCATGGACTCAGTATCAAAGGATTGCAGCGGCATTCAAACCCAACATTCCCAACGAATGGGAATGCAGTTCCCTTTTTTCACATTCCTGTCATTCCCTCCCTCGCCCCTTCACTTCACCATGGGCAGCTTCAGGCCCTGCTTCTTGGCCGTCTCCACCGCCAGTTCGTAGCCAGCGTCGGCATGGCGCATCACGCCGCTGCCGCAGTCGTTGACCAGCACATTGGCAAGGCGTTGGGCCGCGGCTTCAGTGCCGTCGGCCACGATGACCATGCCCGAGTGCTGCGAGTAACCCATGCCCACGCCCCCGCCGTGGTGCAGGCTGACCCAGGTGGCGCCGCCTGAGGTGTTGAGCAGCGCGTTGAGCAACGGCCAGTCGCTCACGGCGTCGGTGCCGTCCTTCATACCTTCGGTCTCCCGGTTGGGGCTGGCCACGCTACCGGTGTCCAGGTGGTCGCGGCCTATGACGATGGGAGCCTTCAACTCACCGTTCTTCACCATCTCGTTGAAGGCCAGGCCCGCAATGTGGCGCTCGCCCAGGCCCAGCCAGCAGATGCGTGCCGGCAGGCCCTGGAAGGCAATGCGCTCGCCCGCCATGTCGAGCCAGCGGTGCACATGTTTGTTCTCAGGGAACAGCTCCTTGATCTTGGCGTCGGTCTTGCGGATGTCTTCCGGGTCACCCGACAGCGCCACCCAGCGGAACGGGCCCTTGCCTTCGCAGAACAGGGGGCGGATGTAGGCAGGCACAAAGCCGGGGAAGTCGAACGCGTCCTTCACGCCTTCGTCAAACGCCACCTGGCGAATGTTGTTGCCGTAGTCCACCACCGGGATGCCCATGTGCTGGAAGTCGAGCATGGCCTGCACGTGCACGGCGCAGGACTTGGCTGCAGCCTTCTTCAGCACCTCGTGCTGTGTCACGTCCTGCTGCGCGGCGCGCCACTGCGCCACCGTCCAGCCTGCGGGCAGGTAGCCGTTGACGAGGTCGTGGGCCGACGTTTGATCGGTCACTAGGTCGGGCTTCAAGCCACCGGCCTTGGCGCGGCGCACCAGCTCGGGCAGAATTTCTGCGGCATTGCCAAGCAGCGCAATCGACACCGCCTCTTTGGCTGCGGTGTGCTGCTGGATCAGCTCAAACGCATGGTCGATGTCGCGCGCCTGCTTGTCCACGTAGCGCGTGCGCAGGCGGAAGTCGATGCTGCTTTGCTGGCATTCAATGTTGAGCGACACCGCGCCCGCAAATGTGGCGGCCAGCGGCTGCGCGCCGCCCATGCCGCCCAGGCCTGCGGTCAGTATCCACTTGCCTTCCAGCGAGCCGCCGTAGTGTTTGCGCCCGGCTTCGGCAAAGGTTTCGTACGTGCCCTGGACGATGCCCTGCGTGCCGATGTAGATCCAGCTGCCGGCGGTCATCTGGCCGTACATGAACAGGCCCTTCTGGTCCAGCTCGCTGAAGTGTTCCCAGTTGGCCCACTTGGGCACCAGGTTGGAGTTGGCCAGCAGCACGCGGGGCGCGTTGGCATGGGTCTTGAACACGCCCACGGGCTTGCCGGACTGGATGAGCAGGGTTTCGTCGTCGTTCAGCTCCTTGAGCGAGGCGAGGATCTGGTCAAAACACTCCCAGTTGCGCGCGGCACGGCCAATGCCGCCGTACACCACTAGGTCCTGGGGGCGCTCGGCCACCTCGGGGTCGAGGTTGTTCTGGATCATGCGGTAGGCGGCCTCGGTGAGCCAGCTCTTGCAGGTGAGCTGGCTGCCGCGCGGCGCGCGGATCACGCGGCTGGCGTCGTGGCGGGGGTCGGTGTTGGAGGCGGCGGCGATGATGGCGTCGTTGGCGTTCATGGTGGGCTCCTGTGAATCAATGGGGTATGCGTAGAGAAAATCAGGCGAAGCTGGGCAGGCATTGCGTGAGTGCTGCAGGCCAGGTGGACTGCTGGGCCCATGCGCGCATGGCTTCGATGTCGGGGGCGAGGTAACGGTCCTGCTCCAGGTAGGCCACGCGCTCGCGGATGGCGGCGAATTGCGCTTCGATCAGCGGAGAGGATTTCAGGGTGCGGTCGAATTCCATGCCTTGCGCAGCGGCCATGGCCTCGATGCCGACCATCACCGCCGCATTGCGCACCATGTCGCCCAGGCGGCGCGCGCCGTAGGTGGCCATGGAGACATGGTCTTCCTGGTTGGCCGAGGTGGGCAGGCTGGTCACGCTGCTGGGGTTGGCCAGGCACTGGTTCTCGGCCGCCAGCGCGGCGGCGGTCACCTGCGCAATCATGAAGCCCGAGTTCACGCCGCTGTCGAGGATCAGAAATGCTGGCAGGCCCGAGAGGCCCGGGTCCAGCAGCAGCGACAGGCGACGCTCAGAGATGGCACCGATCTCGGCCACGGCCAGCGCAATGATGTCGGCCACAAAGGCCACGGGCTCGGCGTGGAAGTTGCCGCCAGAGATCACGTCGCCGTTGTCGAACACCAGGGGGTTATCGGATGCCGCATTGGCCTCAATGGTCAGCACGCGCGCGGCGTGGTGCAGGTTGTCGAGGCACGCGCCCATCACCTGCGGCACGCAGCGGATGGAGTACGGGTCTTGCACGCGGCCGCAGTTCGGGTGCGAAGGGTCGATGGCGCTGCCGTCGAGCAGCGCACGCACGGCGGCCGCCACGGCGATCTGCCCGGCCTGGCCACGCGCTTCGTGGATGCGAGCATCAAAGGGTTTGACAGAGCCCTTGATGGCTTCGAGCGACAGGCAGCCCGCAACCAGCGCGGCGGCAAAGACGCTCTCGGCGCCAAACAGCCCGGCCAGTGCAAGTGCGGTGGACACCTGCGTGCCGTTGAGCAGCGCGAGCCCTTCCTTGGGGCCTAGCACAAACGGCTGCAAACCGATGGAGCGCATGGCCTCTGCCCCCGGCACCACCTTGCCGTCCACCTTGGCCTGGCCTTCACCAATCAGCACACAAGCCATGTGCGCCAGCGGCGCCAGGTCGCCCGACGCGCCCACCGAGCCTTTGGCCGGAATCACCGGCAGCACGTTGGCGTTGGCCAAGGCCAGCAACGCATCCACCAGCTCGGGGCGCACGCCCGAGTGGCCGCGCGCCAGGCTCACGGCCTTGGTCGCGAGGATGAGGCGCACCACGTCGTCGGGCAGCGCATCGCCCGTGCCCACGCTGTGCGACAGCACCAGATTGCGCTGCAGCTCGGCCAGGCGCTCGTGCGCAATCTTGGTGCTGGCGAGCTTGCCAAAGCCGGTGTTGATGCCATAGACGACCTGGTCTTCATCGACGATGCGCTGCACCGTGGCCAGGGACTTCTGCAAACCCGCGCGGGCCGACGCATCGAGCACCAGTTGCACAGGGCCCGCGTGGATGCGGCGCAGCTCGGCCAGCGTGACGCGGCCGGGGTGCAGGGTGAGGGATGAAGCGTTGTGTGTCATGGCGTTGATCCTGTATATACAAGTAGGTACAAGCAAAAAATAACAGCGTTAATTCGTTCTTCAAATCCTGTTGGCCAATCCCGCTACGGGTGAAACTGCCAGGGCACCCGCGAGAGACGCCGAGCAAGGGCCGCCCCGCAGCGAGGGTGTCGTCCCCCTTGAGGGGGAAGGCGCGAAGCGACTCAGGGGGTGCTTCATATTCAACCGGCGACGGGATTGCCGTCGGCGCGGAAGCGGCTGCCCAGGCGGTAACGGGTGGCGGGGTGCAGGCAGCGCACCACGGTAATGGGCACGCCGCGCGACCAGGTGCGGCGGGTGAGCAGCAGGCACGGCTCCTGCGGAGACATCTCCAGCAGCGCGGCCTGCTCGGCGGTGGGCATGACGGCATCGACCACATGCTCGATCTGGTCGAAGGGCACGTTGCGCACCAGGTATTCGGAGGGTTGCAGCAGTGTGAAGTCCTGCGCGACGAACTGGGGCACCTGGCGCGGGTTCACGTGGCGGTCTTCCAGTTGCACGGGCAGGCCATCCTCGCGGTGGATGCACAGCGAGTGGAACACCGACTCGCCCGTGCGCAGGTCCAGCGCGGCGGCCACCTCCAGCGTGGCGGAGGTGCGTTCCACCGTGAGCACGTCACAGCGGTAGTCGTGCCCGCGCTGACGGATTTCGCTGGCCAAGTTTGCAATCTGCAACAACGTGGACTGGGGCTTGTCCTCGGCCACAAAACTGCCCACGCCCGCCACGCGCACGATGCGGCCCTGCTCCACCAGTTCGCGCAGCGCGCGGTTCACCGTCATGCGCGAGATGCCGAACTGGGTGACCAGCTCGTTCTCGGATGGCAGGCGGTCGCCCGCACGCCAGATGCCTTCCTGGATCTTGCGCGAGATGTGGTCCTTGACCTGCTCGTACAGCGCCATGGCTTGCGCGGGTGCAGCCACGGCGACCACCGCCTTGGCGGGCGTGGCGCTGCGCGGGGCAGTGACTGCAGTGCGGCGGGAAGGACGGGCGCTCATGTGTGGATGCGGGGCTGGTGCAGGTTCAGATCAGTGCAGGTCCGCCGCCATGGATTCAGCGCGGATCTCTTCGGTGAGGCGCGCCTTGAGGTCCATGAACTCGGGGCTCGTTTTGATCGTGTAGTGGCGCGGGTGCGGCAGGTCCACCGCCAGCTCGGTCTTGATGCGGCCGGGCCGGGCGCTGAACACGGCCACGCGGTTGGCCATGAAGATGGCTTCGTCGATGTCGTGGGTGACGAAGAGCACCGTCTTGCGCTCGGCCTCCCAGATGCCCAGCAGCAGCTCTTGCATGAGCACGCGGGTCTGGTTGTCGAGCGCGCCGAAGGGCTCATCCATCAGCAAAATCTTGGGGTCGTTGGCCAGTGCGCGCGCAATGGCGGTGCGCTGCTGCATGCCGCCCGACAGCTGCTTGGGAAAGTGCTGTTCAAAGCCGCGCAGGCCGACCTTGGCGATGAAGTACGCAGCGCGTTCCTTTTGCTGTGACTCGGGCATACCGCGTTCGCGCAGGCCAAAGCGGATGTTCTGCTCGATGGTGAGCCAGGGGAACAGCGTGTAGCTCTGGAACACCATGCCGCGGTCGGCGCCGGGGCCTTCGACGGGCACCCCATCCAGCAGCACGCGGCCGCTGGTGGCATGGTCCAGCCCCGCCACAATGCGCAGCAGCGTGGACTTGCCACAGCCCGAGGGGCCCAGGATGGTCACGAAGTCGTTGTCCTTCACCTCGAAATCGACCGGCTGCAGCGCCTGCGTGCGCTGGCCTTTGGCAGTCTCGAAGACACGCGAGACGGCTTGGATGGATACGCTGCTCATCGCACAAAACTCCAGGCAAACAGACGGTGGTTGAGCGCCTTGAAGGCGAAGTCGGACACCAGCCCGATGAGGCCGATGATGATGATGCCGAAGATGATCTGACCGGTGTTGAGCAGCGACTGGCTGTCGGTGATCATGTGGCCGATACCGCTGGACGAGCCGATCAGCTCGGCCACGATCACATAGGTCCAGGCCCAGCCCAGCACCAGGCGCAGAGTCTCGGCGATCTCGGGCGCCGCGCCAGGGATGAGCACGCGCGTGACGATGCCCTTGTGGCCCGCGCCCAGGGTGTAGGCAGCCTCGACCAGGTCGCGCCGCGCACCACCCACGGTGACGGCCACCATCAGCGTGATCTGGAAGACCGAACCGATGAAGATGACCAGGATCTTCTGCGCCTCGCCAATCCCAGCCCACAGGATCAACAGCGGGATGAAGGCCGACGCAGGCAGGTAGCGGCAAAACGAGACGAAGGGCTCAAAGAACGCCTCGATGCCCTTGTACGCGCCCATCGCAATGCCCAACGGCACGGCAATGATGGCGGCAAGGATGAAGCCGCCGACCACACGCCAGATGGTCATGCCGATGTCTTTGATGAAGCCGTACTCGGTGAACAACAGCCAGCCTTCCTTCACCATGGTGACGGGGCTGGCCAGGAAGGTGGGCGACACGAAGCCGCCCAATGTGAAGAACGCCCACACCGCCACGAAAAGGGCGAAAAAGGCCAGCCCCAGCATCCAGCGGGATCGGCTGCTCACAGGCTCCAGCGGGGCCAGCGAGCGCCGGCGCGCGGGGGCATGTGGTCCGGCTTTTTGCTCGGGTTTTGGCTCGGTAACGGACAGGGGTTGCACGGCGGACATGGAGCGCTCTTCTTCCGTCTATTTACTTGATGAAGCTCGCGTCGAAGGTGACGGCCAGGTCTTCAGGCGCCTTGCGGATGATGCCGGCCTCCAGCAGGATGGCCGTGGCGTCCTTCATGAACGTGGTCAGCTCGCCCGCGAAGAACTTCTGGTTGGCGGCCTTGTCCTGCCAGCGCAGGAAGGACGACGACTTGGCGAACTGCTCGCCCGTCTGCTTGACCGCAGCGCCCATGATCTCGTTGGACTTGGTCGGGTCGGCCTTGATCATGTCCAGCGCCTGGAAGTACGAGTTGGCCAGTGCCTGTGCGGCCTTGCCGTTGGCCTTGAGCCAGGTGGGGTCGCAGCCCACGGTGTCCATCACCATGGGGTAGTCGAGCGTGGTGGCCAAAATCTTGCCGGCCGCAGGGTTGTCGCGCACGGTAGACAGATAGGGCTCGTACGTCATGGCGGCATCGTTTTGCCCGGCCACGAAGGCCTGCGCGGCCGCTTGGGGCGACAGCGTGGTGGTCTTCACGTCCTTGAGGCTCATGCCGTTCTTGCTCAGCATCCAGGCCAGGCCGAAGTACGGGGCGGTGCCGGGCGCATCCACACCGATGGTCTTGCCCTTGAGGTCGGCAAAGCCCTTGATGTCGCCGCGCACCGCAATGCCGTCGGCGCCGTAGGACTTGTCCATCTGGAAGATCTGCACGATGGGCACGCCGTTGGCGTTCCAGGCGACGTGCGTCTCGACCGTGGTGGCGGCGCACTGGATGGACTTGGAGGCCAGGGCCAGGTGGCGGTCCTTCTGCGGGATCATCTTGATCTCCACATCGAGGCCGTTTTTCTTGAAGATGCCGGCCTTGTCGGCCAGCGTGAGCGGTGCAAAACCTGTCCAGCCGGACATGCCCAGCACAATCTTGGTGTCCTGCGCCTGGGCCGGTGCGGCCAGGGCCATCATGCATGCTGCAGCCGCTGCCAGCGACGTCCATTTCACAACCGATCGAGTCATCATCTGCTCCTGTTTGAAGAAAGTACCTTGGCCCTGCCCACCGGAACGCACCTGCGTACCGGAAGCCATGATGACAGCTTCAGCATACCTGTATATACAGGGTAAACACTGAAAAATCCGACTCATGCGAGGGGGTGCCGATCTTCAGCAAGAACGGGGCCAGGGAGGATGGTGTGTTCTCTGGTGGTCCAAGGCACCAGGAATCACTCCTGATTTGATAGCTACCAGGGCAATAGACACCTGCGCCACAGCGCAAAAAAGCCATCAATTTGCGTTGAGAAGCCGGACATGGCCGCTGGCATGTCCACTTCCCCATTGCACCAGGCCTGTGCGCTGGCCTGGCCGCGTCGGTGCGACGCCACCTGCCAGCGCAGAGGCCAACCTGTCTATGCCGCCGGCTCGCGACCTATTCCACCACCGGCAAACGCACGGTGACCGACAGGCCGGGCTCTGCATTGCGCATTTGCAATTGCCCGTCGTGTGCCTGCGCCACCAGCCGGCACAGGTACAAACCCAGTCCGACGCCACCGGTGGCGCGCTGGCGTGCGGTGTCCGGGCGGTAGAACGCCTGGGCCAGGTGTGGCAGGTGCTCGGGGGGCACACCGCGCCCATGGTCACGCACCTCCAGTTCTAGCACCCTCCCCTCATCCGCCAGCCGCAAATGCAGCTCAGGGGGAAAGGCACCCGACTCACTGTGGCGCAGGCTGTTGTCCAGCAGGTTGCGCAGCAAAAGCCGCAGGCGGGACCGGTCCAGCCGCACCGAGGGCAAGTCCGGCGCCACGTGCAAGGCAATATCAGCGGCCCCGGCATGGCGGGAGCACAGGTCGGCCACCACTTCGCGCGCCAGTTCGGTGACATCAGTGGGCTCGCGGTGCAGCGCCGCATGGCGGCCCGCCAGGCGCTCGCTTTCCAGCAGGTCGGTGATGAGGCCCGCCATTTCACCCAGGTCGCGCATCAGCGCCAGGCGCTGCGGTTGCACATCGGCCGTTTCGGGCAGCAGCTCCGTGTTCAGGCGGGCCCGCGTGAGCGGGCTGCGCAGCTCATGGCTCATCGCCAACAACAGTGCACGCTTGGCCTCCAGCATCTGGTGGATGTCATCCCCCATGGTGTTGATGGTCTCGGCCAGCTGGCCCAGCTCGTCCGGCCGGTGGGCATGCCGCACCGGTATGGGCTGGGCAAAGTTGCCGTTGCCAAAGCGCTGCGCGCCCTGGCGGATGTCGTCCAGCGGACGCAACAGATGCCGCACATATACATAGGCCAGCGCCGTGAGCAGCAGCAGCACGGTCAGCGTGCCCCACGCAATGCGCGGGCGCTTCTCCCAGGACAGCGCGTTCAGGCCGAACTCGATATGGTGCCCATCTGCCGTCGCGCGGCGCAGCAGGCTGTGCCCGTTCTCGTCCCCGGTCCAGCGGTCTTCCTGGCGGACCTTGTCGCTCACCCAGTCGGGGTTCTGCTGGTCGGGGTGCGATGCCCAGTGGATCTGCGGCCCGTCGATGCGCAAGGTCAGTGGCAGGCGATTGGCAATCGCCTGCGCGCGCTCAATGCTCGGTGGGCTGCCAATCTCGGCGGCAAGGCGGTCCACATAGTCCATCAGCAGCGGCCGCGCAGCCTCGCGCCAGCCTACGGACACGGCCTTTTGCACCCCGCCCATGAACGTGACCGCCACAGTCACGGCCAGTGCCATGAACACCAGCACCAGCCGAATGCGCAGCGAATGCCCTACCGCGTGGCGCGCCCGGCGGTGCCAGGGGCAGTTCGGGTCGTGAATGGGAGAACAAATCTGCTTCATGGGGCAGCGCGGCGCAAAGCCAGGGAGTAGCCCACGTTGCGCAATGTCTTGATGCAGTCCAGCGGCTCCAGCTTTTTGCGCAACCGGCTCACTACGATGTCCACCGCGCGGGTGTACAGCTCGGCCTCATGACCACGCAGCTGGTTCAGGATGTCGTCGCGGCTGAAGACCTTGCCGGGTTCGCGCGCCAACAGGTGCAACAGGTCGAACTCCGTGCCAGTCAGCTCCACCACCACACCATGGCGCTGCACACTGCGGCGCGCTGCGTCGATGGACAGGCCCTCGAACTCCAGCGCGCCCACGGCAACGCCCTGCCCCGGCGCCCTGCGCCGGCGTAACACCGTCTGCAGGCGCGCCACCAGTTCACGTGGCTCGAAGGGCTTGGGCAGATAGTCGTCAGCCCCCAGCTCCAGCCCCACCACCCGGTCCATCACCTCGCCGCGCGCGGTCAGCATCACGATGGGCAGGTCGCCCTGCTTGCGGATGGTGCGGCACAGCTCAAACCCGTCCATTTCGGGCAGCATCACGTCGAGGATGGCAGCGTCAAACCCGCCGGCCGTCAGCTGTGCCAAGCCATCGCTGGGCCGAAGTGCATGGACGAGTTCCAGTTCAAAACGCTGGAAGTAAGTGGCCAGGGGAGCGCCCAACTGCGCGTCGTCGTCAATCAACAATATGCGGTGCATGAGCAATTCTCACACCGTCAGGCGCGCTCCCCAAGGGCGGTATCGACAGAAGCGCCAGCCGCACACAATGCGCGGTGTCGCACGATGAGTCGCCGCAAACGGCCCTGCGCACCGGCATGGAGCGCATCAAAATGGTCGGCAGCCGCTAGCAGGGCAGGCAGCGTGTGGGCCGCCACCGAGGGCTGGCGAGCGACCAGGCCCATCGCATGCTCGCGGTCAAAGCGCGGCCCCCAGACCAGCGACATCAGCTCATCGTGAGGCTCCGGCATGCCCGACAGCAGCGCGGGCCCGTGCACACGAACGCCCTGGGCGAGGCGGTGGATAGGTTCCAGCGTGGGTGACATGCAATGCTCCCCGCCCATCACCCGCGGGCCATCCAGCCCTTGCGACGCTGCATCAGCTCCCGCACTTTTTGCTGCTGGTCAGGGTTCAGGCTGTCATAGAAGTCGGCCATCGCATTGACCACTGCGGGACTGTGGGCCTGCACCGCACGCGTCTTGTCTTCGAGCAGCGACTGCGCCCGCGCCCGATCAAACTTGTCGCCCGCGACAATGGCCTGCACCTCGGCTCGGGGGTCTGCCGTCTTGCCGACGAACGCTGCGCGCTGGGCTTCCAGTTGATCGGCCAAGGCATTGAGCTTGGTCTTTTGTGCCTCGTTCAGATCCAGCTTGCTGCTCACCCGGTCCACCATCTTGCCGCGCACTTCCGCCATCTTTTCCGCAGTCATCGGGCCGCGCTGGTGGTGCCCGCTGGAGCAGGCCGTCAGCCCACCCACCGCGATGGACGCACCAAAAATGCCCATCAGCGTTTTCTTGATCCAGGGTTTCATGATGCTGTCCTTTCAAAGACGGTATGGAACATGACCCTGATGGTGCGCGCAGCGGCTTGGAACGTGGTCTCGAGCCAGTTTCGGTTTATTTCATTTTGTTTCTTGGGCTGTGTTGGCGAAGCACGTTGACAGGTGGTTGACTGCGCGAACGGCAGCGTGTTAGCCGATTTTTTCAGGGGGTTACAACGCGAAGCTGGGGATACACAGCCACTGCGGATTGCCGTTGAGGGACATGGTTCAAAGACGTTACGCCTCAGAGCCAGAAGGTGCATCGAATCGTTCGGTAAGGGCGAACGGAAGCAACTATCCTTGCGCAGCAGTACAAAATCAGTGGGAAAAGAAAAACCCCCAATCGTTACCGGTTGGGGGTTTATGTTTGGTGGAGCTGGCGGGAATTGAACCCGCGTCCGCAAGCCTTCGTCAGGCAGATCTACATGTTTAGCGGTCTGATTTGGATCTCGCTACCCATGTCGCGCAGTCGCACGCTACATGGGCCGCCAGCACCCTATTTTCTCGCCTCCACCCAAGGTACCCGGATGGAAGCCAGCCCATGTAATTATCCTTGCAGCCGGGAGGCACTGATTGCTCAGAACCCCCTTGCCCAGCCCATCGGCCAACTGTTGCAAGGCTCACTGGCAATTAAGCAGCGAGTGCGAAACGTTCGTCGTTTGCAGTTAGTTTGTTAAATCGAGATTTACGAGCGTGACTCAAGCTCGACATGCACCACACTGATCCCGAACCCACGTCGAAACCAGGACAGCCCCTAGACTTCTTATTTTAGGCGTTCGCGAGCAATTGCAAGAGCTCGCTGGGAGATTTAATTGCAGCGTGGGCGCCCCACTCTGCAGGGTCGGTCTTTGCGCCCAAGTAACCGTAGGTGGCGGCCACTGTACCCATGCCTGCCGCCAGACCTGCCACGATGTCACGCTCGTCATCACCCACGTAAATACACTGCTCCGGCGGCACACACAACCGCGCAGCCGCTTCCAGCAGGGGCGCGGGATGGGGCTTGGCGTGTGGCGTGGTGTCGCCACTGACCACTGCCGAAGCGGTGGCAAACAGCGGAATGGCCTGGGTCAGGGGTTCGGTAAAGCGGGCAGCCTTGTTGGTGACCACACCCCACGTCATGTTACGTTCGAGAATCTGGCGAACCAATTCAGGCACACCTTCAAAAATGGTGGTCTGCTCGGTCATGCGAGTTTCATAGTTCACGAAAAACTCTTCGCGCATGACGGCAAAGTCTGGGTGATCTGCCCCCATGCCAAAGGCTTCTGCCAGCATGCCACGGGCCCCTGCTCCCGCCATGGGACGATATCGGGCCGGGGGCAGCGAAGGCAGACCTCGGTCGGTGCGCATTTTGTCTGCGGCCGCCCCCAAGTCTGGTGCGCTGTCGATCAGAGTCCCATCCAAATCAAAAAGGACTGCGCGAATGCCGTGAAAAACGGTAGCCATATCAGCCCAGGCGACGCGCGGCAAACAAGTAATTGACGCTGGTGTTGGCGCTGAGCCAATAGCGACGCGTGAGGGGGTTGTATTCCAGGCCCTTGGTGTGCAGAACATCCAAGCCCGCACAGCGGCAATGCCCTGCAAGCTCGCTGGGGCGGATCATCTTGGCGTATTCGTGGGTGCCGCGCGGCAGCATGTTAAGCACGTATTCCGCGCCCACAATGGCCAGAATAAACGCCTTGGCGTTGCGATTGATGGTGGAGAAGAAGACCCAGCCCCCGGGTTTGACCAACGTGGCGCACGCGCGGACCACCGAGGCGGGATCCGGAACATGCTCCAGCATTTCCATGCAGGTCACCACATCAAAACCAGCAGGTTGCTCCAAGGCCATCGCTTCAGCGCTGATCTCACGGTACTGCACGTTTTGGGTTCCAGCCTCCAGAGCATGCAACTGCGCCACGCGCAACGCCTTGGTTGCCAGGTCAATACCCAGCACATCTGCCCCCTTGCGCGCCATGGAGTCGGCCAAAATGCCACCGCCACAACCCACATCCAGCACGCGTTTGCCGGTCAAGGCGCTCAGGCCGTGAATCCAGTCAAGCCGCAGCGGGTTGATCTGGTGCAAGGGACGAAATTCACTGTCGGGGTCCCACCACCGGTGGGCAAGTTCGGAAAACTTGGCCAATTCGGCCGGATCTGCGTTGACGGTTTCGATCATGTCGCTGATTGTCCATGAAGGGAGAGCACGAAAAGCCGTGGACGCAAAAAAGCCCCGCGAGCGGGGCTTTTTTGTGAAGCAATCCGAAGATTACTGAGCGGCGCGGGTGCCAACCACTTCGATTTCCACGCGACGGTTCTTCGCACGGCCTTCGGCGGTCTTGTTGTCAGCCACGGGTTGCTTTTCGCCCTTGCCTTCGGTGTACACGCGGTTCTTTTCGATGCCCTTGGACACCAAGTAAGCCTTCACGGCTTCAGAACGACGCACCGACAGCTTCTGGTTGTAAGCATCAGAGCCGACGGAGTCAGTGTGACCCACAGCAATGATCACTTCCAGATTGATGCCCTTGACCTTGGAAACCAGATCGTCCAGCTTGGCCTTGCCTTCTGGCTTGAGCACCGACTTGTCGAAGTCGAAGAAGGCGTCAGCAGCGTAGGTCACCTTGGTGGCGACTGCAGGAGCTGGTGCGGGAGCAGGTGCAGGGGCGGCAGCGGGTGCTGGAGCAGCAGCAGGAGCTGGTGCAGCGGCAGGAGCGGGAGCAGCGATTGCGCCGTCGCAGCCAGGAGCTGCCGTAGCAGGCGTCCAGTTGGCATCGCGCCAGCAGTATTCGTTGGTACCGTTCTTCCAGACCAGTTGGCCAGAAGCATCGCGCCAGTTGTCAACGGTTTGTGCGCCAGCGGCGGTTGCGAGCGCTGCAGAGGCAAACAACATCGCCACTTTGTTCAGTTTCTTCATGGTTCTCCTCTTGGGGAAAAAGCCGCAGCCGCGCTGCGAATCAGGACGCCTGGGGTGACCACCACCCTAAGCGTTCAAACGATTGTGCCATACGTAACAGGGCAAAAGCTGCGCGCTCTGGTCGGGGCCCGTAGGACAAAACCTGAATTGCTTCGATATGTTGCGCCGTCGCTACACGGTCTTACGCCTAAAATGGCTCTCCTTTGCCGCCCCCGCCGTCCCAATGACCCAGTTTGCCAAAGAAACCCTGCCGATCAGCCTCGAAGAAGAGATGCGGCGCAGTTACCTCGATTACGCGATGAGCGTGATTGTGGGTCGTGCACTGCCCGACGCGCGTGACGGCTTGAAGCCTGTGCACCGCCGCGTTCTTTTCGCCATGCATGAGCTCAATAACGACTGGAACCGGCCTTATAAAAAGTCGGCTCGTATCGTGGGCGACGTGATCGGTAAATACCACCCGCACGGAGACTCTGCGGTGTACGACACCATTGTGCGTATGGCGCAGGACTTCTCCTTGCGCCATATGCTGGTGGATGGACAAGGTAATTTCGGATCCGTGGACGGCGACAACGCTGCGGCCATGCGATACACCGAAATCCGCCTGGCCAAAATCGCCCATGAAATGCTGGGAGATATCGACAAGGAAACTGTCGATTTCGGCCCCAACTACGACGGCAGCGAGAAAGAACCGCTCGTATTGCCCAGCAAGCTGCCCAACTTGCTGGTGAATGGATCGGCAGGTATTGCGGTGGGTATGGCCACCAACATTCCGCCACATAACCTCAACGAAGTGGTCGATGCGTGCCTGCACATGCTGCGCAATCCCGAGACGACCATCGATGAGTTGATGGAAATCATCCCAGCCCCAGACTTCCCCACCGCCGGCATCATCTACGGCATCAACGGCGTGAAGGATGGCTACCGCACTGGACGCGGCAAGGTGGTGATGCGTGCCAAGTGCCACTTTGAGGACATCGACCGTGGCCAGCGCCAGGCGATCATCGTGGACGAGCTGCCCTACCAGGTCAACAAGAAGACGCTGCAGGAGCGTATGGCCGAGCTGGTGCACGAAAAGAAGATCGAAGGCATCAGCCATATCCAGGACGAATCGGACAAATCCGGCATGCGCCTGGTGATCGAACTCAAGCGCGGTGAAGTGCCCGAGGTGGTGCTCAACAACCTGTACAAGCAGACGCAGCTGCAGGACACGTTCGGCATGAACATGGTGGCGCTGATTGACGGCCAGCCCCGCCTGTGCAACCTGAAGGATCTGATCAGCGTCTTCCTCCAGCACCGCCGCGAAGTGGTGACTCGCCGCACGGTGTTCGAGCTGCGCAAGGCACGCGACCGTGGCCATGTGCTGGAAGGCTTGGCCGTGGCCTTGGCCAACATCGACGACTTCATCGCCATCATTCGCAACGCGCCCACACCGCCTGTGGCCAAGGCTGAGCTGATGGCCCGCCCGTGGGACAGCAAGCTGGTGCGCGAGATGCTCACACGCACGCGTGCTGACGGTGGTGTGATCAACGCCGACGACTATCGCCCCGACGGCCTGGAAAAGGAATTCGGCATGGGCCAGGACGGCCTGTACCGGTTGTCGGAAACGCAGGCCCAGGAAATCCTGCAGATGCGCCTGCAACGCCTCACGGGCCTGGAGCAGGACAAGATCGTCGCCGAGTACAAGGAAGTCATGGCGGTCATCGAGGATCTGCTGGACATCCTGGCCAAGCCTGAGCGCGTGTCGGTCATCATCGGCGACGAACTCACCTCCATCAAGCAGGAATTCGGCCAGCACAAGCTGGGCGCACGTCGCTCCATCGTTGAATACAGCGCACAGGATCTCTCCACCGAAGACCTGATCACACCCACCGACATGGTGGTGACGCTGTCCCACACCGGCTACATCAAGAGCCAGCCCCTGTCCGAATACCGTGCCCAAAAGCGTGGCGGACGCGGAAAGCAGGCGACCGCGACAAAGGAAGACGACTGGATCGACCAGCTCTTCATCGCCAACACACACGACTACATCCTGTGCTTCTCCAACCGTGGCCGCCTCTATTGGCTCAAGGTGTGGGAAGTGCCGGCAGGCTCGCGCGGCTCGCGTGGACGCCCCATCGTCAACATGTTCCCGCTGCAGGACGGCGAAAAGATCAACGTGGTACTGCCGCTCACCGGCGACATGCGCAGCTTCCCTGCGGACCGCTACGTGTTCATGGCCACCAGCATGGGCACCGTGAAGAAGACGGCACTGGACGAGTTCAGCAACCCGCGCAAGGGCGGCATCATTGCCGTGAACCTGGATGACGGCGACTACCTGATCGGTGCCGCCCTCACCGATGGCAAGCATGACGTGATGTTGTTCAGCGACGGTGGCAAGGCCGTGCGCTTCGACGAAAACGATGTGCGCCCACTGGGCCGTGCGGCGCGTGGCGTGCGCGGCATGATGCTGGAAGACGGTCAGAGCGTGATCGCCATGCTGGTCGCCGAAGACGAAACGCAGAGTGTGTTGACTGCTACAGAAAACGGCTATGGCAAGCGCACCAGCATCACTGAATACACCCGCCATGGCCGTGGCACCAAGGGCATGATCGCCATCCAGCAGAGCGAGCGCAACGGCAAGGTCGTTGCCGCCACGCTGGTGCACGCGGATGACGAGATCATGCTGATCACCGACAAGGGCGTGCTGGTACGCACCCGCGTGAGCGAGATCCGCGAACTGGGTCGTGCCACGCAGGGCGTGACGTTGATCGCACTGGACGAAGGCTCCAAGCTCAGTGGCTTGCAGCGCATTGTTGAGAACGACGCCAATGTGACGGATGCAGAAGCTGATGGGGATGCAAGCCCGGACGGTGGCACTTCCTCCGCACCTGAAGCCCCCGACGCCTGACCACCGCAGGGCGTGAAGTCGCCCTGCCAACGCTATCAAAAGCGAAGCATCAGGCGCTTATTGAATAAGCGCCTGATGCATTTTTAGCTCATCTCATGAAACGCCCTTACAACTTCTCCGCAGGCCCTGCCGCCATCCCCTCCGAAGTCCTGGAACAAGCCGCCGCCGAGATGCTGGACTGGCACGGCAGCGGCATGGGCGTGATGGAAATGAGCCACCGCGGCAAGGAGTTTCTATCCATTTACGAAAAGGCGGAAGCCGACCTGCGCGAGCTGCTGGCCGTGCCGTCGCATTTCAAGATTCTCTTCATGCAAGGTGGTGGCTTGGCCGAAAACGCCATCGTTCCGCTCAACCTGTCGCGTGCCGGCGTGGTCGATTTTGTGGTGACCGGCAGCTGGAGCCAGAAGTCGCAAAAGGAAGCGCGCAAATATGCGTCCGAAGTCAACATCGTCGCCACGGGCGAAGAGACGGGCTATACCACCGTGCCGGACCCAGCTTCGTGGACGGTGAGTCGGGGCGCGAGCTACCTGCACCTGTGCAGCAACGAAACCATCCACGGCACCGAATTCCAGCAGCTGCCCGACCTCAAGGCGCTGGGCAGCGATGCGCCGCTGGTGATCGATTTCTCCTCGCACGTGGCCTCGCGGCCCGTAGACTGGAGCCGTGTGGGCTTGGCTTTTGGCGGCGCTCAAAAGAACCTGGGGCCCGCAGGCCTCACGCTGGTGATCGTGCGCGACGACCTGCTGGGCCATGCCCTACCCGCCTGCCCCAGCGCCTTCGACTACAAAATCGTGGCCGACAACCAGTCCATGTACAACACGCCGCCCACCTGGGGCATCTACGTCGCCGGGCTGACCTTCCAGTGGCTCAAGCGCCAGACCGAAGGCAGCCTGACTGGCGTGGCCGCCATGGAGCAGCGCAACATTGCCAAGGCCACGCTGCTGTACAACGCCATCGACCAATCGCAGCTGTACGTCAACAAGGTGGCGGCCAACTGCCGCTCGCGCATGAACGTCCCGTTCTTCCTGCGTGACGAAAGCCGTAACGACGCCTTCCTGGCCGGTGCCAAGGAGCGCGGGCTGCTGCAGCTCAAAGGCCACAAGTCCGTGGGAGGCATGCGCGCCAGCATCTACAACGCCATGCCATTGGCGGGCGTGCAGGCGCTGGTGGACTACATGCGAGAATTTGAGCAAAAGCACGCCTGAGCGCGCACCCCACACGACAGCAACAGAAAACGGCTCCCAGAGCACGCACCGCTACCCCACCGTCCATGAACAATCCGCAAGCCTCACCCGACCTCGCCAGCCTGCGCGTGCAGATCGACAGCATCGACCAGCAACTGCTCACGCTGCTGAACCAGAGGGCGCTGGTGGCTGAACAGGTGGGTGAAGTCAAGAAACGTGAGGGCACGCCCTTCTTCCGCCCCGACCGTGTGGCGCAGGTCATCGACAAGATCACCAACGCCAACCCGGGCCCGCTCAAGGGTGCGCACGTGGCGGCGATCTGGCGCGAGATCATGTCTGCCTGCCTGGCCCTCGAATCACCCCAGCGTGTGGCCGTGCTGGGCCCCGAGGGCACGTTCTGCGAGCAGGCCGCGATTGAATTCTTCGGCGGTGCCGCCGACCTGATGTACTGCGCCAACTTCGACGAGGTGTTCCACGCCACGGCGGCGGGCAGTGCCCAATATGGCGTGGTGGGCGTAGAGAACTCCACCGAGGGCGTGGTCACCCGCTCTCTGGACTTGTTCCTGCACACCCCCACGCATGTGGTGGGCGAGGTCAGCCTGCTGGTGCGTCACAACCTGCTGCGCACCAGCAACTCGCTCGATGGCATCGAGGTGGTGCTGGCCCATCCGCAGGCACTGGCGCAGTGCCAGGCGTGGTTGTCCAAGCACCTGCCGCATGCCGAGCGCCGCCCGGTGTCCAGCAATGCGGAAGGCGCGCGACTGGCCACCACCAACCCGGCCTGGGCGGCCCTCTCCAGCGAGCGTGCGGCCACCCAGTTCGGCTTGCACATCGTCTCCCATGCCATCCAGGACGACGCCTACAACCGTACCCGCTTCGCCATCATCTGCCTGCCACACACGCTGCAGACGCCGCCTCCTTCGGGCAAGGATTGCACCAGCCTCGTGGTGTCGGTGCCCAACCGGCCTGGCGCCGTGCACGACCTGCTGGTGCCGCTCAAAACGCACGGTGTGTCCATGACGCGCTTTGAGTCGCGCCCTGCCCGCACGGGCCAGTGGGAGTACTACTTCTACATCGATCTCGACGGCCACCCCGCCCAGCCCCACGTGGCACGGGCGCTGGAAGAACTGCGCAGCCTGTGCGCGTTCTACAAGGTCCTGGGCACCTACCCCGTGTCATCCTGAGGAGCAGCCGCCATGTTTGAACAATTGGGACTGATCGGCTGTGGGCTCATGGGAGGCTCATTCGCCCTTGCCATGAAGAAGGCCGGGTTGGTCAAACGCGTGGTGGGCTACAGCAAGTCGCCCTCCACCACCGACCGCGCCCGCCAGCTGGGCGTGATCGACGTCGAGGCCCCCTCCGCGCTGCTGGCCGTGGCGGGCGCCGACATTGTGCTGGTGGCAGTCCCCGTGGCAGCCACCGAGGCCACCCTCAAGGCCATCAAGCACCTTGTCACCCCCCAGATGCTCATCATGGACGTGGGATCGACCAAGTCCGATGTGGTGCAGGCCGCACAGCGTTCGCTGCGGGACCAGGTGGGCTCCTTCGTGCCCGCACACCCCATCACCGGGCGGGAAGTGTCAGGCGTGGAACACGCCGAAGCCGACCTGTACAGCGGGCGCCAGGTGATCCTGACTCCCACCGAGCGCACCCTGACGGCCCAGCTGCAGGACGCCGAAAAGATCTGGACTGCGCTGGGCTGCCGCGTGACCAGCATGTCGCCCGAATCGCATGACGCGGCCTTTGCCGCCGTCAGCCACCTGCCCCATTTGCTCGCGTTTGCAATGATGAACAGCATCACGGGCCAGACGCACGGTGACGACTTTCTGTCCCTCGCAGGCCCCGGATTCCGCGACTTCACCCGCATTGCCGCCAGCGACCCCAAGGTGTGGCGCGACATCCTGCTGTCCAACCGGGACGAGCTGATTGCCCAGTCCAAGCTATTCCAGCAGGCCCTGCGCAACATCGAGCAGGCCATGGAAAAAGGCAATGCCCAGGCGCTTGAAGACATGCTGACCTTGGCCAGCGAAACCCGTGCGCATTGGCGCATGGGCGCGAAGCGGAAATGACCCCCTGAGTCGCCTTCGGCGCCTTCCCCCAAGGGGGACGCACCCGGTGGCCTGGCGAAGCCAGCTCCACGGGTGCACTGGTGTTGGGGCACGCCAGTTGTGCAGGCTGCCGGCCGCACGAACGCTCTTTGAGCCGCAATTGGACACAACACAACGATGTACAGCACCGCATTCCTCGATCTTCCCCCTTTGCAAGCTGCTGCGGGTGAAGTCCACCTGCCAGGCTCCAAGAGCATCTCCAACCGCGTGCTGCTGCTGGCAGCGCTGAGCAACGGCACCACCACCGTGCACGACCTGCTGGCGTCCGACGACACGCGCGTGATGCTGGACGCCCTGCGCCAGATCGGGTGCACGGTGGATGAAGCGGGCAGCACGGTGCGCATCACCGGCCTGGGTGGCCGCCTGCCCCAGTCTCCCGCCAAGCTGTTCCTGGGCAATGCGGGTACCGCCATGCGCCCGCTCACGGCGGCGCTGGCGCTGCTGGGCGGCGAGTTCGAACTGTCGGGCGTGCCGCGCATGCACGAGCGCCCGATTGGCGACCTGATTGATGCCCTGCGCCAGCTAGGCTGCCAGATCGACTACCTGGGCAACGACGGCTACCCACCACTCAGGATCGCCCACGGCCAGGGCGTGCCCCCGCTTGCGCTGGCAGCGCCCATCCGCGTACGTGGCGACGTGTCCAGCCAATTCCTCACTGCCCTGCTCATGGCGCTGCCGCTGGCGGCTGGCACGCAGGCCATCGTGATCGAGGTGGTGGGCGAGCTGATCTCCAAACCCTACATCGCCATCACGCTGCAGTTGCTGGCGCGGTTTGGCATCGTGGTCGAGCACCAGAACTGGCAGCGCTTCACCATCGCGGCGGGTAGCCGCTACCAGTCGCCCGGCAGTATTCATGTGGAGGCAGACGCCTCATCCGCTAGCTATTTCATAGCGCTTGGAGCAATAGCGACTAGCGCTACTGGCCAAAAAGATACCAAATCCGGCATCAAGATACAAGGCGTGGGCCTCGACTCGATCCAGGGCGATATTCGCTTTGTCGAAGCGGCCCGGGCCATGGGCGCGGTGATCACCGGGGGCCCCAACTGGCTGCAGATCGAACGCGGCGCCTGGCCCCTCAAGGCCATTGACCTGGACTGCAACCACATCCCTGATGCGGCCATGACGCTGGCCGTGATGGCCCTGTATGCCGAGGGCACGACCACGCTGACCAACATCGCCAGCTGGCGCGTGAAGGAAACCGACCGCATCGCCGCCATGGCCACCGAGCTGCGCAAGCTCGGCGCCACGGTGGAGGAAGGTGCGGACTACATCCGCGTGACGCCTCCCGCCCAGTCCGCTGACTGGAAAGCCGCCAGCATCCACACCTACGACGACCACCGCGTGGCCATGTGCTTCTCGCTGGCCGCCTTCAATCCGGCGCGTCTGCCGGTGCGCATCGAAGACCCCAAGTGCGTAGCCAAGACGTTCCCGGACTATTTCGAGGCGCTGTTCTCGGTCGCCCAGGTCGAAACCTCTCACATCCCGGTGATCTGTATTGACGGCCCGACAGCCTCGGGCAAGGGCACGGTGGCGGCGGCGGTGGCGCAACGGCTGGGCTATCGCTTTTTGGATTCCGGCGCGATGTACCGCATCACCGCCCTCGCCGCGCTGCGGGCGGGTTTCGCCATCGATGCGGACCACGAAGCTCGTATCGCCACCCTGGCCCAAACTCTGCCGGTGCGGTTTGAGGGCGGCAAGGTGTGGCTGGGCAGCGACGACGTGACCGAGGCCATCCGCACCGAAGAAGCCGGTATGAACGCGTCCCGTGTGTCCGCTCTGCCTGCCGTGCGCACGGCGCTGGTGGACCTGCAACACAGCTTCCAGCGCCTGCCGGGGCTGGTGGCCGATGGCCGCGACATGGGCACCGTGATCTTCCCCGAGGCCCCCTTGAAGGTGTATCTCACTGCCAGCGCCGCCTGCCGCGCAGAACGCCGTTATAAGCAGTTGATTTCTAAGGGTTTTTCGGCTAGTATCGGAGACCTTCGCGCAGATTTGGAGGCGCGCGACGCCCGGGACAGTTCCCGTAGCGTTGCACCCTTGAAGCCCGCGCAAGACGCTCTGGTCCTGGACAACTCCGATTTGACGATTGAACAAGCCGTCGAAAAGGTTTTGGCCTGGTGGCAGGAGCGCCAGCCCTTCGCAGCTTCTGTGCAGCGCTGACAATGTGGAGCCCTCGGGCTCCAGGCAGTGCCGAAAGGCCTTGCCACAGGCCCACGCAGCCCCCATCGCGCGTCAGCGCACAGGTTGTGTGGATCGATAACCTAACCCGCGGTTCTACCGCAAAAAACCACCGCAAGCAGCTATAAAAACGGTAGCAATGGTGCTGCCGGAATCCTGTTTGTGGCAAGGAAACACATGTCCGAATCTTTTGCCGCCCTTTTTGAAGAATCCTTGCAGCGCACGGAAATGCGCCCAGGCGAAGTCATCACCGCTGAAGTCGTGCGCGTTGAGCACAACTTCGTGGTGGTGAACGCTGGCCTCAAGTCCGAAGCCTACGTGCCGCTGGAAGAGTTCAAGAACGACAAGGGCGAAGTCGAAGTCCAAGTGGGTGACTTCGTGTCGGTGGCCATTGGCTCCATCGAAAACGGCTACGGCGACACCATCCTGTCGCGCGACACCGCCAAGCGTCTGGCTTCCTGGATGAGCCTGGAAAAGGCCCTGGAATCCGGCGAATTCGTCACTGGCACGACCAGCGGCAAGGTCAAGGGCGGTCTGACCGTTCTGGTCAACGGCATCCGCGCATTCCTGCCCGGTTCGCTGATCGATACCCGTCCGATCAAGGATCTGACGCCGTACGAAAACAAGACCATGGAATTCAAGGTCATCAAGCTGGACCGCAAGCGCAACAACGTGGTGCTGAGCCGCCGCGCTGTGGTGGAAGCCTCCATGGGCGAAGAGCGCGCCAAGCTGATGGAAACCCTGAAGGAAGGCTCCATCGTTCAAGGCGTGGTCAAGAACATCACCGAATACGGTGCGTTCGTGGACCTGGGCGGCATCGACGGCCTGCTGCACATCACCGACATGGCATGGCGCCGCGTGCGTCACCCCTCCGAAGTGGTGACCGCTGGCCAGGAAATCACTGCCAAGATCCTGAAGTTCGACACCGAAAAGAACCGTGTCTCGCTGGGTCTGAAGCAAATGGGCGACGACCCATGGATGGGCGTGAACCGCCGCTACCCCCAAGGCACCCGCCTGTTCGGCAAGATCACGAACATTGCCGACTACGGCGCATTCGTGGAACTCGAACCCGGCATCGAAGGCCTGGTGCACGTGTCTGAAATGGACTGGACCAACAAGAACATCGCTCCCGCCAAGCTGGTTTCGCTGGGCGACGAAGTCGAAGTCATGGTTCTGGAAATCGACGAAGACAAGCGCCGTATCAGCCTGGGCATGAAGCAGTGCAAGGCCAACCCATGGCAAGAATTCGCACAGGACACGAAGCGCGGCGACCGCGTCAAGGGTCCGATCAAGTCGATCACCGACTTCGGCGTGTTCGTGGGCCTGGCTGCCGGCATCGACGGCCTGGTGCACCTGTCTGACCTGTCGTGGAACGAACCCGGCGAAGCCGCTGTTCGCAACTACAAGAAGGGCCAGGAAGTGGAAGCGATCGTGCTGGCCGTGGACGTGGACCGCGAACGCATCTCGCTGGGCATCAAGCAGCTCGACGGCGACCCATTCACGACCTTCGTGACCGTGAACGACAAGGGCCAGACGGTGACCGGCAAGGTCAAGACCGTGGACGCCCGTGGCGCTGAAATCGACCTCGGCGAAGACATCGTGGGCTACCTGCGCGCTTCGGAAATCTCCCGCGACCGCGTGGAAGATGCCCGCAACGTGCTCAAGGAAGGCGACGAAGTCACGGCCGTGGTGGTGAACGTGGATCGCAAGACCCGCAACATCCAGCTGTCGATCAAGCAAAAGGACATGGCTGACGAACAAGGCGCCATGGCCAACCTGAGCCAGCAATCGAGCCGCGAAAGCGCCGGCACGACCAGCCTGGGCGCCCTGCTGCGCGCCAAGCTGGACAACTCGGAAAAGTAAAGCGCTGACCCGTTAAACGGTCAGACAGCGGGCGCCTCGGCGCCCGCTCTTTTTTCAGCCAAGACTGCCTATGTCCCAAGATTCCATGACCCGCTCAGACCTCGTCGAAGAACTGGCCGCCCGTTTCGGCCAGCTCACCCACCGCGATGCCGAATACGCCGTCAAGACCATTCTGGACGCCGTGGGCGAGGCCCTGGTGCGCGGGCACCGCATCGAGATCCGGGGCTTTGGCAGCTTCTCGGTCAACCACCGCCCTCCCCGCATGGGCCGCAATCCACGCAGCGGCGAGGCCGTGGCCATTCCCGAAAAGCGTGTGCCCCATTTCAAGCCGGGCAAGGCCCTGCGCGAAGCCGTCGACAAACGCACGGCCGAAATGGAAGAAAAGGCACCGCCCGCAACAGGCACCCTGGGCAACTGATATCAAATTGATAGCAGCAAGCGCATGATTCACTGGCGCCTGCTGCCGTTTTGGCTTGTATTGACCTGAAAGAAGGCATCCACAGGCCCCCTGCGCCAAGCTCTTAGAATCGCCCCACCACTGGGGAGACCGATGAAATACCTCCTGTGGCTGCTCAAGGCAGCCATTTTTTTTACGCTCTTCGCCTTCGCGCTGAACAACCAGCAGGATGCGACCGTGCATTTCTTCTTTGGCACGCAATGGCGCGCGCCGCTGGTGCTGGTGGTGCTGACCGCATTTGCCGCAGGTCTGGTCGTTGGGGCCTTGGGCATGGTGCCGCGCTGGTGGCGCCACCGCAACGCTGCACGCCGCGCCCAGGCAGCAGTCGTGGTGGCACCAACACCCGTAACGGCCCCCGCCGCCAGCGTTACCCCGGCAGCGCCCCCACCACCTCCTGACCTGCCTTCTATCCATGGAATTTGACCTGAGCTGGATACTGCTGGGCCTGCCCCTGGCGTTTGTGCTGGGCTGGCTGGCGTCGCGTTTTGACCTGCGCCAGCTGCGCGCCGAAAACCGCCGCGCGCCCAAGGCCTACTTCAAGGGCCTGAACTTCCTGCTCAACGAACAGCAGGACCAGGCCATCGACGCCTTCATCGAGGCCGTGCAGAACGACCCCGACACCTCCGAGCTGCACTTCGCCTTGGGCAACCTGTTTCGCCGCCGGGGCGAGTACGACCGCGCCGTGCGCGTGCATGAGCATCTGCTCTCGCGCGGCGACCTCTCCCGCACCGACCGCGAGCGCGCCCAGCATGCGCTGGCCCTCGACTTCCTGAAGGCCGGGCTGCTTGACCGCGCCGAAGATGCGCTGCAGCGCCTGGAGGGCACCCCATTCGAGGCCCAGGCCCGCCTGGCGCTGCTGGCCATCTACGAACGTTCGCGCGACTGGCCCCATGCCGCCACCATTGCCCGCAAGATGCACGACGCCGATCAGGGCGACTTCAGCACCCGGCAAGCCCACTACCTGTGCGAGCAGGCGTTGGCGTTCATCGCGCAAGGCGACCTGCCGGGCGCTCAGGCCCTGCTGGACCAGGCAGTGGCCGCGGCTCCCGAGGCCGCGCGCGCGCGCATTGAACTGGCGCGCCTGCAACGCCTGATGGGTCAGCCGGCTGCCGTGCTGTCCACACTCAAGGCGCTGGGCGAGCGCAACCCCGCAGCGCTGCCCCTGGCCGCCCCGCTGATGGTCGAGGCTGCCACCGCTACCGGCCGCACCCAGGAAGTGCATGCCCTTTTGCAGGCGCACTATGCGCAAGCGCCTTCGCTGGATGTGCTGGAAAGCATCGTGGCCATGGAAGCCGCCGACGAGGCCACCCGCCCATCCGCCCGCCAGCGTTATGTGGAGCATCTGGACAAGGAGCGCTCCCTGGTCGCTGCTGCCAAATGGCTGGCCACCGAAAAGCTGGAACACGAAGAATTCCACCCCCAGGTTCAACGTGCCCTGGACCATGCCGTCAAGCCCCTGACCCGCTACCGCTGCGCGGCCTGTGGCTTCGAGGCGCGCCAGCATTTCTGGCAATGCCCCGGCTGCCAGACCTGGGACAGCTACCCCGCACGCCGGGTCGAAGAACTCTGACCCAAGCCTTCATCCACAACGCTGTAAGACCCTTGCCATGCTGAAGAAATTGCTGACCCTGCTGGTTGCCACGCTGCTCGCCACCGCCACCTGGGCCGCCGTGGACGTGAACACCGCCACCGAGGCCGAACTGGACGGCGTCAAAGGCATCGGGCCCGGCCTGTCGGGCCGCATCCTCCAGGAGCGCCAGAGTGCGCCCTTCAAGGACTGGGCCGACTTCATCGGCCGTGTGGGCGGCGTGGGCAACAAGAGTGCCGTCAACTTCTCCAAAGAGGGCCTGACCGTCAACGGCAAGAAGTACAGCGCAGCAGCCGCTGCCAAGGCAGAAGCCAAATCCAGCAAAAAGCACAGCAGCTCCCAGGCAGCAGACCGCAAGGCCCGTGGCAGCGCTGACAAGGAGGCCGCAACGGCAACCACGCCAGCCACACCACCCGCCACGGCGACTGCGGCACCGGCCGCGCCAGCACCGGCAACCGGCGCTAGCAAAAACTAAGCACGCTTCACAAGCAGCAAGCCCGCTCCAGCGGGCTTGTTTTTTTGCGGCAGGGCATGCGCGACAGCAAGGGGCGGGCAGGGTTTTTAGGGGCTGCCCCCAGGGCGTGTCCCTCTTCAATTCCCCCACGCGAAAGCCATCCAGGCCGTGCAGTGCTAGGCGCCATGAGCGCCGTGTAGCTTGGCTACACAAGCGAAGGGCAACGACGCAATGTGCGGCTTGGCTGGCTTTCCCTTCGGGCTGGCGGTG
>NZ_JBQEOV010000019.1:81799-114601 GCF_052045435.1 Acidovorax sp. 22279
CCAGCGCGTGGGGTAATTGAAGAGGGACACGCCCTAGAATCAATCGCGCATGCCCCTGATCACGCTCATCCTTCTCCCCTTCATCGGCAGCCTGCTGGCAGCGGTTCTGCCCTCCAACGCCCGCAATACCGAGTCCACCCTGGCAGGACTCATCGCCCTGTTCTGCACCGTGCAGGCGGCGCTCTACTTCCCGCAGATTGCAGACGGCGGCGTGATCCGGCAAGAGCTGGCCTGGCTGCCCGCGCTGGGCCTGAACCTCGTCATCCGCATGGACGGCTTTGCCTGGATGTTCTGCATGCTGGTGCTGGGCGTGGGCAGCCTGGTGGTGCTGTATGCGCGCTACTACATGTCTGCGGCCGACCCGGTGCCGCGCTTCTTCTCGTTTTTTCTGGCCTTCATGGGTGCGATGGCAGGCGTGGTGCTGTCGGGCAACATCATCCAGATTGCGTTTTTCTGGGAGCTGACCAGCCTGTTTTCGTTTCTGCTGATCGGCTACTGGCACCACCGCAAGGATGCGCGGCGCGGCGCGCGCATGGCGCTCACCGTCACCGGCACGGGCGGCCTGGCCATGCTGGCGGGCATGCTGGTGCTGGGGCACATCGTTGGCAGCTATGACCTCGACCATGTGCTCGCCGCAGGACAGCTCATCCAGAACCACGCGCTGTACACCACCGCGCTCGTACTGATTCTGCTGGGCGCGCTCACCAAAAGCGCGCAGTTCCCCTTCCACTTCTGGCTGCCCCACGCCATGGCCGCGCCCACACCTGTGTCGGCCTACCTGCATTCGGCCACCATGGTCAAGGCGGGCGTGTTCCTGCTGGCGCGCCTGTGGCCCGCGCTGGCGGGCACCGAGCAGTGGTTCTGGCTGGTGGGCGGCGCGGGCCTGGCCACCTTGCTGGTGGGCGGCTATGCGGCCATGTTCCAGAACGACCTCAAGGGGCTGCTGGCGTACTCGACCATCTCGCACCTGGGCCTCATCACCCTGCTGCTGGGCCTGAACAGCCCGCTGGCCGCCGTGGCGGCCGTGTTCCACATCATGAACCACGCCACCTTCAAGGCCTCGCTGTTCATGGCCGTGGGCATCGTGGACCATGAAAGTGGCACGCGGGACATCCGGCGCCTGTCGGGCCTGCGCACCATGATGCCGATCACCGCCACCCTGGCCATGGTGGCCAGCGCGGCCATGGCGGGCGTGCCGCTGCTCAATGGCTTCCTGTCCAAGGAAATGTTCTTTGCCGAGACGGTGTACGTGAACACCACGCCATTGCTCGAATGGCTGCTGCCGGTGGCCGCTACGGTGGCCGGCATGTTCAGCGTGGCGTACTCGCTGCGCTTCACGGTGGACGTGTTCTTTGGCCCGCCCGCCACCGACCTGCCGCGCCCGCCCCACGAGCCGCCGCACTGGATGCGCGTGCCGGTGGAACTGCTGGTGCTGGCCTGCCTCGTGGTGGGCACGTTGCCCGCATGGTCGGTGGGGGCCTACCTGGCCGCTGCCGCACGGCCCGTGGTGGGAGGCGAACTGCCCACGTACAGCCTGGCGGTCTGGCATGGGTTCAACACCCCCTTTGTGATGAGCCTGGTGGCTTTGGGCGGGGGCATCGCGCTCTATGCACTGCTGCACTGGCAGCGCGAAAAGGGTGCCATCGATGCGCCCCCCGTTATGCGCCGCATCAGCGGCCAGCGGGCCTTTGAGGCCACGCTGGCCGTGCTCAGCCTGATGGGCCGCAATGGCCGCCGCCTGCTGGGCACCGGTCGCCTGCAGTGGCAAATGCTGTGGCTGGTGTGCGCCGCGCTGGTGGCGGGCACCCTGCCCCTGTGGGCGCGGGGCCTGCCGATTGGCGACCGGGTGCAGCTGCCGCTGTCCCCCGCCTTTGCGCTGCTGTGGTTGCTGGGTGCCGTGTGTGCCGTGGCGGCAGCCTGGCAGGCCAAATACCACCGGCTGGCGGCACTGACGCTGCTGGGTGGCTCCGGGCTGTGCGTGTGCCTGACCTTCCTGTGGTTCTCGGCGCCCGACCTGGCGCTCACGCAGATCGTGGTGGAGGTGGTGACCACCATCCTCATTCTGCTGGGCCTGCGCTGGCTGCCTCGGCGCGACGAGAGCCTGCGTGTGCCCACCCTTGCGGAAGAGCGCCGCACCCAGCTGCGCCGGTACCGCGACATGGGACTGACGCTGGCTGCGGGCGGCGGCATGGCGCTGCTGTCGTTCGCGATGATGAGCCGCCCGTTCCCCGACAGCACCTCCACCTTCTTTCTGGAGCGTGCGCTTACTGAAGGTGGCGGCACCAACGTGGTCAACGTCATGCTGGTGGACTTCCGGGGCTTTGACACCTTTGGCGAGATCGTGGTGCTCGGCATCGTGGCGCTCACGGTGTATGCGCTGCTGCGGCGCTTCCGCCCTGCGCGCGAGGTGATGGACCTGCCGCCCCAGCAGCGCGCACTGCCCGCCGATGTGGACACCGACCTCGCCAACCCACGCCAGACTGCCGACACCGCCGTGGGCTACCTCATGGTGCCCGCCGTGCTGGTGCGGCTGATGCTGCCGTTTGCCACGCTGGTCGCGGTCTACCTCTTCATGCGCGGCCACAACGAGCCCGGCGGCGGCTTTGTGGCGGGGCTGGTGTTCTCGGTGGCCCTGCTGCTGCAGTACATCGTCTCGGGCACCTCGTGGGTCGAGGCGCATCTGCCGCTGTACCCGCGCCGCTGGATCGGTGTGGGCCTGCTCGCCGCACTGACCACGGGCCTGGGCGCACTGGCCTGGGGTCATCCGTTTTTGACCAGCCACACGGCGCATTTTTCGCTGCCCGTGGTGGGTGAGATCCACGTGGCCAGCGCGCTGTTCTTCGACATCGGCGTGTTCACCCTGGTGGTGGGCTCCACCATGCTCATCCTCACCGGCATTGCCCACCAGTCGGTGCGCAGCCACCGCTACAACAACGCACGCGCGGCCGAAGAAGCCCAGGCCGCCGCCACACCGGGAGAAGGTCCATGGAACTGATACTGGCCCTGGCCATCGGCGTGCTCACAGGTTCCGGCGTGTGGCTGCTGCTGCGGCCCCGCACCTTCCAGGTCATCATGGGCCTGTCGCTGCTGTCGTACGCCGTCAACCTCTTCATTTTCAGCATGGGCCGCCTGGGCCTCGCGATTGACAAGGAGCCCGTGCTGCAGCCCGGGGTGCCTCAAGATCTGGCCCACTATGCCGACCCCATGCCCCAGGCACTCACGCTCACGGCCATCGTCATCGGCTTTGCCATGACCGCCCTCTTCCTCGTGGTGTTGCTGGCATCGCGTGGCATGGCGGGCACCGACCATGTGGACGGCACCAAGGGTAAAGACGTGCAGGAAATGCCGTGATGAAGAACACCCCCCTGAGCGGCTTCGCCGCTTCCCCCCGCTCTCGCAGTGCTGCGCACTGGGGGCAGGGGGACGCAGCCCTCGCTGCGGGGCGGCCCTTGCTAGGCTGCCCTGGCCTAGCGCGCGCCAGTTTCGTGCGCAGCGCCGTGGACCGATGACATGACATTCACAGGATTTTTACTTGACCGGCTGATGCCGCACCTGATCCTCGCGCCCATTGCGCTGCCCCTGCTCACGGCCGGGCTCATGCTGCTGCTGCGCGAGGAACGCCAGCGCACCAAGGTCACGCTCAACATCACATCGACCCTGGTCGGCCTGGTGGTGGCTGTGTTGCTGCTGGTGCAGGCCAAGGAGCCCAGCGTGCAGACCAGCCTGGGCGTGTACCTGCCGGGCAACTGGCCGGCGCCGTTCGGCATCGTGCTGGTCATCGACCGCCTGTCGGCCATGATGCTGGTGCTGACCAGCACAGTGGCGCTCGCCACGGTGCTGTTCTCGGCCGCGCGCTGGCACCGGGCGGGTGTGCACTTTCACCCGCTGTTCCAGTTCCAGCTCATGGGGCTGGCCGGTGCGTTCCTCACGGCCGACCTGTTCAACCTGTTTGTGTTCTTCGAGATCATGCTGGCGGCGTCCTACGGGCTGCTGCTGCACGGCTCAGGCCGCCCGCGCGTGTCGGCGGGGCTGCACTACATCGCCATCAACCTCGCCGCCTCTTCGCTGTTCCTCATCGGGGTGTCGATGCTCTACGGCATCACCGGCACGCTCAACATGGCCGACCTGGCCCAGAGCATTGCGGGTGTGGCCGTGGCAGACCGGGGGCTGCTGCATGCGGCCGCTGCGATTCTGGCGGTCGCGTTCCTCATCAAGGCCGCCGTGTGGCCGCTCAACTTCTGGCTGGTGCCTGCCTACAGTGCGGCCACGGCGCCCGTGGGTGCGCTGTTCGCGCTCATGACCAAGGTGGGCGTGTACAGCGTGCTGCGGCTGTGGACACTGCTGTTTGGCGCCGAGGCCGGTGAATCCGCGCTGTTTGGCAGCCAGTGGCTCATTGGCGGCGGCATGCTGACCATGGCCTTTGGTGCGATCGGTATGCTGGGCTCGCAGCGGCTGGGGCACCTGGCAGGGTTCAGCGCCGTGCTGTCGTCGGGCACGCTGCTGGCCGCCGTGGGCTTTGGGCAAAACCTGCTCACGGGCGGGCTGCTGTACTACCTGCTCAGCTCTACCCTGGCCGTGAGTGCGCTGTTCCTGCTCACCGACCTGATCGACCGCTGGCGCAACAACGGTGCCAATCTGGCTCCGTATGAGCAGACCGACGACGCACCCTTTCTGTCGGCCGACCTGGTGCCCACCGAGGGCATGAACCTGGACGACAAGGAACAGGCGCTGATCGGCCAGGTCATCCCCGCCGCAGCGGCCTTTCTGGGCCTGGCGTTCATGGCCTGCACGCTGGTCATTGCGGGCCTGCCGCCCTTGCCCGGTTTTGTGGGCAAGTTCGCCATGATCCACGCACTGCTCAACCCTCTGGGGCTGGGCGCGGCCCAGGGCATCCGCCTGGGCGCTGCGGGCTGGATGCTGGTGGCGTTGCTGGTGGGCTCGGGGCTGCTGGCGCTGCTGGCACTCACACGCGCGGGCATTCGCCATTTCTGGTCGGCCCAGGGCCGCGCGTCACCGCAGCTTTTGGTGCTGGAGGGGCTGCCCATTGCGCTGCTGCTGCTGGCCTGTGTGGCGTTGGTGTGGCAGGCTGGGGCGGTGATGCGCTACACCCAGGCCACGGCCGATGCCCTGCATGCGCCCGGTACTTACGTGCGTGCGGTGATGACCGCTGCGCCCGTCGCGGCTTCGCCTGCGGCGATGCCTGAAACCACGCCAACGGGGGACAAGCCATGACCCAACCTGCTCAACCTGCGGCGTCCAACGCCCCCGCCATGCCGCCACGCCCCGGTCCATTGCGGCGCCTGGTGCCAGCCCCGCTGCTCTCGCTGGCGCTCCTGGGCCTGTGGCTGCTGCTCAACCGCAGCCTGAGCGCGGGCCACTTCGTGCTGGGCACGGTGCTGGCACTGGCCATCCCGCTGCTCACCGCCGGGCTGCGCCCGCTGCCGGTACGCATCCGCAAGCCGGGCACCGTCCTGCGCCTGGCACTCACGGTGGTGGCAGACACCACCCGGTCCAACCTGGCGGTGGCTCGCCTGCTGCTGGCACCCGGCCGCAGGCGCCATCCTGCGGGCTTTGTGCACATCCCGCTGGACGTGCGAGACCCCAACGCATTGGCCGTGCTGGCGATGATCGTGTGCATCACACCCGGTACCGCGTGGGCCGAGATTTCGCTGGACCGCAGCATGCTGCTGCTGCACGTGCTGGAGTTGGACGACCCCGCCACGGTGATCGCTGACGTGAAGCAGCGCTACGAGACGCCCCTGATGGAGATTTTTGAATGACCCCCGTGCTGGACTGGGCCCTGCCGGCCGCCCTGCTCATGCTCGCGCTGGCCATGGGCTGCGCGTTGATCCGACTGCTCAAGGGCCCTTCCGCGCAAGACCGCGTGCTGGCGCTGGACTGCATGTACTTGAGCGGCATGCTGGTGATGCTGGTGCTGGGTCTGCTCTACGGCAGCAAGAACTACTTTGAGGCCGCACTGCTGCTGGCGCTGCTCAGCTTTGTCGGCTCCATGGCCATGGCCAAGTTTTTGCTGCGCGGCGAGGTGATCGAATGACCGAAGCCGCCACCACCGCTGTTCTTCCGCTGTGGCTGGAAATCATCGTGGCCGTGCTGGTGCTGGCTGGTGCCGCGCTGGCCCTGCTGGGCTCCATCGGCTTGCTGCGCCTACCGACCTTTTTTGAACGGGTACACGCGCCCTCCATCATTGCCACGCTGGGCTGTTGGCTGATCATGCACGGCACCGTGCTGTACTTCTCGGTGACCGACCGCAGCTTGGCGCTGCATGCGCTGCTGATCGCCGTGTTCGTGGCGATCACGGTGCCGGTGATGTCGATCTTTCTCATGCGCGCGGCGCTGTTCCGCGCACGGCAGGCCGGGCGCGATGTGCCGCCCAGCCTGAGCCAACCCAAGGTGGGTGTGAACACGGAAGTCAAAGACGCCTGATCAACCACTCCTGATTTGATAGCTGCAGGCGCATATAAAACATGCGCTTGCGGCACTTTTGGCTCTTATTTCGCACCCGACACACCAAACCCGCCGCCGCCGGGGGTGTGAATCTCGAACACATCGCCCGGCAGCATCTCTGCCTGGCCGATGTGGTCCAGCAGCTCCACCCGGCCATCGCTGCGCACCACCTTGTTGATACCCACGGCCCCCGGCTGGCCGCCCGCCATGCCAAACGCGCCATGGTGGCGGCCGTTCGACAAGATGCTGGCCGTCATCGGCTCCAGAAAGCGCACACGGCGCACGCCGCCGTCGCCACCTTTCCACTGCCCGGCACCGCCCGATCCCTTGCGGATCTCGTAGCCCTCCAGCCGCACCGGAAAGCGGAACTCCAGCACCTCGGGGTCCGTCAGGCGCGAGTTGGTCATGTGGCATTGCACGACGCTGGTGCCACCAAAACCGCCCACCAGCTGCCCGTTGGCATCCCACACACCGCCCGCGCCGCTGCCGCCCGAGATGGTCTCGTAGTACTGGTAGCGCGTGCTGCCAAACGTGAAGTTGTTCATCGTGCACTGTCCCGCCGCCATCAGGCCCAAGGCGCCATACAGCGCGTTGGTGATGCAGGTGGACGTTTCCACATTGCCCGCCACCACTGACGCAGGTGGGTTGGGGTTGAGCATGCTGCCGGGCGGGATGATGACGTTGAGCGGCTTGAGGCACCCCGCGTTCAGCGGAATGTCGTCATCCACCAGCGTGCGGAACACATACAGCACCGCCGCCATGCACACCGCCGTGGGCGCGTTGAAGTTGTTCGTCTGCTGCGGGCTGGTGCCTGCAAAGTCGATGACCGCGCTGCGCTCGGCCACATTGACCTTGACCGACACGCTGATCTGCGCGCCGTTGTCCAGCGGCAGGGTGAAGCTGCCGTCCTTGAGCTGCGTGATCACACGGCGCACGGACTCTTCGGCGTTGTCCTGCACATGGCGCATATAGGCCTGCACCACGTCCAGGCCAAACTCGGCCACCATGCGGCGCAGCTCCTGCTGGCCTTTCTCGTTGGCGGCGATCTGCGCGCGCAGGTCGGCCATGTTCTGCTGGGGGTTGCGGCTGGGGTATTCGCCGCTTTCCAGCAACGCAATCATCTCGCGTTCCCGCAAGGTGCCGCATTCCACCAGCTTCACGTTGTTGATCTGTACGCCCTCTTCTTCAATGCGCGTGGAGAACGGCGGCATGGAGCCCGGCGTGGTGCCGCCCACATCGGCGTGGTGGCCCCGGCTGCCCACATAGAACGTGGGCTCGGCCTCGTTGGCGATGTAGACCGGCGTGATGACCGTGATGTCCGGCAGGTGCGTGCCACCGTGGTACGGGTCGTTGAGCACGAACACATCGCCGGGCTGCATGCGGCCCGCGTTCTCGCGGATCACGGTCTTGATGCTCTCGCCCATGCTGCCCAGGTGCACGGGCATGTGGGGCGCGTTGGCGATCAGGTTGCCGGCGGTGTCAAACAGCGCGCAGCTGAAGTCCAGGCGCTCTTTGATGTTCACCGAGTACGCCGTGTTCTGCAGCTGCAGCCCCATCTGCTCGGCAATGTTCATGAACAGGTTGTTGAACACCTCCAGCAGCACCGGGTCCACCGTGGTGCCCACGGCATGCTGCACGGCGCGCGCCACACGGCGGTTGAGCAGCAGGTGGTCCAGATCGGTCAGCGTGGCCTCCCAGCCAGGCTCCACTATTGTTGTAGCGTTCTTCTCGGCAATGATGGCCGGGCCGGGGATCACATCGCCGGGGCGCAGGTCGTCGCGCACCACCAGGGCTGCGTCGTGCCATGCAGGCACGCCATCGATGCCACCGGTGTACATGCGCACGGTGCTGCGGCGCGGCACCTCGCGCGCGGGCTGCAGCGTGTGGCGTGGCTCCACGGGGGCATCGCCGGGCACCACGGCCTCGACGGACACAGCCTCCACCACCAGGCCCTTGCCCTGCATGAGGAAGGCAAAACGCTGGCGGTAGGCGTTCTCGAACGCGGCGGTGATTTCGGCCAGCGAGCCGAATGGCACGATGAGCGCGGAGTCGCTGCCCTCATAGCGCACATGCACGCGGCGGTGCACCACAGCAGTGCCCGCGCCCACCTGCTGGCGCTCCAGCTCGGTGCGCGCGGTGGTGGCCAGTTGCTCCAGCGTGGCCTCGATGCCGGGCAACGCGTCCGGCACGAGCTTGGTTTCCACCGCCTGTTCGCGGATCACGTTCTGATCCGCCAGGCCCATGCCGTAGGCGCTGAGTACCCCCGCCAGCGGATGCACAAACACGCGCGTCATGCCCAGCGCGTCGGCCACCAAACACGCATGCTGGCCGCCCGCGCCGCCAAAACACTGCAGCGTGTAGCGCGTCACGTCGTAGCCGCGTGCCACGCTGATCTTCTTGATGGCATTGGCCATCTGCTGCACGGCGATCTGAATGAAGCCATGGGCTACGTCTTCGGCCTTGCGACCGGTCTGTGTGGCGAGGCCTTCAAACTTCTGTGCCACCGCATCGCCATCCAGCGCCTCGTTCGCAGCGTGGCCAAACACCTTGGGGAAGTGCGCGGGCTGGATCTTGCCCACCATCACGTTCGCATCGGTCACGGCCAGCGGGCCGCCCCGGCGGTAGCTGGCGGGGCCGGGGTTGGCGCCCGCGCTTTCGGGGCCGACGCGGAAGCGTGCGCCATCAAAGCCGAGGATGGAGCCGCCGCCGGCCGCCACGGTGTGGATGCTCATCATGGGCGCCCGCATGCGCACGCCCGCCACCTGGGTCTCGAACTCGCGCTCGAACTCGCCCGCGTAGTGGCTCACGTCGGTGCTGGTGCCCCCCATGTCAAAGCCGATGACCTTGTCGTGGCCTGCCAACCCAGCGGTGCGCGCCATGCCGACGATGCCGCCTGCAGGGCCGCTCAGGATCGCGTCCTTACCCTGGAACACCTGCGCATCCGTGAGGCCGCCCGACGACTGCATGAAGAACAACTTCACGCCCGGCATTTCGCTCGCCACCTGGTCCACATAGCGGCGCAGGATAGGCGACAGGTACGCATCCACCACCGTGGTGTCGCCCCGGCTCACCAGCTTCATCATGGGGCTGGTGGCGTGCGATGCGCTGACCTGCGTGAAGCCCGCTTCGCGCGCAATGCGGGCGGCGGCCTCTTCGTGTGCGGTGTAGCGATAACCGTGCATGAACACGATGGCCGCGCTGCGCAGGCCTGCGTCGTAGGCCGCCCACAGGCGTTCTTTCAGGTGGGCTTCGTCCAGCGGCTCGATCACCTCGCCCCGCGCGCCCACACGCTCCTGCGCCTCGAACACGCGCTCGTACAACAGCTCCGGCAGCAGGATGTGGCGGTCGAACAGACGCGGGCGGTTCTGGTACGCAATGCGCAGCGCGTCCTTGAAGCCCTTGGTGGTGATGAGCAGCGTGGGCTCGCCCTTGCGCTCCAGCAGCGCGTTGGTGGCCACGGTAGTGCCCATCTTCACGCACTCCACCAGCGCGGGCGTCACCGGCTCGCCCGGCTGCAAGCCCAGCAGGTGGCGGATGCCGGCCACCGCCGCGTCCTTGTACTGCTCGGGGTTCTCGGACAGCAGCTTGTGCGTGACCAAGGTGCCGTCCGGGCGCTTTCCCACCACGTCGGTGAAGGTGCCACCCCGGTCGATCCAGAACTGCCAGCGGGACAAAGGAGAAACTTGTTGGGACATGATGATGCTATCTAATCAATAGCTGCCAGCGCATTGAATACCTGCGCTACAGCTGCATTTCATTCAAAAAACCAGAAACCAGGGGCAGGTTGTCACAGCGACGCTGCGGAGCGCGCTGCCTGGTCATACATGCCCGAGAGCACACGCAGCAAACGGGCCAGTTCGCCGATGTCGCGGTTCAGCGCGTCATCGGCATTCAAGGCATCGATGAGGCAGCTCTCGCGGATCTCGCGGTAGCGCTGCACATAGGCGCGGCCGGTGTCGGTGGCGGCGTAGGTGACTTCCTTGCCGTTCTTCTGCGAGGCGACCACGCCCAGGGTCTGCAGCTTTTTGAGTGAGTAGTTCACCAGGTGCGTGTCTTCCACGTTCATGATGAAGCAGATGTCGGCCAGTCGCTTGTCGCGCGCGCGATGCGTGACATGGTGCAGCACCACCACGTCGAGCGGCGTCAGGTCCTTGAGACCCGCCGCCGCCATGCAGTGCACCACCCAGCGGTGGAAAGCGTTGCCCGCCACGATGAGGCCGAACTCGAACTCGCTCATCTCTGCACTCTGCGCCGACACCAGATGCGCCGACGACACGATGGGACCGGAGTCGGTTTTGGCCTTGGGCTTGGGCTTGGCGTCAGATTTCATGGCGGGTTCAGGCCTGCGGGTTCTGTCATTGGCACGGGATATGCATGGGGCATTGTAGGCAAGTCGATGGTAATTTGTTGGCAATTTGTCAGCGTTTAGGCAAAACACCTATCGCAATCGGATCGGCTTCCGATACAGTGATTTGTTACATCCAACCTTGTACATACAACCCTGCGGAGCAATATCCATGAAGCGTCGAATCTTCCCCGTGACCGCACTCGCCCTGACACTGGCTGCGGGCCTGTCTGCCACCTCGGCATTCGCCCAGACCAAGTGGGACCTGGCCGCCGCCTACCCCGCCACCAACTTCCACACCGAGAACATGGTGCAGCTGGCCAGCGATGTGGACAAGGCCACGGGCGGCAAGCTCAAGATCACGGTGCATGCCAACGCCGCGCTGTTCAAGGCCCCTGAAATCAAGCGCGCTGTGCAAGGCGGCCAGGCGCAGATGGGCGAGATCCTGCTGGCCAACTTCCAGAACGAATGGCAGCTGTTTGGCGTGGATGGCCTGCCCTTCCTGGCCGATAGCTACGACGCCTCCAAGAAGCTCTACGCCGCCCAAAAGCCCTTTCTGGAAAAGAAGCTGGCTGAGCAGGGAATGATGCTGCTGTACGCCGTGGCCTGGCCCCCACAAGGCATCTACACCAAGAAGCCGTTGGCCTCTGCCGCCGACCTCAAGGGCATCAAGTGGCGCGCCTACAGCCCTGCCACCGCGCGCATTGCCGAGCTGGTCGGCGCCCAGCCCGTGACGGTGCAGGCCGCAGAGTTCTCGCAGGCCCTGGCCACGGGCGTGGTCGAATCGACGATGACCTCGGGCGCCACCGGTGTGGACAGCAAGCTATACGAGCACCTCAAGTTCTACTACGACACCCAGGCCTGGCTGCCCAAGAACGCCGTGCTGGTGAACAAGAAGGCGTTTGACGCCCTCGACAAGCCCAGCCAGGACGCGCTGCTGAAGGCCGGTGCCGACGCCGAAGCACGCGGCTGGGCCAACAGTGCCAAGGTCAACACCGACACCGTCGCCAAGCTCAAGGCCAATGGCATGGACGTGGTGACCCCACCGGCCGCCCTGAAGGCCGACATGGCTAAGGTGGGCGACACCATGCTCAAGGAATGGCTGGACAAGGCCGGCCCCGAAGGCAAGGCGCTCATCGACGCCTACCGCAAGTAAGCCCAGGCGCCCACGCACATGCGTCGTCTGCTGGACTTTCTGTACGACAGCGCCGCCGCCCTGGCGGCGCTTTTCATGGTCGGCTTGTTGGGGATGGTGCTGCTGTCCATCGCCAGCCGCCAGTTCCACTTCCACGTGCCGGGCACGGATGCCTATGCGGGCTATCTGATGGCCGCATCGGGCTTCTTGGCGCTCGCCCACACCTTGAAGCGCGGCGAGCACATCCGCGTCACGCTGCTGCTCAACTTTCTGAAGGGCGGCGCCAAGAAGGCGTTCGAGATCTGGGCTTTGGCCATTGCCACCCTGCTGGCCGTGCTGTTCGCGGTGTACAGCTGCAAGCTGGCTTGGCAGTCGCACGAGTTCCACGACATTTCCACCAGCAGCGACGCCACGCCCCTGTGGATTCCACAGATCGCCATGGCCTTGGGCACGGTGATTCTGGCGATCGCGTTCCTGGACGAGCTGGTGCTGGAGATGATGGGCAAGCGTGTGGATGCCTCCTCCGGCGAAGCATTGCGCAATGAATAAACCCGGCACGACCTACCATGAGTGATCTCGCCATAACCGGCCTGCTCGTACTGTCACTGTTCCTGATCCTGGGCAGCGGCGTATGGATCGGGCTCACCCTCTCCGGCGTCGCCTGGATCGCCATGCAGCTGTTCTCCGCCCGCCCGGCGGGCGATGCGATGGCCGTGACCATCTGGGGCAGCGCCTCCAGCTGGACCCTCACCGCCCTGCCCCTGTTCATCTGGATGGGCGAAATCCTGTTCCGCACCCGTTTGTCGCAAGACATGTTCAAGGGCCTTGCCCCGTGGGTCCAGGCGCTGCCCGGCCGGCTGCTGCACACCAACGTGGTGGGCTGCACCATCTTTGCCGCCGTGTCGGGGTCGAGCGCCGCCACCTGCGCCACCATCGGCAAGATGACGCTGCCCGAGCTGACGCGCCGCGGCTACCCCGAGCACATGGTGGTGGGCACGCTGGCCGGTGCCAGCACGCTGGGCCTGTTGATCCCGCCGTCCATCATCATGATCGTGTACGGCGTGTCGGCCGAGGTGTCGATCTCGCAGCTGTTCATTGCGGGTGTGCTGCCGGGCATTCTGCTGGCGGCGCTGTTCTCGGGCTACATCATGCTGTGGGCGCTGCGCCACCCCGAGCAGGTGCCTGCGGCCGATGTGCGCATGACCTTCATGCAAAAGCTGTCCGAATCCCGCAGCCTGATCCCCGTCGTGCTGCTGATCGCGGCCGTGCTGGGCTCCATCTACACGGGCTTTGCCACCGCCACCGAGGCCGCGGCCGTGGGTGTGGTGGGCTCGCTGGTGCTGTCGGCCGTGCAGGGCTCGATGACCTGGGGCACATTCAAGGACTCGCTGATGGGCGCCACGCGCCTGTACTGCATGATCGCGCTGATCCTGGCTGGCGCCGCCTTCCTCACGCTGGCCATGGGCTACATCGGCTTGCCGCGCCACCTGGCGGAATGGATCGCGTCGCTGGGCTTGAACCAGGCGCAGCTCATCGTGGCGCTGGCGATTTTCTACATCATCCTGGGCTGCTTTCTCGACGGTATCTCGATGGTGGTACTGACCATGGGCGTGCTCATGCCCACGGTGCAGGCGGCCGGCATCGACACCATCTGGTTCGGCATCTTCATCGTGCTGGTGGTGGAGATGGCGCAGATCACGCCGCCCGTGGGCTTCAACCTGTTTGTGCTGCAGGGCATGACAGGGCGCCAGCTGCCCTGGATCGCCAAGGTGGCCATGCCCATGTTCTTCCTGATGTGTGGCGCTGTGGCGTTGATCTATGTCTTCCCCGGCATCGTGACCTGGCTGCCGCAGCAGATGTCGGCACGCTGAACGCACCTGCCGCCGGCAGGCACAGCCAAGCGGGGCGCCCCCACCGGGGACGCCCCGCTTGGCGTTTTGAGGGATGGAGAGGAGCCAGTCCGACGCTCCAAAAATCCGGCGACAATGGCCCGATGTTGAACGTTCTTGCCATCTGCATCGGCGCCTGTGTGGGCGCACTGGCGCGCTGGCGCCTGGGTCTGTGGCTCAGCCCCGGGGGCCTCATTCCCTGGGGCACCGTGGCCGCCAATCTGGTGGGTGGCTATCTCATCGGGGTGTGCGTCGCTGTGTTCCACGCCATGCCGCAACTCGACCCTGTGTGGCGACTGGCACTGGTCACAGGATTCCTGGGCGCACTCACCACGTTTTCCAGCTTCTCGGCCGAAGTCGTCGAGATGCTGATGGTGCAGCGCTATGCCATGGCGCTGGGCACCACAGCACTGCACCTGCTGGGCTCGCTGGGCCTCACGGTGCTTGGCATGCAAACTGCTTCGTATTTCATAGCATCTCGCGCTTGATGTTCCTGCACTAGCAAGCCATTTCGTCATCCATTCACGCCACACTGCATGGGCCCCCACCCGCTGCTGCCGGTGCCGCCCCTTTCTTCTCTGTTCACCTACCGATACGCGAGCCCCTCATGGAATCCAACACCCAACTCAACGAACGCCGCCTGGCCGATGCCTGGGCCGAGCTGCACAACCACGCCCACAACGGCAACCCCCTGCAGGCCGATGCCAACCGCATGGCCTTTGCCGACCCGGAATTCATGTTCCGCCGCGAAACCCGGGGCATCCGCTTTCAGCTCGAAATGCTCAAGCCCGACCTGGGCCAGGCCGAACAAGGCATTGAAAGCACCGTGGTGGTGTATGGCAGCGCGCGCTTCGTCGCACCCGACGAAGCCGCAGCACAGCTGGCCGAGGCCGAAGCCAGTGGCGACGCCGAACGCGTGCGCCGCGCGCGCCTGGCCGTGCGCAACGCGGGCTATTACGACCTGGCCCGCCAGTTCGCCAAGCTGGTTGCCGACTACAGCGAACGCCAGCGCCCTGCCGACCGCATCTATATCTGCACCGGCGGCGGCCCAGGCATCATGGAGGCCGCCAACCGGGGCGCCCATGATGCGGGTGCACTGAACGTGGGCCTGAACATCGCGCTGCCCCACGAGCAAAGCGGCAACCGCTTCATCTCGCCTTCGCTGTCCTTCAAGTTCCACTACTTCGCGCTGCGCAAGATGCATTTCATGATGCGTGCTAAGGCACTCGTGGCCTTCCCCGGCGGCTTTGGCACGCTGGACGAGCTGTTTGAAGTGCTGACCCTCGTCCAGACCAAAAAGGCCAAGCCTGTACCCATCGTGCTGTTCGGCACCAACTACTGGAAGCGCCTCATCAACTTCGACGTGCTGGTGGAAGAAGGCACCATCTCTGCGCAGGACCTCAACCTGTTTCACTACACCGATGACCCTCAGGAGGCCTGGGACCTGATCCGGGCGTTTTACAAGCTCTGAAAGTTAACCCTCCACCGACGCACGCGCGTGTCGGTGGAGTGTTGAGGCCTCTTTCTGCTACCTGATGACAGGCGGTGGCGGCGGAGGTGGCGGGCGCAGAATGATCGGCAGGACCGGGATGAACACGATAGGCGGCCGCACTGTCGGCGGCGGTGGCGCCGTCGTGGCAGGCGGCGGTGCCGTTGTCACCGGCGGTGCCGTAGGCCGCGTGGGTGGCGGTGGCGTAGTCGGTGTCGGGGCGGGCGGCGCTGGAGTACCCGGCTGTGGTGTACCCGTGGGAGGTGGTGGGGGCACGGGCACGGGCGCTGGGGGCGGCGCGGTCTCTGGCGGCGGTGGAACGGGCACAGGGACCGGCGCCGGAACGATGTAGACAAAGGCGCGGCGCCCCTGCACATCCAGCTGGTCGCCCGCCAGTAAGGGTGTCTGAACCTGGGGCACCGGCAACAACGCACGGGTATGGGTATAGACAGGCAAGTCCTGGTCTGAGACCACCAGCACGGCCTCGCCCGCCGTCACACCCACACAACCCGCCTGGGTGCAGACCTCGATCTCGTCCTGCTCCCCTGAGACGAACACCTGGCCGTTGGCATCGATGGCGAGTAAGAAAGCGGAACCCCGGATGCCCACCACCGCCGTCGGTGTGACCACCTTGTAGTTGGCGGGATTGCGTTTGCCGATGAGCCCCGTGAGGGCGCGCATCCCCCCCCGCAGCAGGTTCACCACAAAGTGGTCTTCGCCCGCTCCTGCACCGTCGGCATATCGGGTGACGGTGAATTGCGAGTCTGGGTACAAGGCCACCAGCCCCCCGTCGGAGAACCGTATCTGTGCCCTTCCTTCGGTGCCGGTGAGCACCACATCTCCACCATCGAGTTCGGCACCTTTGGACAAGCGGGACAAGGTCTCGCCCCGCCGCAGCTGCACGTCTCCAGCCGCGAACTGCACCAGCCCCGCAGCGGCCAGCCCGGTCAGGGGCCAGGCCGCCACCATGCCCATCAGCAGCGCCAGCCGCGCGTATTTTTGGTCTGACGTCATAGACAACTCCCAGGTGCATCGGCACAGGACCAGCCATGTAACAGCATTCAGAACTCCCGGCGCACGGTGATGGAGAACACCCGGCGCTCATAGTCGGTGATGGGCAGCGTGGATGCGTTGCGCGTTAACGACCATTGCGGCGTGACCCGCCACCCAGGCGATGGAGTCCAGTTCAGCCCCAGAGCCACCTGGGCCTGCCGGTCGATACGGGTGACCGCGAAAAACGGGTCCTGCCCGCCGTAGCGCCGGTGTTCCCAGTCCGCACTGGCAAACACCGACCACTGAGGCGCCAGGGGCCACTGCCCTCCGGCACGCAGGCCCCACAACCGGTGGCCCAGCGCGTCAGCACCACTGGCCTGCGCGCGCTCCTGACCACCATACACGCCCCCATAGGCCGATGAGCCATTGCGAAACAGATGGGAGTACGAGGTGCCCACCACGCTGCGGCGCACATTGCGCAAGGCCTGGTCGGGGTAACGCACGTCGAGCACCTGCACAAAGCTGCCCCACTGGCGAAAACCGTCTATGCGGTAAATCCATTCACCCAGCACCCCGCCCATGGTGCGCAGCCGCGTGCCGTCCAGCGCGTAGTAAGACCCTTGGCCAGACGCAATCAGCTCATGGCGCTCGGCCCGCCATGCCAAGCCCAGGGTGCCATCCAGTGCTGTGTGGTCGAACCGGTCTGCGTTGCCCCCGTAGTGCCGGGCAGCCCCCACGGCTGTGCCCACCACCGACCAGCGCGAATTGAGTACCGCCCGCCCCCGCAGCCCCGCTTGCGCCACCACATAGTTGCCCGAGGTCGCCAGGGCCTCGGGCAGCAGCGCCCACGCCGGCGTGCCAGGCACTGGAGACTGCAGTTCGCTCACCACGGGCGCTGCATTGGCATTGGAGTCATGGCCGACGCCCAACTCCACGTAGCCCTTGAGCGAAGAGCGCCCTCCGGCATCCAGGCGATCGTAGGAATACAGAAACTGATCCAGCGTGTGCCCGGCATCCACCGGAATGAGTGCGGCCTGCACCGGCGCGGGCAAGGCCATCACGCCCCGGCGGTCGCCCACAGCCTGCAAGGATTGCCCGAGCGCTACCTGGGCCTCCGTGCTGCCGGGTTGAGCAGCCAGCCAGCGCTCTCGCGCCATGATGGCGCGCGTGTATTGCCCGGCGGCATGCGCAGCATCGCCCATGGCGGCATCAAACACGGGGTCGCCAGCGCGCTGGGCCTCCTGCGCATCCAGCAAGCGGAACGCCTGAAGTGCCTGACCCTGCTGAACCAGCGCCAACGCTTGCTGTACCAGGTCATCAGCCCGCGCCACGCATGACAGACTGCCTCCCCAGGCCAGAACCGCGCACCATGGCAACACGCGCCGTGACCAAATTCGCAGGTACATGAACGCCCCCTCTCGAAACCCGCTGCCGGGTGGGGACAATTTACACCTGTTTACCCTTTTTGGGGGGACTCTGCGGAGTGGTTTTCGCCCATACGCCACGCCATCCGTGCACCGGCCCCCACGGCGCAGCCCACCACCCAGAACAGCCCTCCCACCCCAATCACGGCCCCCGCAGAGCCAAAAAGCATGGGCATGAGCACGCTGGATGCGTTGATGGCCATGAGCCGCAGGCCCAGCGCCTCGCCATGGCGGGCCGGCGGCGTGATCTGGTGCAGCAGGCTCATCACCATGGGCTGCACCGAGCCCAGTGCAAACCCGAGCAGCACCGAACACGCGCCCATCGCCAGCGCGCTGTGCAGCAGCGGGTAGACGCCAAACAGTACGGCCGTAGCGACCATGGCGCCCGCCACCACCACCCGTTCGCGCAGGCGCTCTGCCACGATGGGCATGAGCACGCGGATGACGGCAGCGGCAATCGCAAACGCCCCCAGGATGGAGCCAATGACGGACGCAGACAGGCCCCGCTCGTGCCCCAGCAGCGGGACCACGAAGGTGTGCACGTCCCAGCACGAGGACAAGATCCAGTTGACCAGCAGCAAGCGGCGAAACGGAGGTTCGTTCATCAGGTCCCACGCGCGCTGCGGGGGGCCGCCCGCGGCGGCAATCACGGGCGGTAGCTCTACCGTGTCTCGCACCCAGAACCAGGTGAGCAGGGGCAACACCGCCATCAGGGCAAAGGCGGCGCGATAGCCCTCGGTACTGCCCGCAGCACTGCCCGCGTTGTCGATCATGAGCCCCGCGCAGAAAGGCCCGATGAAGTTGGACACCGCAGGCCCGATGGCCAGCCAGCTGAACACCTGCTTGAGCTGCGTGGCGTCGTGCGCAGCGCGCCCCACATGGCGCTGCAGTGCAATGGTGGCGGCCCCGGTGGCGCCACCGGTCATCAACGCAGCCACACACAACACCGGAAAGACGGGGAACACCAGCGCCAGCGCAGCCCCTGCCGATGCAAGGGCCACAGCGTAGCCCACGGGGCGCTTCAAGCCGTGCCGGTCCGCATAGCGCCCTGCGGGCAAGGCCAGAAAAACCTGCGTGAGTGCGAACAATGCCAGCAACACCCCCACGGCTGCTGCACTGTGGCCCTCGCGCAGCGCCAGCAGTGGCGCCGCCAGTCGCATGCCTGCCATGCAGGCGTGCACGCAGATCTGCCCCGCAATCAGGCGCGCCAGGGCCCAGTTCACGGCAGGTCGTCCTCGGAATCCAAACCAGGCAATGCCGATGGACTGGCCCCTGCCAGCGGCACGGCTGTGTCGGGCGCAGGCAGGTCCTGCACATCCCGCAGCTTGCGCTGGATGGCACGGGTGCGCACACCCACCTCGTCAAACTTCTTGGCGGCGGCGTCAATGGACTTTTTGGTGGCCTCGACCACGTCGCCAAACTTGGCGAACTCGGTCTTGACCATGCCCAAGAGGCTCCACACCTCGGACGAGCGCTTTTCGATCGCCAGTGTCTTGAAGCCCATTTGCAGGCTGTTGAGCATGGCGGCCAGGTTGGCCGGGCCGGTGATCATCACGCGGCACTCGTTCTGCACCGCTTCGACCAGGCCGGGGCGGCGCATCACCTCGGCAAACAGGCCCTCGGTGGGCAGGTAGAGCACGGCGAAGTCGGTGGTGTGTGGGGGCGACACATACTTGGCAAAGATTTTCTTGGCCTCCAGCTTGATCGACGTCTCGAACGCATTGCCTGCCGACTGAATGGCTGCCTTGTCCGCCGCGTCCTGCGCGTCCAGCAGGCGCTGGTACTGCTCCACGGGGTACTTGGAGTCGATGGGCAGCCACACGGGGTGATCGTCGCTCTTGCCGGGCAGGCGGATCGCAAACTCCACCAGCTCATCGCTGCCCGGCACGGTCTTGACGTTGCGCGCGAACTGGTCGGGCGTGAGCACGTTATCGATGATGGCGCCCAGCTGCATTTCGCCCCAGGTGCCGCGCGACTTCACGTTGGTCATCACGCGCTTCAAGTCGCCCACGCTGCCCGCCAGGGTCTGCATTTCGCCCAGGCCCTTGTGCACTTGTTCGAGCCGGTCGCTCACCAGCTTGAACGATTCGCCAAGGCGCTGCTCCAGCGTGGCATGCAGCTTTTCGTCCACCGTGCGGCGCATTTCTTCGAGCTTGGTGGCGTTGTCGGCCTGAATGGCGGCCAGGCGCTCGTTGAGCGCGGTGCGCAGCTGCTCGGCGTTGTGCTGGCTGCCCTGCACCAGCCCGGTGAGCTGCTGTGACACGGCGTCTTGCAGCACCGCAAACTGGTTCTTGATCTGAAAGCCGTTGGCTTCGAGCTGGTCCTTGAGCGCTTGCGACATCACTCCCAGCTGCGACTGGGTATCCCCCTTGAGCGAATCGAGCGTGAGGCGTGTGGCCGCATCCAGTGCTGTGAGGCGCTGCTCCAGCCGCGCCTCGAATACGCCAAAGGCAGCCAACAGCTCGGCGCGGCCGTTGCGGGATTCGGCCACGGCCTGGGCCAGGCGCTCGTCCACGGCGTGGCGCAGTGTCTCCAGCGTGGACTGCGTGGTCTGGGTAAAGCCACGCAGCTGCTGGCCCATGCCGTCCAGCGCGCCGTCATTCTTGGCCACCGCAATCTGCGTCGCCTGTGTGGTTTGCTCCAGCGACTGCAGGCGTGCCAGCCACTCGGGCGGCAGGTCCACGCGGGGACGGCGCAGCAACAGCACCACCAGAAGGAGCAGCGCCAGTGCCAGCGCCGCCAAGAGAACAAGTGTGTCAGTGGCCAAGGTTTACTATATTTTTGATAGCTATCAGCGCATGATTGACTAGCGCATCCGGTCGATTGGACCCAAAATCCCGCATCAACGCAGGGTGGCGGGCTGATTCACCGGCGTGAGCGGCCCCCGCCCGTCAAAGAAGGCAATCAGGTTATCCGCCGCCAGGTTGGCCATGGCGCGCCGGGTGGGCACGGTGGCGCTGGCAATGTGCGGGGTGAGCACCACGTTGGGCACGGTCAGCAGATCGGGGTGCACGCTGGGTTCGCCTTCAAACACATCCAGCCCCGCCGCCGCAATGCGACGCTCGCGCAGGGCCACAGCCAGCGCAGCGTCGTCCACGATGCCGCCACGCGCAATGTTGACGAGCGTGGCCGTGGGCTTCATCAGCGCCAGCTCGGCCGCGCCGATGGTGTGGTGCGACGCGGGCGTGTAGGGCACCACCAGCACCACATGGTCTGCGATGCGCAGCAACTCGTCCTTGCCCACGTAGGTGGCCTTGCATTCGGCCTCCAGCTCGGCCGACAGGCGCGAACGGTTGTGGTAGACCACCTTCATGCCAAAACCATGCGCCCCGCGCTTGGCAATGCCCTGCCCGATGCGGCCCATGCCGATGATGCCCAGCGTGCTGCCGTGGATGTCGCTGCCCGCGAACATGTCGTAGCTCCAATTGGTCCACTTTCCGGCACGCAGGTAATGCTCGCTCTCGGTCATGCGGCGGGCCGTGGCCATCAGCAATGCAAAGCCGAAGTCGGCGGTGGTCTCGGTCAGCACATCGGGCGTGTTGGTGCCCAACACACCCGCGGCGGTCATGGCATCCACGTCAAAGTTGTTATAGCCCACGGCCATGTTGGCGCAGACCTTGAGGCGCGGCGCAGCGGCCAGCAGTGTGGCATCTATGCGCTGGCTGCCGGTGGTCAGCACCCCGTCCTTGTCGGCCAGGCGCGCAGCCAACTCTTGCGGGGTCCAGATCACGTCGTCGGGGTTGTCTTCCACATCAAAATGCTGGCGCAGGCGGTCCACGATGTCAGGAAAGATCGCGCGGGCGACCAGGATGCGGGGTTTGCTCATAAGTCTTCAATCTCCAAACTATTCGCAACGCACGTCGGCCTATGAAACTGGCGTGGTCCAAGCCAGTGGCCGCCGAGCAAAGGCCGCCCTGCAGCGAGGGCGGCGTCCCCCTTCCCGCAGCGCGCAGCGGTGCGAGAGAAGGGGGAAGCGGCGCAGCCGCTCAGGGGGATGTTCACTATCTAAACCAGATGAAAGTCATGACGATAAAGAGCGGCACCAGAATGCCCCCCGACCACAGCATGTAGCCGAAGAAGCTTGGCATCTTCACGCCGCGGTCTTCGGCAATGGCCTTGACCATCATGTTGGGCGCGTTGCCGATGTAGCTGTTGGCACCCATGAACACCGAGCCCGCTGAGATGGCGGCCAGCGTGGGGGCCAGGGTGGTCATCAGCACGGCCGGGTCGCCCCCGGCGGTGTTGAAGAAGACCAGGTAGGTCGGTGCGTTGTCAAGGAAGGAGCTGAGCAGCCCGGACGCCCAGAAGTACATGGCCGGGTCGGGTGTGCCGTCCGGCCGCGTGACGGCGGACACCACGGCACCAAAGGGGCCATTGACGCCCGCCTTGAGCATCGCGATCACCGGGATGATGGTGAGGAAGATGCCCGCAAACAGCTTGGCCACTTCCTGCATGGGGCCCCAGCTGAACTGGTTGTCTTCATGCACCTGCTTGGGCGTGATGCGCAGGGACACCAGCGCCACGATGATCAGGCCCACGTCCCGCACGATGCCGGGCAGCCCCACCTCGGCCCCGGCGATGGTGAACGCCACCTGCGACTTCCAAAGGCCACTCAGCAGCACCAGCGCCACCACCACACCCAGCAGCGCAAAGTTGGCCTTGCCGTCAAAGCCGATGGCTTTGGTGTCGGGCGTGGGGTCGGCCCTGAGCACCTCTTCGCGCCGGTGGTAGTACCAGGAATCCATCACGAAAAAGATAGCCAGCAGCGAGCCCACCAGAAACAGGGTCTCGGGGAAAATGTGGCTCACCGTCCAGAAGAAGTCCACCCCCTTCAGGAAGCCCAGGAACAGCGGTGGGTCACCCAAGGGCGTGAGAGAGCCCCCGGCGTTGGACACGATGAAGATGAAAAACACCACCACATGCGCTGTGTGCTTGCGGTTGTCATTGGCGCGGATCAACGGGCGGATGAGCAGCATCGACGCCCCCGTGGTGCCCATGACGCTGGCGAGCACCGCGCCAATAGCGAGGATGGCCGTGTTGAGCGCCGGGCTGCCATGCAGGTTGCCCCTGATGTAGATGCCCCCCGCCACGGTGAACAGCGCGGTGAGCAGGATGACGAACGGAATGTATTCGGCCACCAGCGCATGCACAAAACTCGCGCCCGCCGCGCCCGGGCCAAACACCAGCGCAAACGGCACCAGAAAAGCCAGCGCCCAACCGGCTGCGACCTTACCAAAGTGGTGGTGCCAGAAGATGGGCGCCAACAGCGGCATCAAGGCAATCGACAGCAGAATGCCGGCAAAGGGCACGCCCCACAGCACTGACAACGCGCTGCCATCAATATCGGCCGCCAGTGCCAGACCCGGCAACGCCGCCAGTAGGCCGGCCACTGCCAGCCCGCGCGAAAATTTCATGGTTGTTGTCTCCGTCTCATTGCTAAAAATCAGGGGACGCAGGGCCATGGCACCTGCGGGGCACGGTCACACCGGCGAAGGGATATCAAACACCTGGCGCAGGTAGGCCAGGTACTTCTCGTCATCACACATGCCCTTACCCGGCGTGTCCGACAGCTTGGCCACAGGCTGGTCATTGCAGCGCGTCATCTTGATGACGACCTGCAAGGGCTCGTGGGCAGGCGGGCTGCCGAGGTCATTGGTCAGGTTGGTGCCGATACCAAACGCGAGCTGGCAGCGACCCCGGAACTGCTGGTACAGCTCGATGGTGCGCGGGATGGTGAGCGCATCGCTGAAGATCAGCGTCTTGGTCAGCGGGTCCACGCGGTTCTTCCGGTAGTGGTCCAGCAAGCGTTCACCCCAGGCAAACGGGTCGCCGCTGTCATGGCGGGCACCGTCGAACAGCTTGCAAAAGTACAGGTCGAAGTCACGCAGGAAGGCACTCATGCCGTACACGTCCGACAGCGCAATGCCCAGGTCACCCCGGTATTCCTTGGCCCACATCTCGAAGCCAAACACCTGGCTGTCACGCAGCCGCGGGCCCAGCGCCTGGCAGGCCTGCAAATATTCGTGCGCCATGGTGCCCAGGGGGGTCACGCCCAGCTTCATCGCGTACAGCACGTTGCTGGTGCCTGCGAACTGCCCGGGGCCTGCGGGTGCACCTGGGCGGCGGTCCCCGGTACCGAGGCGTGCCACCAGCACGCGCAGCACTTCCTCGTGCCAGGCGCGCGAGAAGCGGCGGCGGGTGCCGTAGTCGGCGATCTTGAGGTCGGACAGGCCCTCGCCCTGCAGCAGCGCAATCTTGGCGTCGAGACGGCGGCGGCCTTCCGGAAAGTCGGGCACCTTCTGCGTGTTGCGAAAGTACACCTCGTTGATGATGGCCAGCACCGGGATCTCGAACAGGATCGTGTGCAGCCAGGGCCCGCGAATGGTGATGTCGATTTCACCGTTGTGCTGGGGCACGACGGTGATGTACTTTTCGTTGAGCTTGAACAGGCCCAGAAAGTCCACGAAGTCGCTTTTGATGAATCGCAGCGATCGCAGGTAGGCCAGCTCGGCATCCTGAAACTGCAGGCTGCACAACGAACGGATCTCGTCGCGGATCTCGTTGGCAAACGGTGCCAGCTGCACGCCGGGGTTGCGGCACTTGAACTTGTACTCGACCTGCGCCCCGGGAAACTGATGCAGCACCACCTGCATCATGGTGAACTTGTACAGGTCGGTGTCGAGCAGGCTGGTGATGATCATGGACAGGGCACGCCTCAGAAACCGCGCACGCTGGGCACGCGATGCTCCGGCCGCAGACCGGACAATAAAGCCGCAAAGTGTAGGCCATCACGGCGCCCGGTGCGCGGCACTGCTGGCGGCGTCAGCCAGTGTTCAGCCGCCGCTGTGCATTCAAGCTGTTCAGGGCCCAGGCGCACATTGCAGCTGCGCCTGACGCTATCAAATCAGTAGCTACGGTTTGCAGCCACTGATCAGCCGCCAATCAACGACCCGTCAACCGGGCATGACCAGCGCCTGCAGCACGTTGCGCAATGCGTCTGGCACGGCCACCGGGCGGCGGGTTTCGCGGTCCACGTACACATGGATGAAGTGCCCCGCCGCCGCCGTCAGCGGCTCGCCCTGCGCAAACAGGCCCACCTCGTAACGCACACTGGAGCCGCCCAGCCGTGCCACGCGGATGCCCGCCTCCACCGTCTGCGGGAACGCCAGCGGCGCGAAGTAATTGCATTGGGTCTCGATGACCAGGCCGATGGTCTGGCCCGCATGGATGTCCAGCACGCCCTGGTCGATCAGGTGGGCGTTCACCGCCGTGTCAAACCAGCTGTAGTACACGACGTTGTTCACATGGCCATACACATCGTTGTCGGCCCAGCGTGTGGTGATGGGGCGGAACACGGGGTAGGCGCTGCGCGGCTGCGGAGCCGGGCGGACCGGTGCGGAAGAAGCGACGGGAGAGGGGCTGGCGGCAGAGGTCATGGCCGCACATTCTGCCAGCGCTGGTGGTACTGCCAGGCCACGCGCCAGGTGGTGAGCTGCGCCTGCAGTGTGTCCTCCAGGTCGTTGCCGTAGCCGCCCGCCATCACGAACACCGTGGGAATGCGCCGCTGCCAGGCCCAGTCAAACACCCGCCGGTCGCGTGCCTCCAGCCCGTCGTGCGTGACGGCGAGACGCCCCAGTCGGTCGCCCACATGGGGGTCCGCCCCCGCCAGATAGAACACCAGATCCGGCTTGCAGCGATGGTCCAGCGTCTCCAGAGCTTGGTCCAGCGCGTGCATGTACTCATCATCAGCACACCCATCGGGCAATTCCACATCCAGGTCGCTTGGCTCCTTGCGAAAAGGAAAGTTGCGTGCACCATGCAGCGACAGGGTGAACACGCTGTCGTCTCCCTGAAAGATGTGGGCCGTGCCATTGCCCTGGTGCACATCCAGGTCGATCACCGCCACCTGCAGCGGCCAGCCCGATCCATCGTTCAGGTGATCGGCCTGTGCCTGCCGGGCAGCCACCGCCACATCGTTGAACACACAAAAGCCACTGCCCTTGTCGGCATACGAGTGGTGGGTGCCACCAGCCAGGTTGCCAGCCACACCCTCGCGCCAAGCGGCGCGGGTGGCCGCCAGAGTAGCGCCCACCGAGCGGCGAGCGCGCTCTGCCATGGCAGGACTCCAGGGAAACCCGATCTCCCGCAGTGCGGCGGGAGCCAGCGTGCCCTGGGCGATGGCGTCGATGTACTGCGGGCTGTGCACCCGCACCAGTGCCTCATCCGATGCTGGCAGGGCTTCTTTCAACAGCACGTCAGGCAGGTGCTGGGCGATCCGGTCGCGCAGCATGCGGTACTTGACCATGGGGAAGCGGTGGCCTTCGGGCAAAGGCAACACGAAGTGGTCGGCGTAGTAGGCGTGCATGACGCAATTGTGGCAAGCCGGGGATTTCTGGGTGATCGTGTCTAATTTGCTGCGGTGCAACAAAAAGCCCTTGCAATAGCGCTGCAAGTCCCTAAAATTCAACCCATGCTGCACTGCAACATGACCAACAGGTCAAGGTCAGCGCAGATGTCTGTGAACCACCCGGCCCCCTGGGCCCTCATTTTTAGGAGATATGACATGTCGCTGACCGCAGAACAAATCCTGGCATCCCACAAGGCCAACATCGAAACCCTGTTTGGCTTGACCACCAAGGCTTTCGAAGGCGTGGAAAAGCTGGTCGAACTGAACGTGACCGCTTCGCGCGCTGCCCTGTCCGAAGCCGCCAACCACACGCAAGCCGTGCTGGGCGTGAAGGACGCACAAGAACTGTTGGCCCTGCAAGCTGGCCTGTTCCAGCCCCTGGCTGAAAAGACCGCCGCTTACAGCCGCCACCTGTACGACATCGCTTCGGGCACGGGCGCTGAGTTCGGCAAGGCTTTCGAAGCCCAGGCCACCGACGCACAGAAGGCCTTCACCAACCTGGTGGACAGCGCCGCCAAGAACGCCCCCGCCGGTTCCGAAACCGCTGTGGCCGTGATGAAGAGCGCCGTGTCTGCCGCCAACAACGCGTTTGAGTCGGTACAAAAGGCTGTGAAGCAAGCGTCTGATGTGGCTGAAGCCAACTTCAACGCCGTGGCCAACACCGCTGCCAACGCTGCCAAGACGGCCGCTCCCCGCAAGCGTTAATCGCCCTACCTGCGGTCTGGAGTGCAACCTCTAGGCCGTGTTCAGGGAATACCCTGATAATTCAACCCATGCGCTGCTGACCTTGTCTACAGCGCCTCAGTTGTCTCCTTGGATCCTCTCGAAACCCCCGTTTCAAGGATCCTTTTAAAGCCCGGTTTTACGACCGGGCTTTTTTTTGGCCTGACCACCCACAGGCCGCAAGCGTGGGAACGGGCCCGCGCGGCGAACCGATCTTTTTACGGTGGTCCGGCATCCACGGCATGCGGCCCTTGCGCCACCTCAAACCCGGACCCGAAATCCGGCCTTTGCGCAAGACATTGATCAAGAATAATTCGCGTTTGCTTTATCATTGACGCAGTTTCAACCCCGAAAGACGCAACCCATGTCGAAGACTGTGAAAGCCTTGCTGAGCGCTTGTGCCCTGGCCGCCGCTGCAGGCGCCGTGCACGCCCAGGAACAAGTGGTCAACCTCTACTCGGCCCGCCACTACTCCACCGACGAAGCGCTGTACACCGGCTTTACCAAGGCCACGGGCATCAAGATCAACCGCGTGGACGCGGACGATGCCGGTATCCTGGCCCGGCTGAAGGCCGAAGGCACCGCCTCGCCCGCCGACGTGATCCTGCTGGTGGACGCAGCCCGCCTGTACAAGGGCGAGGTCGATGGCCTGTTTCAGCCCATCCAGTCCAAGGTACTGAACGATGCCATCCCCGCTAATCTGCGCAGCCAGCCGGCAGCGGACGGCGGCATCTCGTGGTTTGGCCTGTCCACCCGCGCGCGCGTCATCGTCTACAACAAGGTCAAGATGCAGAAGGCCGATGTGGACACCTACGAAGAACTGGGTGACCCCAAGAACAAGGGCAAGCTGTGCATCCGCTCCGGCTCGCACCCCTACAACCTGAGCCTGTTCGGCGCTGTCACGGAACACATGGGCGAGCAGAAGGCCGAGGCCTGGCTCAAGGGCATGGTGGCCAACCTGGCCCGCCCACCCAAGGGCGGCGACACCGACCAGATCAAGGCCGTGGCTGCGGGTGAGTGCGACATCGCCGTGACCAACACCTACTACCTGGCGCGCATGATGCGCTCCAACAAGCCCGAAGACGTGGCTGTGGTCAACAAGGTGGGCGTGGTGTTCCCCAACCAGGAATCCTGGGGCACGCACCTGAACATCGCCGGCGGCGCGGTGGCCAAGCACTCCAAGAACCAGGCCAACGCCATCAAGTTCCTTGAATATCTGGCCAGCCCCGAGGCACAAAACTATTTTGCAAACGGCAACAACGAGTGGCCTGCTGCCAAGGGCGTGGCACTGGACAACCCGGCCCTCAAGGCCATGACCGGCGGCAAGCCTTTCAAGAGCGAGACCATCCCGATCAGCGCGGTGGGCGCCAACACGACCAAGGTGCAGCAGATGCTGGACCGCGTGGGCTTCCAGTAAGCTGCCCCTGCCCTCACCCACCACAAGCCCGGCCTGGTCCGGGCTTTTTTTCGCGTTCAGCACGGTGAGGAGATGCGCCATAATTGACGTTTACGTTAACGTCACTTACTGGAGACAACCATGGACATCCAAGGCAAGGTATTCATCGTCACCGGCGGCGCTTCGGGCCTGGGCGAAGGCACAGCACGCATGCTGGCCGCCCAGGGCGGCACCGTGGTCATTGCCGACATGCAGGCAGAAAAAGGCGAAGCCGTGGCCAAGGAAATCGGCGGCGCGTTCGTGAAATGCGATGTGAGCAACGAGGCCGACGGCCAGGCCGTGGTGGCCAAGGCCGTGTCGCTGGGCAAACTGGTGGGCCTGGTGAACTGCGCCGGCATCGCCCCCGCTGAGAAGACGGTGGGCAAGAACGGTGCGCATGCGCTGGCCTTGTTCAGCAAGACCATCACGGTCAACCTGATCGGCAGCTTCAACATGATCCGCCTGGCCGCCGAGGCCATGAGCAAGAACGAGCCGGAATCCACCGGCGAACGTGGCGTGCTGATCTCCACGGCCAGCGTGGCCGCCTACGATGGCCAGATCGGCCAGGCCGCCTACGCAGCCTCCAAGGGCGGCGTGGTCGGCATGACCCTGCCGATTGCCCGTGACCTGGCGCGCAACGGCATCCGCAACATGACCATTGCCCCCGGCATCTTCGGCACCCCCATGCTGTTTGGCATGCCGCAGGAAGTGCAGGACGCGCTGGCCGCGGGCGTGCCCTTCCCCAGCCGCCTGGGCACCCCCCAGGACTACGCCAAGCTGGTGCGCCACATCCTCGAAAACGACATGCTCAATGGCGAGGTGATCCGTCTGGACGGTGCCATTCGCCTGGCACCACGCTGAACTGGGGATTGAGTTAAAGAGGCATGTCTGAATGCTACTCTTTCAATAGCACCTCAGGCATATTCCTCTAGCGCATGGTGCCTGTTTGGCACAAAAAGTCGTCCACAAGGGGCCCGGAAAGGCCGCAGGGCTACTGAGAGCCAAACACTTTGCTGATGCCCACCCCACCGCCGCGCTCACAACGCGGCGGTTTCGTTGTGGCGGTGGCTTACCTCGGTCTCCCGCCTCCTCAACCCAAGACTGCGTGGCCTTGGGTAAGAAGCTCCTCCAAGTCGGCAGCTGGCACGGGACGGCTGAAGTGGTAGCCCTGCCCGGTGTCGCAGCCCAGTCCCCAAAGCACGTCACGCTGCGCAGCCGTCTCCACGCCCTCGGCAATGGTTTCCAGGCCCAGGCTTTGCGCCAGACCGATGATGGCGCGCACGATGTGGGGCGCGCTGGGGTCGTCGCCCAAATGCCGCACAAACGACTGGTCGATCTTGAGCTTGTGTACCTTCAGGCGCTGGATATAGCTGAACGATGAGTACCCAGTCCCAAAGTCGTCAATGGACAGCTGCACACCCAGGTCATACAGCTGCCGCACGATGGCAATCACCTGCTCTGGCGCATCCATGGCGATGCTCTCGGTCAGCTCCAGCTCCAGCATTTGCGACGGCACCCCGCTGTCGGCCAGCGCCCGGCCCACCATGTCCACCAGACCCGGATGGCGAAACTGCACCATCGACAAGTTCACCGCCACCACTAGCTCGGTGTGGCCAGCATCGCGCCATTGCCGGGCCTGGGCCAGCGCAGTGCGCAGCACCCACTCACCGATGCCCAGAATCTGGCCGCTGCTCTCGGCGACCGGTATGAACTCGGCCGGGCTGACGGCGCCCAGCTCGGGGTGGGTCCAGCGCAGCAGGGCCTCCACCCCCACCAGTTGACGGTCCTTCAGCCGGATTTGCGGCTGGTAGTGCAGCGTCAGCTGGCCCTGCACCAGGGCGCTGCGCAGAGCGTTCTCTATGTGCAACACCCTGAGCGACCGTGCCTGCATGTCCGCCGAGAAGAACCGGTAGGTGTCGCGCCCCGACTCTTTGGCGCGGAACATGGCTGCGTCGGCGCGCTGCGCCAGGGTTTCAAAGTTACCACCATCTTCGGGGTACATCGCAATACCGATCGATGACGTGACCACCAGCTCGTGGTGCTCCAGCTTGCAGATGCGGCGCACCTGTGCCTGCAGCTCGTCGGCCACGTGGGCCGCCTGCTGGGCATCGGTGAGCGGCAGCACGATGACAAACTCGTCCCCGCCCTGTCGGGACACCGTGTCCTCGTCGCGCACAACCGACTGCAAGCGGTGCGCAATCTCGATCAGCAACCCATCGCCCACCTGGTGACCCAGCGAGTCGTTCACGTTCTTGAAGTGGTCCAGGTCCAGATACAACAAGGCAAGCTGATGGCCGCTGCGTTGGGTCAGTGCAAGGGCCTGGCTGAAACGGGAGGCGAACATCGTGCGGTTGGGCAAGCCTGTCAGCGCATCAAAGTTGATCAGCTTGCGGATGCGCTCCTCGTCACGCCGACGTTCCGTCACGTCTTCCTGCACGGCCAGGTAGTGGGTGATGCGGCCCTGCTCGTCGTGCAGTGGCGAGATGATGGCGGACTCGTTGTATTCGCCCCCGCCCTTGCGCCGGTTCACGAACTCGCCGCGCCACGGACGGCCTGACGTCAAATGCGCCCACAGGTCGGCATACACGCTGGCTGGCGTGGCCCCTGCGCTGAGCAGGCGCGGGTTGCGGCCTATCGCCTCCTCGGGGCTGTAGCCCGTCGTGGCGGTGAACGCAGGGTTCACATATTCGATGTTGCCATCAGCACCCGCAATGAAGATGGAATTGGGCGCCTGCTCCACGGCATGGCGTAGCTTGCGCAGAGTATCGAGCGTCTGAACGCGCTGCGTGATGTCACGCGACAGCACCACAAAGTGATCGTCCGCTTCATCGTCCATCACCTTGCGCGCCACGGACAGCTCAAACCAGTGCTTGCCATCAGGCAAGTCCAGCGCGTACTGGAAGTCACGGGCCAGGCCCTGTTCAGCCGCCGTATTGATCGCAGCCTGCGCTACCGCTGCGGCCGCTGGGGGCAAGATGTCGTGGATAGAGCGGCCCACCACCTCGCTGGCTGGCATCAGCAACAGCTCGGGCTGGCGCGTATGGATCTGCACGTAGTGGCCATCGCGGGTCACTTCGAACATCAGGTCGGGCACTGCATCCAGCACAGCGCGCATGGCTTTGTCGGACTGCTTGAGCACCCGATATGGCGCCTCGATGGTGCCCACAAAGATGGCACGGTAGAGGTAGTAGTACCCCACCACCTTGTATATGTGGCCCAGCAGATTGAATGGATCGGTAGCGATGATGTAGAACGTGAAAAAGAACTCGCTCAGTGCCATCACCCACACGGCCGCGAAGAGTCTGGCCACATCAAAGGCGGCACGCTCCCGCGCCCAGTGCAGCAGCACGCCCAGCGATGCTGCATACAAGGCCACCACGCAGTACTCGGAGGCGATCTTGAACCGCGTGAGCCCCTGGGCGTCGTAGGTCTGCGGGTACCACTGAGGAAACCAGAACACAACAGCATGAATGGCGGCCACTTCAGCCAATACCAGCGTCAGCACCACAAATCTGCCAGGGCCGGGTGCGGCCGCATCGCCAGGCACGCGCCAGTGCAGCGTCACCGCAGCCAGGAGCGTCAGCGCCCCCAGGTATCTGGCGGGTAGCCAGAAATTGATGCCTTTGGCTACCGAGTTGGGCGTGATGTAGTCGGGCATGCCGGCGAACGACAGCATGTGCGAAAAATCCAGGATCGCCACGCCCAGGAAGCCGCAGGCCAGGATGAGCACGTTGCGCTGCGGATTGAGACTGTGCGCCTTCCACCCCACCGCAAACACCAGGGCAGACACTGCAATGGACAGCGTCTCCAGCACTTGGTGCAACGTGAGGTAATGCCCCACCCGCTGTGGGCTGGCCACCGAAAAATAGACCCACGCTGCGATCACCCCACCGGTTAACAGGGAAAGCACCGGCGCCACGGCTTTGAAGCTGGCCAGGTGCTGTGGGTGGATCTGCAGCCGAATAAGGTTCATGGGCGCTGGATGGATCTGTGAGGACCGCCTGAGCGGTATGGCGGCGCGGCCGGGTACCGACGATTCTTGCACAGGCCCCACCACTTGTAACAGGACGAATCCCAATAGCGGCCCCGCCTCACGCTGCCTGCACAGCCTGCCAGCGCAGGGCGCATTAGAACAAGGCATAAAAAAACCGCCGCAGCCTTGCGACTGCAGCGGTTGATATCTGGCGGAGTGGACGGGACTCGAACCCGCGACCCCCGGCGTGACAGGCCGGTATTCTAACCAACTGAACTACCACTCCTGGCAGGCAGCTTTTCGCTTGTATTTATCAACACAAGCCAAGTGCTACAAACTTGGCGACCCTACGGGGATTCGAACCCCGGTACTCACCGTGAAAGGGTGATGTCCTAGGCCTCTAGACGATAGGGTCAAAACCTTGGAACTAACCATTATCAAGCGACGTGGTGGAGGTAAACGGGATCGAACCGATGACCTCTTGCATGCCATGCAAGCGCTCTCCCAGCTGAGCTATACCCCCA
>NZ_JBQEOV010000020.1:0-95934 GCF_052045435.1 Acidovorax sp. 22279
GCGCGGCTGCGGCGCGCTGGGGCATGTCCTCTACGAGAGTTGCGATGGAGTGCCAGCCGTTGAGCATCCCAGCGCCGGATTGACCATTGATCTCGATACGCGGCCAGCGCAACGAGGCGGAAGAACCCTTGACGTAAGAGCGGGTGCACACCCCCAGCGCAGGCGCGGCAGGAGCCGCCACAGCGCATGCAGCGCCTTTGGTGGCTGGAGGTGTGCGAACGGGGCAGGGTCTCGACATTGGCGGCTCCTAAGAACTTCTTAGAGACCGGAATGTAAGAACCCCTTAGACACCCGCAAAATGATTTCTGCTAAAACCCACTTATATCTAAGGGGTCATTACATGCAGAACACGATGGAGCTTTTCAGCAAAGCGCTTGAAATCAAGCATGCATCGGCATGGGCGCGTGAGTTCAACATCACGCCTGAAGCATTCTCAATGGCGAAGAAGCAAGGACGTCTAAGCCCCGTGCTAGCTGGGAATATTGCTATTGAATTAGGAGAAGATCCAGAGCACTGGATTGCTGTCGCTGCGATAGAGGCGACGAAGGACAGCGAGCTGCTTGCACGACTGAAAAGCCGCGTCAAGTCATGGCGGAGACTGTGAGATTCGAACTCACGGACGGTTGCCCGTCGGCAGTTTTCAAGACTGCTGGTTTAAACCACTCACCCAAGTCTCCGGGAGGGAAGGCGCGAATTCTAGCCGACTGCGGGTGCTGATTTTTTCAGCATGCCCCGGGTCTCGATGAACTTGACCACATCGGCCACGCCAGCCAGGGTTTTGAGGTTGGTCATCACAAACGGCTTGAGGCCCTGGGCGTTGGTGCGCATGCGGGTGGTGTCGGCGTGCATCACATCCAGGTTGGCGCCCACGTGGGGGGCCAAGTCGGTCTTGTTGATGATGAACAGGTCGCTTTTGGTGATGCCAGGGCCGCCTTTGCGGGGAATTTTTTCGCCAGCGGCCACGTCGATGACGTAGATGGTGAGGTCGCTCAGCTCGGGGCTGAAGGTGGCGGCCAGGTTGTCGCCGCCGCTTTCCACAAACACGATGTCGGCGTTGGGGAACTCACCCAGCATGCGGTCGATGGCTTCGAGGTTGATGGAGCAGTCCTCGCGGATGGCGGTGTGGGGGCAGCCGCCGGTTTCCACGCCCAGGATGCGCTCGGCGGGCAGCGCGCCGCTCACGGTGAGCAGGCGCTGGTCTTCCTTGGTGTAGATGTCGTTGGTGATGGCGATGAGGTCGTAGTCATCGCGCATGGTCTTGCACAGCATTTCCAGCAGCGTGGTCTTGCCGGAGCCGACGGGGCCACCGATGCCCACGCGCAGGGGCGGCAGATTCTTGGTGCGGTTCGGGACGTGGTGCAGGTTGCTGGTGGTCATGATCGGAACAGGCGGGAGTATTGGGTTTCGTGCTGGGCTGACAGGATGGCGAGCATGGGCGAAAAGGCCTGGCGCTCGTTGTCCATCAGCCCGATGGCATGGTCGGCTGCGGCTGGGATGGCATCGGCCAGCCGGGCCAGGATGCGCTGGCCGGCGCTTTGGCCCAGCTGCATGGATTTGAGGGCAGCCTGCACCATGTTCTCCGCCCAGCCAAAAGCGTAGGCCAGCAGGACGTCGCGCACGGGCGCCTGGGTGGTGGAGGCGGCCAGTGCGAATGCCACAGGGTAGGTGGGGGGCAATGCGGCCAGGTGGCGCACGGCGGGCATCAGGGTCTCGTCGCCCTGGTTCTGATTGCGCAGCCAGTCGGCCATCGATCGGCCCATTTGCTCGGTCTGCAGGCGCAGTTCGCTCGTTTCTCGGGTCTGCAGCACCCAGTCGTTGAGTTCGCGCACATGCGCCCAGTCGGCGCGCCGCCACGCACCCACAGCCTTGGCGATGAGGGCCATGTCGCCCCGGGCCTGCGTGATGTGGAGCTGGTCCTGCAGCCAGTCACCCACGGCGGTTTCGCTGGCGAGGCCCACATTTTCAATGGCGCTTTCCAGCCCCTCGGAATACGAAAACCCGCCCACCGGCAGTGCAGGGGAGGCCAGCCACATCAGCTGCAAAAAGCTGGCGGCCGGCAGCGGCGTGGGGCGGTCCAGGCGCATGGGCGGGGGCTCAGTGGTCGTGGTTGCAGTTCGGGCCATGCACGTGCCCTTGGGCAACCACGGGGATGGACACGGTGCGGCCTCGAGCTGGGGGCGTGGCCGCAGTCGGTACCTCTGCGTGAGCGTGCCCGTGGTCATGGCCATGATCGAGCGCGTGACCATGCTCGTGGTCGTGATCGTGGCGATGGCCGTGACCCCCATGGTGGTGCCCGCCGCCATGCCCCGCAGCATAGGCACCGCCTTCGGGTTCAAACGGCAGGTTTTGCTCGTTCACGATGAGGTGCATGGCGCGCAGCATGTCGGCCAGCACGTGGTCAGGCTCGATCTTGAGGTGGTCGGGCTGCAGCTCGATGGGCACGTGGCGGTTGCCCAGGTGGTAGGCGGCGCGGGTCAGGTCAAACGGTGTGCCGTGGTGTTGGCAGTGGGTGATGACCAGCACCGGCTGCGGCGCTGCGATCACGCGCACCATGGAACCGTCTTCGGCCACCAGCACATCGCCGCCGCGCACCAGGGTGCCACGGGGCAGGAAGATGCCCAGTTCGCGTCCGGCCGAGTCGGTGGCTGCAAAGCGGCTTTTCTGGCGCACGTCCCAGTCCAGCTCGATGGTGGTGGCGCGCTTGAGCAGTACGGGAGCGAGGCCTTGGCCTTGGGGGAGAAGTTTGGAGACCTGGATCATGGCAAGAGGGAAGGGCGGAGCCGGATAGGCGAGGTCAACATTGTGGCCCTGGCCGAAAGGCGATGCGCGGATGCGCTACAGGGCGCGGCTCATGTAGCGGCTGTGGGGATCGGGCCGGTAACTGCCGAATGGTGCACAGTCGGTAAAGCCATAGCGCAGGTACAGCTGGTGCGCGGGTTCAAAGAAGGGCTGGGTGCCCGTTTCCAGGCTGATGCGCTGGTAGCCCAGGTCCACCGCCTGGCCCAGGATGTGTTCCAGCACGGCCCGGCCCACCCCCTGGCCACGCATGCTGGCTGCTGTGCGCATGGACTTGAGTTCGGCATGGTCGGCATCCAGGTGCTTGAGTGCACCGGTACCCACCAGTTCGTCATCGCCGCGCCAGGCCGTCCAGAAGCGGATCTCAGGCTGGCGCAGTTGCACCATGTCGAGCGCGTGCACGCTCTCCGGTGGCGAGGTGGCACGCATGTCCTTCAAATGCTCCTGCATGAAGGCTTCGATGCGGGGATCGGTCAGGTCGTCCAGGCGGATCCGCAGGTCTTGCAGCAAGGCATTCATGGGAAGCGACCTCAGAACAGGAAGTAGCGCTGTGCCATGGGCAGCACGGTGGCCGCTTCACAGGTGAGCAGCTGGCCGTCGGCGCGCACGGTGTAGGTCTGCGCGTCCACCTCCATCTTGGGCGTGTAGCTGTTGTGCACCATGTCGCGCTTGCGGATGCCGCGGATGTTGCGCACGGCGGAAAGCGTCTTGCGCAGGCCAAAGCGCTCGCCAATGCCAGCAGCCAATCCTGCCTGCGAGACAAAGGTGAGCGACGTTTTGGCGATGGCCCCGCCAAACGCGCCAAACATGGGCCGATAGTGCACGGGCTGCGGCGTGGGGATGGACGCGTTGGGGTCGCCCATCGCAGCCATGGCAATCAGTCCGCCCTTCAGGATCAGCGCGGGCTTGACGCCAAAGAACGCGGGCTTCCAGATCACGATGTCGGCCCACTTGCCGACTTCGAGAGAACCCACCTCGTGGCTGATGCCGTGCGCAATGGCGGGGTTGATGGTGTATTTGGCCACGTAGCGCTTGATGCGCGTGTTGTCGTTGCGGGCGGTGTCACCTTGCAGGCTGCCGCGCTGCACCTTCATCTTGTGCGCCGTCTGCCAGGTGCGCAGGATGACTTCGCCCACACGGCCCATGGCCTGGCTGTCGCTGCTCATCATGCTGATGGCGCCCAGGTCGTGCAGGATGTCTTCGGCCGCGATGGTCTCCTTGCGGATGCGGCTCTCGGCAAAGGCCAGGTCCTCGGCAATGCTCGCGTCCAGGTGGTGGCACACCATGAGCATGTCCACATGCTCGTCCAGCGTGTTGTGCGTGTACGGCATGGTGGGGTTGGTGGAGCTGGGCAGAAAGTTGTCTTCGCCCACCACGCGCAGGATGTCCGGTGCATGGCCGCCGCCCGCGCCCTCAGTGTGGAAGGCGCAGATCCCGCGCCCACCCACGGCGGCAATGGTGTTCTCCACAAAGCCCGATTCGTTGAGCGTGTCGCTGTGGATGGCCACCTGCGTGTCGGTGGCTTCGGCCACATCCAGGCAGTTGCTGATGGCCGAGGGCGTGGTGCCCCAGTCTTCGTGCAGCTTCAGGCCAATGGCACCCGCGTTGATCTGCTCGTGCAGCGCATCGGGCAGGCTGGCGTTGCCCTTGCCGAGGAAGCCGAGGTTCATGGGGAAGGCGTCGGCGGCCTGCAGCATGCGCTCCATGTTGAAGGGGCCCGACGTGCAGGTGGTGGCCAGCGTGCCCGTGGCGGGGCCGGTGCCGCCGCCCAGCATGGTGGTCACGCCGCTGGCCAGGGCCTCTTCGATCTGCTGCGGGCAGATGAAGTGGATGTGACTGTCGATGCCGCCTGCAGTGACGATGTTGCCCTCGCAGCTGATGACCTCCGTGCCGGGGCCAATGATGATGTCCACGCCGGGCTGGGTGTCGGGGTTGCCGGCTTTGCCGATGGCGGCGATGCGGCCTGCGCGCAGGCCGATGTCGGCCTTGAAGATGCCGGTGTGGTCTACCACCAGGGCGTTGGTCAGCACTGTGTCCACCGCGCCTTGTGCGTTGCTGCGCTGGCTCTGTGCCATGCCGTCGCGAATCGTCTTGCCGCCGCCAAACTTCACCTCTTCGCCGTAGCTGCCGGCGCGCAGGGTGTGGTCGGCCTCGACTTCGAGAATGAGTTCGGTGTCGGCCAGGCGCACGCGGTCGCCCACCGTGGGGCCGAACATCTCGGCGTAGGCGCGTCGTCCAATGGTTGCCATGTGAGGGGTGCTCCGCAGGAACGGTTTACTATGTTTTTGATAGCTGCTGGGGCAATTGATACCGGCGCTATCGGCCAATTGGGATTGAAGTTGCTACAGCGGGCCCTGGGTCAGGCCCTGAAAGCCGAACACGCGGCGCTCGCCCGCGTAGTCCACCAGCTCCACGGTGCGCTCCTGGCCGGGTTCAAAGCGCACGGCGGTGCCGGATGCGATGTTGAGCCGCATGCCGCGTGCAGCCACACGGTCAAAGCCCAGGGCGTTGTTGGTCTCGGCAAAGTGGTAGTGCGAGCCCACCTGGATGGGCCGGTCGCCGGTGTTGCGCACCACCACGGTCTGCGTACGGCGGCCCGTGTTGAGCGCGTGCTCGCCGGGTTCGGTAAAGAGTTCGCCTGGGATCATGGTCGGGTCCTTGAGGGGGGAGCTGCTGCTGTGTCGGTATGCATGACGCCAGTCAGACCTGTCAGGCCATCTGGGCCAGCAGGGCGCCACCCATCAGCGCCACGGCAGCGCCTGCAGCGCGGCTGAGCCACACGGTGCGATGGCGCAGTGCCCAGCCTGCCGCCAGCCCCGCGCCATGCAGCAGCACGGTGGCCGTCAGCATGCCCGCCAGGGTTTGCCAGGCGCTGTGGCTGCCCGCCAGCTCGACGCCGTGGGCGACGCCGTGAAAGACGGCAAATACGCCCACGCCCAGCGCGGCCACGAGGCCGGGCACGCGCAGGCGCGACACGACGAGCAGGCCCGTGGCCAGCAGCGACGCGGCAATCATCGGCTCCACCGCAGGCAGTGTCACGCCCTGCAGGCCCAGCACGGCGCCTGCCAGCAACATGGCCGCAAAGCCCACGGGGCCCCACAGCAGTTCGCGTCCAGCACGGCGCGCGGACAGGGCGCTCCACAGGCCCACGGCCACCATGGCGGCCAGGTGGTCCAGGCCGAACAGGGGGTGGGCCAAGCCGCTCAGAAAACTGTTGTGGATGTGGGATTCAGCGCCGGTATGGGCGAAGGCGCTAGAACTGATTGCACTGGCTGCTATGAAAAGAAGAGCGGCTGTGTGACGGTGTGAGAGTGTGATGCGCATGGGGGCTCCACGGAGAGAAGAGGGGGGAGAAAAGGGGTCAGACGATCGGCTGATGGACGGTGACGAGCTTGGTGCCGTCGGGGAAGGTAGCCTCCACCTGGATGTCCGGAATCATCTCGGGGATGCCTTCCATCACGTCCGCGCGGGTCAGCACGGTGCGGCCTTCGCTCATGAGCTGCGCCACGGTCTTGCCGTCGCGCGCGCCTTCCATTACGGCGGCACTGATCAGGGCGACGGCCTCGGGGTAGTTGAGCTTCAGCCCCCGGGCCTTGCGCCGCTCGGCCAGCAGGGCGGCAGTGAAGATCAGCAGCTTGTCTTTCTCACGAGGGGTCAGTTCCATGTCGTTCTGCTCAATGTAAGGAGGGGTGGGCTCGTGTGGCGGGTTGTCCAGGCCGGACACACGGGGCAATCGTCATCGATGGCCATGCGGTCCGAAGGGCAGCGGATTCATCATAGGCAGCAAGCCCCGTGCCCGCCATACGCCAGAGGGCGAAGGTGCGCTGGACGTGAAGGCGAATCGTGGCATGGAAACTGCACTTGCAAGGGCTGCCGTCGTCCTTTGCCCATGCCCCTTTCCACCGCCCCCCTTGCACCGCCCGACGCGGCCTCAGCAGCAGCCTTGGGGCCGGATGCCGACGCGCAGGCGCCGCAGCAGGTCGTGAAGGTCCGGCGCGACTACAACAGCTGGGTGGCCACCGAGACCATGGAGGACTACGCGCTGCGCTACACCCCCCAGCGCTTTCGCAAATGGTCCGAATGGCGGGTGGCCAACACGGCGTTTGGTGCGGCCTCGTTCCTGATCCTGGAGGCCGTGGGCGCCACGCTGCTGGTGCAGTACGGCTTCATCAATGCCTTCTGGGCCATCGTGGCCACGGGGCTCATCATCTTCCTGGCGGGGCTGCCCATCAGCGTGTATGCGGCGCGCTATGGGGTGGATATGGACCTGCTCACGCGCGGCGCGGGCTTTGGCTACATCGGCTCCACGCTCACCTCGCTGATCTACGCCAGCTTCACCTTCATCTTCTTCGCGCTGGAGGCGGCCGTGATGGCCTATGCGCTGGAGCTGGCACTCGACATCCCGCCCACCTGGGGCTACCTGATCTGCGCCATTGTGGTGATTCCGCTGGTCACGCATGGCGTGTCGGCCATCAGCCGCCTGCAGGTGTGGACCCAGCCGCTGTGGCTGGTGATGCTGGTGGTGCCGTTTGCCTATGTGCTGGTGCGCGATCCTGGTGCGTTTTCCGGAGTTGTGCACTACGGTGGTGAATCGATGCGCGGCGCCACGTTCCAACTGCCCTTGTTTGGTGCAGCGCTCACGGTGGGCATTGCACTCATCACCCAGATGGGGGAGCAGGCTGACTATCTGCGCTTCATGCCCGCCCGCACGCCCGCCACGCGCGGGCGCTGGTGGCTGGGCGTGCTGGTGGGCGGGCCGGGCTGGGTGGTGCTGGGGGTGCTCAAGATGCTGGGTGGCGCGCTGCTCGCCTATCTGGCGCTCACCCACATGGTCCCCGCCGACCGGGCGGTGGACCCGAACCAGATGTACCTGGCCGCCTATGAATATGTGTTCCCCAACTACGGCTGGGCGGTGGCGGCCACGGCCTTGTTTGTGGTCGTCTCACAGCTCAAGATCAACGTGACCAACGCCTACGCAGGCTCGCTGGCGTGGTCCAACTTCTTCTCGCGCCTCACGCACAGCCACCCGGGGCGGGTGGTGTGGGTGGTGTTCAACACGCTGATTGCCTTCATGCTGATGGAGATGAACGTGTTCCGCGCCATGGGCGAGGTGCTGGGGCTGTACTCCAACATCGCCATCGCCTGGATCATGTCCGTGGTGGCCGACCTCGTCATCAACAAGCCGCTGGGCTTGTCGCCCAAGGGCATCGAGTTCAAGCGCGCGCATCTGTACGACATCAACCCGGTGGGCGTGGGTTCGATGGCGCTGGCGTCCATCCTTTCCATCAGCGCGCACCTGGGGCTGTTTGGCCCGCTGCCGCAGGCGTTTTCGGCGGTGATTGCGATGGCGGTGGCCTTTGTCACCGCGCCGCTCATTGCCTGGGCCACCGGGGGGCGCTACTACATTGCGCGCCAGCCCGAGCCCGCCACATTGACCGATGTGATGACCGATGTGGTGGCAGTGCCCATGCACGGACCGGTCAGCGGCCAACGAGGTGCTGACCTGGGCAGCTACGTACGCTACACCGTGCAGCGCTGCGTGATCTGCGAGCGTGAATACGAAGCCCCGGACATGGCGCAGTGCCCCGCGTACCGGGGCGCCATCTGCTCGCTGTGCTGCACGCTGGATGCGCGCTGCGGCGACCTGTGCAAGCCCCACGCGAGCATGGCGGTGCAGTGGTCTGCCGCTCTGCGCTGGGTGCTGCCGCGCGCCATGTGGCGCTACCTGGACACGGGCCTGGGGCACTTTTTGCTGCTGATGCTGGTGATTGCGCCGCTTCTGGCCTCGGTGATGGGGCTGCTGTACCACCAGGAGCTCAACACCATCGCCCAGGCGGCCACGGACACCGAGGTGATGGCGGCACCCGAAGTGGCGCTGCGCTCGGGCCTGCTCAAGGCATATCTCGCGCTGCTGGTCATCTCGGGCATCGTGGCCTGGTGGCTGGTGCTGGCGCACAAGAGCCGCCAGGTGGCGCAGGAGGAATCCAATCGCCAGACCGGCCTCTTGGTGCGCGAGATCGAGCTGCACCGCCAGACCGACGAGGCGCTGCAGACAGCGCGCAGCGTCGCCGAGCAGGCGCGCCAGGTGGCCGAAACGGCCCAGCGCGCGGCCGACCAGGCCAACCAGGCCAAGAGCCGCTACATCAGCGCCATCAGCCACGAGATCCGCACACCGCTCAACTCCATCCTGGGCTATGCCCAGCTCATGGGCGAAGACGCGGGTGTGCCGCCGCACCGCAAGCAGGCGGTGCATGTGATCCGGCGCGGCGGCGAGCATTTGTTGTCGCTCATCGAAGGCACGCTCGACATCGCGCGCATCGAGTCGGGCAAGCTCACGCTCGACGTGGCGCCCATGCGCTTTGCCGACGGGCTGCACGAGATGGCCAGCCTGTTCGAACTGCAAGCTGCCGCCAAGGGCCTGGCGTTCACTTTCGATGTGCAAGGCGTGATTCCTGAAGTGGTGCGCGCCGACGACAAGCGGCTGCGCCAGATCCTCATCAACCTGCTGGGCAACGCTGTCAAGTTCACCGCGCACGGCACCGTCACCCTGCGCGTGCGCCATGCGCGCGAGATGGCACGCATCGAGGTGCAGGACACGGGGCCGGGCCTCACGGCCGAGGAGATCGAGCGCATCTTCGAGCCCTTTGCACGCGGCGGCTCGGGCGGCGGCAGCACCACGGCCGCGCCGGGCGCAGGCCTGGGCCTGACCATTGCCAAGATGCTCACCGCGCTCATGGGCGGCGAGCTGACGGTGAGCAGCACGCCGGGCGTAGGCTCGGTGTTCCACGTCAAGCTGTTCCTGCCCGAGGTGCATGGGGATGTGCTGGGCAAGGCGGCGGCGCCCGTGGCGGTGCAAGCCCAGCGTGCCCGCAGGGGGTATGCAGGCGAGCGCCGCCGCATCCTGGTGGTGGACAACGAGGAGCCCGACCGCGAACTGCTGCTGCAACTGCTGGAACCCCTGGGCTTTGAGCTGCGCCAGGCAGCCAGCGGCCACGATGCGCTGGACCTGCTGGCCACCGGCTACCGGCCGCACGCCATCTTCATGGACCTGGCCATGCCGGGCATCGACGGCTGGGAGACTTTGCGACGTGTGCGGCAGATGCGGTTGCCGGACGTGCAATGTGCCATCGTCTCCGCCAATGCCTTCGACAAGGCGCTCGACAACGACGTGGACATCCGGCCCGAAGACTTCATCGTCAAACCTGTGCGCCACCGCGAGCTGCTGGACTGGCTGGAGCGCCGCCTGGGCCTGCAATGGCAATACGACGAGGCTGCCGAGGCCCCCACCGGGCCAGCGCCCACAGCGGCCTCTGCGGCGCCCGCACCCCTCACATACCCCAATACCACTGCGCTGGCGGCTTTGGCGCAGGCAGTGTCTTTGGGCTACTACCGGGGCATTCTCAACACCCTGGACGACATTGAACGCAGCCAGCCCGCGCACAGCGCTTTTGTGGACACCATGCGGCAGCTGGCCAAGCAGTTCCAGTTCGATGCCATGGGCCAGATCCTGGAACAGGCACCCTCGTGATGACCACCGCTAACCCACCTTCCTTCCAGGCCCCGGGCGCGCCGGGTGCCGCGCTGGACCGCACCGACAGCGATGTGGTGCTGATCGTGGACGACGTGCCGGACAACCTGGCCGTCTTGCACGACGCGCTCGATGAGTCGGGCTACACCGTGCTGGTGGCCACGCATGGCGAGGCCGCCTTGCAGCGCGCCGCGCAGGCCCTGCCCGACATCGTGTTGCTGGACGCGATGATGCCCGGCATGGACGGCTTTGAAGTGGCCCGGCGCTTGAAGGCATCGCCCGCCACGGCACACATTCCCATCATCTTCATGACCGGCCTGACCGAGACCGAGCACCTGGTGGCCGCGCTGGAGGCGGGCGGCGTGGACTACGTCACCAAGCCCATCAAGCCGCGCGAGGTGATGGCGCGCATGGGGGTGCACCTGGGCTCTGCCCGCAAGGCCCGGCAGGACGCGCGCCAGGCCCGCGAGGCGCGCAACGCGCTCGATGCGTTTGGCTACGCCAGCATCACCGTGCGTGCGGTGGACGGACGGATCGTGTGGCAGACCCCGCTGGCGCGCGAGCTGCTGCAAAGTTACTTTGGTGAAGTGGGCCCGGACGGCGCGCCCACCGCCTTCGGCCAATGGGCGCCCGAGCCGGTGCAGGCCTGGCTGCGTCGCCATGTGCTGGCCGACAACGCGGCCGAGCTGCTGGCCGCTTCGCTGGCCGAGCCCCCGCGCCTTGCGGTGGAGCAGGGCGCCCGCAGGCTGACCTTCCGTCTGCACCAGCAGGCTGGCGACAGCGCCGGCGGCGGCGACTGGCTCATCGTGATGCGCGAGGTGTCGGATGCCAAGATCATCGAATCCATGAGCCTGTCCTTCAAGCTCACCGCGCGCGAGGCCGAGGTGCTGTACTGGGTGGTCAAGGGAAAGATCAACCGCGACATCGGCGACATCCTGGGCGCCAGCCCCGCCACCGTCAAGAAGCACCTGGAGCGTGTGTTTGCCAAGCTGGGGGTGGAAACACGCACCGCAGCAGCGGCCATGGCCATGAACCGCATCCGGCAGTTGCATCCCCAGTTTGAAGGGTGACCGTCGGGGCCAAAAAAACGCATTGACCTCGTCATGTTGCAGCGCAATAATCGCGCACCTTCATTTCCGGAGCCCCAGCGTGGAAAGTGCCAGTTGTTGCAGTGAACCCCAGCAAGCCGTGACGGCAGCTGCCTGCCAGGCCTCCTGACGCCCGCTCCCGGGCCGTGGATTGCCTTGTGCAAGCTCCGGCCCCGTCTCTCCCCGCCCCTGTTGTACCCCCTGCGCCCCTGTCGGCCATGGCGGTGTGGGTGGCTTTACCGTCTTGCCGCTTTGCTGCATCTGTGCCGTCTGCACGGGCCGCGCCCCTTTGGCTGGGGCATGGCCCGCCTGCTGTGACGGTGCCCCCTGGCACCCATCTGCGTCTGCGTGCTCCGCCCTGCCTGCCAAGGACAACGACCATGCGTTTTTTTGTTGTGGATCTGCCCAGCCTTTTCCAGCGTGCGGTGGCGCCTGGCGCTGAACGCGCCGAGCATGCTGCATCGCTGCCTTCAGGCGCACAGGGCCCTGCCCATGGGGCCGCTGGCAGCCTGCAAGCCGTGGCCGAACTTGACGGCACCACGTTGTGGCCCACGCACCGCATTCGCTGCTACCTGCATGGCCAGCCGCCTGCGCGGGCATTGCGACGGCGGGCGCGGCCGCTTTAAGCCGGCCCACGCCGGTATTGCAACCACTACCCAGGAGGCCCTATGGACCCAGACCCGCGCAGGCGCTCCGAAGCGCCGCCCCACACCACATCCCCATTGAACTTTGCATACCAGGCCCAGGGCCCGGGGCGATGGCTCGCGTGACGGCGTGAGCCTCACGCCTCTGGCCGTTGCCGGCCAGAAGGAGTGACTCACCATGTTCCGTTTCAGTTTCATCAACATTTCTGCGCACACGGCACCACTGCCCGTGACGCGCAACGCCGTCAGCGCTTGCTGCTAGGGAGACCGCCATGAGCTTCCTGCACCACCTGTTCGACCGCTTTCTGCACACCCGCCATGTGACGCGCCACTTTGCGCGGCGGCTGATCCTGGACACGCTGACCCTGGGCCGCGCGCCCACCCCCGCCACGTCGCCCGACCTGCTCAGCCGCGAGCTGCAGCGCGCCGCCAGCGATGACCTGCCCCCACTGATCGAGCGCCTGCAGTCCGACCCTGCGGGTCTGAGTGACGCCCAGGCCGCCGCCGCCCTGGCCCAGCACGGCCCCAACGAGGTGGAGCACGAAAAGCCGTTGCCCGCCTGGCTGCACCTGTGGCACTGCTACAAGAACCCGTTCAACGTGCTGCTCACGGTGCTGGCACTGATCTCGTACCTCACCGAAGACCACGAGGCCACCGTCGTGATTCTGGCGATGGTGGTGCTCTCCACGCTGCTGCGGTTTGTGCAGGAGGGCCGCTCCAACCGCGCGGCCGAGCGCCTCAAGTCGCTGGTCAGCAACACCGCCACGGTGCTGCGCCGCAGCGGCGCGGAGGCCGCAGCCACGCCGCGCGAGCTGCCCATCCACCAGCTGGTGCCGGGCGACCACATTGTGCTGTCGGCGGGCGACATGATCCCGTCGGACTGCCGCGTGCTCACGGCCAAGGACCTGTTCGTGAGCCAGTCGGCCATGACGGGAGAATCGCTGCCGGTCGAAAAATTTGCCGAGCGCAGCCAGCCCGGCACCAGTGCGCTGGACGCCACCAACCTGCTGTTCATGGGCACCAACGTGGTCTCGGGCTCGGCCACGGCGCTGGTGGTGGCCACGGGCAACCACACCTACTTTGGCACGCTGGCCACCCGCGTCACGGCCACCGACCGCACGCCCACCGCGTTCCAGGCAGGCGTCAACAGCGTGAGCTGGCTGCTGATCCGCTTTGCGCTGGTCATGGTGCCTATCGTGCTGGTGGTCAACGGCTTTACCAAGGGAGACTGGCTGGAGGCGTTTCTGTTCGCGCTGTCGGTGGCCGTGGGCCTCACGCCCGAGATGCTGCCCATGATCGTGACCAGCACGCTGGCCAAGGGCGCCGTGCTGCTGTCGCGCAAGAAGGTGGTGGTCAAGCGGCTGGACGCGATCCAGAACTTTGGCGCCATGGACGTGCTGTGCACCGACAAGACCGGCACGCTCACACAGGACAAGATCTTTCTGGAGCGCCACACCGACGTGTTCGGCCACAACAGTGACGAGGTGCTGGCCTTTGCCTACCTCAACAGCCACTACCAGAGCGGCCTGAAGAACCTGCTGGACCACGCCGTGCTGGAGCATGTGGAGCTGCAGACCGACCTGCGCCTGGCGCAGGACTACCGCAAGGTCGATGAGGTGCCGTTCGACTTCGTGCGCCGGCGCATGTCGGTCATCGTCAGCGAGCGCAACGACCACCACGAGCTGATCTGCAAGGGTGCGGTGGAGGAGATGCTGGACGTGTGCACCCAGGTCCGCGTGGTGGAACACACCGGCGCGCAAGACCTGCCGCTGGACGCCACCCTGCGCGCACGGGTGCTGGAGGTGACGCGCGGCCTGAACAACGAAGGCCTGCGCGTGGTCGCCGTGGCCATGAAGGAGACGCCGCCCCAGCAGACGGTGTACAACGTGGCCGATGAATCGGGCCTCACGCTGATCGGCTACGTGGCGTTTCTGGACCCACCGAAGGAATCCACTGCCCCCGCGCTGAAGGCGCTGGCTGCGCACGGTGTGGCCGTGAAGGTGCTGACCGGCGACAACGAGCTGGTGACACTCAAGGTCTGCCGCGAGGTGGGCCTGGCGGTGCAGGGCGTGTTGCTGGGCAAGGACGTGGACGCCATGGACGACGCCACCCTGGCGCGCGCGGCCGACACCCACAACGTGTTTGCCAAGCTCTCGCCACTGCACAAGGAGCGGCTGGTGCGCGCGCTGCGCGCGGGCGGCCATGTGGTGGGCTTCATGGGCGACGGCATCAACGACGCCCCCGCGCTGCGTGCGGCCGACATCGGCATCAGCGTGGACAGCGCGGTGGACATTGCCAAGGAGGCGGCCGACATCATCCTGCTGGAGAAAAGCCTGATGGTGCTGGAAGAGGGCGTGATGGAGGGCCGCAAGACCTTCAGCAACATGCTCAAGTACATCCGCATGACGGCCAGCTCCAACTTCGGCAACGTGTTCTCGGTGCTGGTGGCCAGCGCGTTCCTGCCCTTCTTGCCCATGCTGCCGCTGCATCTCTTGGTGCAGAACCTGCTGTATGACCTGTCGCAGATCGCCATTCCGTTCGACAACGTGGACGAGGAGCTCATCCGCAACCCGCTGAAGTGGAACCCGGGCGACATCGGCCGCTTCATGGTGTTCTTCGGGCCCATCAGTTCGGTGTTCGACATCACCACCTTCGCCGTCATGTGGCACGTGTTTGGTGCCAACAACGTCGGGGCGCAGACGCTGTTCCAGTCGGGCTGGTTCGTGGTGGGGCTGCTCACGCAGACGCTGATCGTGCACATGATCCGCACGCCCAAGCTGCCATTTGTGCAAAGCGTGGCGTCGGTGCCGCTGCTTGCGGCCACGGTGCTCATCATGGCGGTGGGCATCTTCATCCCCATGGGGCCGCTGGCCGGGCACTTCAAGCTGCAGGCGCTGCCGCTGGCTTACTTTCCGTGGCTGGTGGGCATTCTGGCGGGCTACGTGCTGCTGACGACCGTGATGAAGCGCTGGTACATGCAGCGCTACGGCTGGCAGTGAGCGGACGCCAAGCGCGGGCCAGGGTCAGCGCGCCAGCGCCTGCTCCAGTTGCTGCTTGTTCATCCGGGAGCGACCCCGGATGTTCTCTCGCTTGGCGTCCTCGTACAGCTGCTCGCGCGTGCGGCCCTGCGGGCCGCGGTGTGAGTTTTTGCCGCCGCGCACAGGGGCCGGCGTGGCCTTCAGGGTCTTGGGGTTGGCCGTGCGGGCTTCGCCGTGTTGCGCGCGCTCCTTGTTCACGGTGCGCGCGGCAATCTCTTCGGCGGTGCTTTCGCTCTCTCCGCGCTCCAGCAGGCTGTCCTTGATGTGTTCGTACTGGCGCTCGCGTTTGGCGCTCCAGGCGGCACGTGGCATGGGGACTCCTTTCCGATCAACAGGTGGGCTTTTCAGCTTAGACCCGTGACCTGGCGGAGCGGTCAGTGCATCGTGACGGCGGGTGTAGGACAGGCCCGCTTGGCCGCCCGGAGGGGCGCCGCAGCCACTCTGGGCGCTTCTTCGAGCGACATTGGCTGCAAGCGCTAGTGCATCATGCGCTGGCAGCTATCTTTTTTGTAGTGTTGCTACATGCCCAGGGACTTGAGCAGCGCATCCGTGTCGTCCTGGCCGGCGGGCGGTGGGGCGGGCACGGGCGGTGCTTCTTGCGACTGGGCCATCAGCGCGTCCGGGTCGGGAGCTTCCTGCGCTTCAAAGTCGTAGAGCTTGATGAACTCGGTACGGTCGATGGCGAGTTCCAGGTAGAAGATGTTGTTGTTGCTGGTGTAGAAGGTCACGCGCCGGGCCTCGGGCTTGTCGAGGTTGGCGTCCACCGACAGCTGCACCTGCTTGTTCAGCACCAGCATCTTGGGCTGGTTTTGTGTGATGTGGGTCTGCAGTTCGCGGCGCACCTTGCCGGTGAAGTCGCCCACCACCTGGTTCATCAGCTCGCCCATCACGTTGCTGACCTCGTCGGAGGTGTAAGAGCTGACCAGGTCGTCCTTGGACATACCCATGTTCAGCAGGTAGTTGGCGTACAGCTCCATCGCCGCCTGGCCCGAGAAGTTGATGATCACCAGCCCCGAGAAGCCGCCGTCAAACAGCACAAAGCAGCCAATGTCGGGTTTCAGGCAGGTCTTGCTGATGCGCTGCACCATGCCGGAGTAGTGGATCTGGCTGTGTGTAGCCACGCCCAGCACGCGGGTGACGGAGTTGCACAGGCTGATCAAAAGGTCTTCGGTGCCGTAAACGGGGGATTTTTCGGGGGTGCTCATGGTGGGGGTAGCGGAAAACAACTTGGTGCACAGCATAGGCGATGATGCCGCCGTAAACCAGAGTGCAGGCCCTGCCGTGGTGCCGATCCCCCCGTGGTATCCCGGTCATTGACTTTCGACGGGGCTCGGATATCGTGCTTTTCATCCAAATAAGAGAGGGGGGCCCGATGGGCAATGTCTATTTCTATGGCCTGACCGATTTCCAGGCGATCGCCACCGGGGCGGCCGTGCTGGCCAGCGGCGGTGGTGGCAGTTACCAAGACGCATGCGCCATCGTGCAGCAGCTGGCAGACCAGGGCTACACGGGCACGGTGCAGGTGCAGGACTACGACGGCGCCACCAATGCCTGTGTGCTGGCCATCATGGGTTCGCCCGACGCGGCCGACAACCTCACCCTCACGGCGGTGCAGAACTCCATCAGCAACACCGTGGCCGTGATGCAGGCGTACACCGGCATGCAGCCAGGCGCCTTCATCCCGGTGGAGATCGGGCCCATCAATTCGCTGGTGCCGTTGATTGGCGCGGCCATGTCGGGCGGCAGCATCTGGGTGGTGAACGGCGATGGCGCAGGCCGTGCCGTGCCTGAACTGCCCCAGACCACCTTCACCGCCCCTTCCGGGCCAGCGCCCAGTCCCGCCGTGCTGGCCAGCGATGCGTCCACGCTTGTAGCGGCGGAGTACGCGGTGCTGGGCTCCGCCACGGCGTCGGGCATCGAGTCGCTGGCGGGCGGGGTGGTGGGCGGCTTCGGCGGGTACTCGGGCATTGCGATGTGGCCCTCCAACGCGGGCAACCAGTTCGCGTTGTCGGGTAGCTACATTCCGGGCACGCTGGAGCAGGCACGCCAGCTGGGCCTGCAGCTCTTGCAGGCGGTCACGCCGCTGAGCACCCAGGCCGTGGCGGCGGGCATCCAGAACCTCACTGGCCGTGCCGCGCGCGCCGTGGTCACCAACTTTTTCATCACCTCGGTCAGCCAGTCCACGTCCAGCGCGTCGCTGGACTCGGGCATCATCCGGCTGGACAATGCACCCGACCCGGCCCAGAGCACCGAGACACATTACCTCTACAACCTCAACGAGAACCTGATCATGTATTCGGCGGCCAGCACCACCCCCGACATCATTGCACCCGACTCGATCTGCTACTACTCCGAGAGCACGGGTCGTGGGTTCTCCAACGCCAGCGACGACCTGGCCCAGTATTTCGACCCTAAAACGGGCCGCAGCACTGGCAACCAGGTGAGCGTGATTGCGGTGCAGACAGCGCCCCAGCTCTACAACACCCCCGGTGTCGTGGCATCGTTTGCCGCGCTGCTGCGCAATATCGGTTACGCGGGTGGCATGCCGCCCGGCTGAACCCTGAAGCCCGCACCGACGCACGAGAGAAACGGAACGCTGTGAAAAAAGGTGGTCATGGCCATGGGTGAGGCGGACCTGAACAAGGAGCGGCTGGAGCTGGCCCTGGAGGCCGCCGGGCTGGACCTGTGGGAGAACGACCTCATCACCGGCAACGTCACGCGCAAGGCGACCAAGACGTTTGAAGAGCTGGGGTTCTCCGAGGATGAAATCGTCTCGGGCGTGCAGGACATCTACGGCCTATTCCACCCCGACGACATCGACACCGTGCGCAAGGCCGTGGCCGACCACCTGACGGGCGTCACGCCGCAGTACCGGTGTGAGTTCCGGCTGCGCTCCAAGAGTGGCGAGTGGATCTGGTTTGCCAACTATGGCCGCATCATGGACGGCCACAGCGAGACGCCCGGCAAGCGCTTGATCGGCGTCACGTTCAACATCCACGACCGCAAGTGCCGCGAGACCGAGATCGCCCAGATCAACCAGCAGCTCACCGAGCAGAACCGCCTGCTGCAGCAGCTCAACGCCACGCTGGAGCGGCTGGCCGCCAACGACTCGCTCACGGGTCTGTCCAACCGCCGCACGCTGATGGAGCTGGGCGCCAAGGAATACAAGCGCACGGAGCGTTTTGGGCACCCGATGTCCGTGCTGGTGGCAGACATCGACCTGTTCAAGACCGTCAACGACCTGTACGGCCACCTGGCGGGCGACCGCGTGATCTGCGCAGTGGCCCAGGTGTGTGCTGGGCACAAGCGCAGCGGTGTGGACATCGTCGCGCGGTTTGGGGGCGAGGAGTTTGTCATCGTGCTGCCCGAGACCGACAGCGCGAGCGCGTTGCAAGTGGCAGAGTCGCTGCGCCGCGAGGTCGAGTCCTTGCTGGTGTGCGTGGGCGACGAAGGGCAGGAGGTGGCCGTCACCGTGAGCATTGGCGTAGCCACCCTGTACAAGGGCTCGGGGATGAATTTTGAAGAGCTGGTGAACCGTGCCGACCAGGCCCTCTACCAAGCCAAGGGCACAGGGCGCAATGCCGTGTACTGCGCCGACATGCCGCCCGAAAAAGGGGGCGTGGTCGAGCAGGTTTCGCTCGACCTGGGAGGGGGGATCTCTCAGCCCTGAGGCCCGCGCGCAGCCTGGTGGATCGCCGCCCGGATGCGCGGGTAGGTGCCACAGCGGCAGGCATTGCCCGACATGGCGGCGTCGATGTCGGCATCGGTAGGCTGCGGCGTTTTCTTCAGCAGGGCACAGGCTGACATCAGCTGCCCGCTCTGGCAGTAGCCGCACTGCGCCACATCCACTGCGGTCCATGCGGTGCGCAGTGCAGAGGCTTCGGGGCCCTGCAGGCCCTCGATGGTGGTGACCTGGGCGCTGCCCACGGCCGACAGGGGCGTGATGCAGGCGCGCACCGGCTCGCCGTTCAGGTGCACCGTGCAGGCGCCACACAGCGCCATGCCGCAGCCAAACTTGGTGCCGTTCATCTGCAGCTCGCCGCGCAGCACCCACAGCAGGGGCGTGTCGGGTTCGGCGTTGACAGCGACAGGTTGGCCGTTGAGGTTCAGGGTCGTGGTCATGGGGGCTCCGGTGCGTCGGGTCAGCTGAGCTTGAGCGGCAGCGCGCGCAGGCGCTGGCCGGTGAGGGCAAACAAGGCATTGGCCACGGCGGGTGCGATGGGCGGCACGCCGGGCTCGCCCACGCCCTCGGGGGGCTCGGCGCTGGCGATGATGTGGGTCTCCACGCGGGGGCAGTCGGCGATGCGCAGCAGGGGGTAGTCGTGCAGGTTGCTCTGCTGCACCTGGCCATCCTTGATCGTCACTTCGCCCCACAGCGCAGCGGTGAGGCCATAGACCACGGCGCTTTCCATCTGCTGGGCAATGAGGTTGGGGTTGATGGCCGCGCCGCAGTCGATCACGCACACCACGCGGTGCACGCGGATGGCCTTTTCGGCACCCACCGACACCTCGGCCACCTGCGCGACGATGGAGCCGAACGACTGGTGCAGCGCCACGCCGCGCGCCCGTTGCACGCCCGACGCATCGGGCGGCAAGGGCTGGCCCCAGCCCGCCAGCTCGGCCGCCTTTTGCAGGACCTTCAGGTGGCGCGGGTGTTTTTGCAGCAGCGCGGCGCGGAAGGCCACCGGGTCCTTCTTGGCGGCGTGGGCTGCTTCGTCCACAAAACTCTCTTTGAAGAACGCCTGGTGCGAATGCCCCACCGAGCGCCAGAAGCCCACGGGCAGCGGCAGGTCGATGATCTCGTGGGCAATGCGTGCGTGGGGCCACTCGTAGGGCTGGTCGAACGCGCCTTCGGACGTGGTCTTGTCCGGCCCGGCGCCCGGCAGGCCAAAGGTGCGGGCCAGCACCTGCGGCACGATGGCCTGACCGGCCGACACGTTGTGCCAGGCCACCAGCTGGCCCTGTGCGTCCAGCCCGGCCTTGAACCGGGCCACGCAGGCGGGGCGGTAGAAGTCGTGCTGCAGGTCCTGCTCGCGGGACCACAGCGTCTGCACCGGCGCGCCGCCCGCGGCCTTGGCAATGGCGGCGGCCTGGGCCACATAGTCCACCTCCAGCCGCCGGCCAAAGCCACCGCCCAGCAGCAGCTGGTGCACAGTCACCTTGGTGTCGTCGATGCCCAGGGCCTTGGCGGCAGCCATGCGCGCCAGGCCCGGCACCTGGGTGGATGTCCACACGCTGGCCGCGCCATCCTTGAACTGCACGGTGCAGTTGATGGGCTCCATGGTGGCGTGGGCCAGGTAAGGCGCGCGGTAGTCGGCAGTGAGGGTGGTTGCAGCGCCTTGCAGGGCCTGGTCCACATCGCCCACGCTGTGGTAGCCAAAGCCCTGGGCCTGGTCCAGCGCCTGGGTCAGCTGGGTCATGACGGCGGCGCTCGACAGCGCGGCGGCGGGGCCGTGGTCCCACTGCGCGGTGACTGCTGCGGCGGCCTTTTTGGCGTGCCAGGGCGTGTCGGCAATCACGGCCACGCCGCCAGTGCCGCCGTGGTACGGCGCTACGGCCAGCACCTCCTTCACCCCGGGCATTTTTTGCGCGGCTGCGCCATCGAACTGGACTACTTTGCCGCCCCGCGTGGGGCACATCACCACGCTGGCGTACAGCAGGCCGGGCGGGTGGGCATCGATGCCAAACACCGCACTGCCGTCGAGCTTGGAGGGCGCCTCGATGCGGGTGAGCGGCTTGCCGATCAGCTTGAATTCAGCAGGCGCCTTGAGGGGCACCTTGCCTGGAGGCGGCTGCTGCGCCGCCAGTGCGGCCAGCTCGCCAAACGTGGCGCGCTGGCCTGCCGCATGTTCCACCACGCCGGCGTTGGCCTTGCATTCGGCGGCCTGCACCTTCCATTGCACGGCCGCTGCGTTGATGAGCATGGCGCGGGCGTGGGCACCGGCCTCGCGCATGGGACGCCACAGGTCCTTGATGCTGCTGGAGCCACCCGTCATCATCACGCCCACTTCGCGCATGGTCTTGGCGGTCAGCCAGCCCGCCACGGCCTTGATGGAGCCGTCGTTGTCGGGGTGGAACGGCAGGCCGTCCACCACCGTGGCCAGGTTGTTGTAGATGTCGTCGATGGGCGCCATCTCCAGCCGCACCTGGGCCCAGTCGGCGTCCAGCTCTTCCGCCAGGATGGCGGCCAGCCCGGTGTGCGCGCCCTGGCCCATTTCGGACTTGGCCATCATCACCGTCACCGTGTTGTCGGCTGCTACCTTGAGCCAGCCATTCAGCGCCACCTGGCCTGTGCCCTGGGGCAGGGGCTGCGCGGTGTGCAGCCGCTGGCGCGGGGGCACCACGCCCCAGCCAATGACCAGCGCGCCGGCTGTTGCGGCGCCACCGAGAAGCACTGTGCGTCGTTTCACCATGGGTTGTCCTGAGCGGTTGAGAAAGTGCACGCCGGCGTCTTCGATGGCAATCACCGCGTGGCAAGGGCAGGGGGCCATCCTAGCGCCACTGCGCAGCGCTGCGCTGCCGGCGAATGTCGGCTATGTGACGCTGCGCCGCACGCGCATGGCAATGCGGTTGAGCCCGACGGGCGTCAATCCCAGGTGGCGCGCCAGGTCTTTTTGCGGGATGCGCAGCGCCAGGTTGGGGTGTGATGCCAGGAAGGCACGGTAGCGGCCCTCGGGGGTGAGGGTGAGCAATTCGCGCTCACGCGCCTCCTTGCGCGCGGCGTACACCAGGGTCAGCTGGTACAGCGCCTTTGCCCAGGGCAGGTGGCGTTCGGCCAGCGCGAGCAGCACGCCGTGGTCGATGCGCTCCAGGGTGGCGGGCTCGATGGCCGTCACCATGAAGGCCGTGCGGCCGCCAGGCTGCAGGGCGGATACGCTGGCAAAAAAACGTCCTTCTTCGGCAAACGACTTGATCCATTCCGTGCCGTCATCCTGCAGGTAGCTCAGCTTGAACAAGCCTGCTTGAACCGCGTAAACATACGGGTGCTGTACCCCCTGCAGAAAGACCGTGCCGCCTGCCTGTACTGCGTGCGTGGTGATGGCGCGCTCTGCCGTGGCCCAGTCGGGCAGGGCCTGCGTGCCCGCCGCCTGTGTGAGGAGCGACCAGAAGGCGGGGTGCGGGATGGGGGCCATGGCGCGCAGTATGCCGCGTGGCAGTGTGGCGAAGTTTCCGCTGGGCCTGGGGGTGAGAGCCCCCTTCGTTCGCCAATTAACCTGGGTTGATGACGACGGACGGCGCCATGCCTAGAGTGCGGCCCATGTCACACGCTCGCACCCCCACCACCGCACGCCAGGCCGCGCCCGCAGGCCCGTTGCCACGCACCATCGTCACCGGCGCGAGCTCGGGCATTGGCCGGGCGCTGGCCCTGGAGCTGGCACGGTGCGGCGTGCCCGTACTGGCCGTGGCACGGCAGGCTGAGCCGCTGCAGGCGCTGGCAGATGCCCATGGACTGATCGAGCCCTGGGTGGCCGACCTGTCCCGCATCGAAGAGATGGACGGCCTGGCGGCGCAGTGGCTGCTGCGCTATCCCGATATTGGCGCGCTGGTGAACAACGCAGGCATCCAGCACGATCTGCGGATGGACGATGCCGGCTATAGGGCACAGGACATGCGCGCGGAGGTCGAGATCAACCTGCTGGTGCCGATGGCGCTGACGCGCGTGCTGCTGCCCCATTTGCAGGCCCAGCAGCGCGCATGGGTGGTCAATGTCGGGTCGGTGCTGGGCTCTTGCCCCAAGCGCACGGCGGCGGTTTACAGCGCCACCAAGGCCGGGCTGGACCTGTTCACCAAGGCGCTGCGGGTGCAGATGCAAGGCAGCCCAGTGCGGGTGGTTCACGCTGTGATGCCGCTGGTGGACACGCCCATGACCCGGGGCCGAGGGCGCGGCAAGATCCCTCCCGATGTCGCTGCACAGGCACTGGTCCGCGGCCTGATGGCGGGGCACACCGACATCCGCATCGGCAAGGCGCGCGCGGCCTGGCACTTGCAGCGCTGGGCGCCCGGGCTGCTGGCCCGCCTGCTGCGCACTGCTTGATCCAAGCCTGCCGGCTCAACACCTGTTTTCTCATCGACCCCAGGAGATCACCCCATGGCCACCCGTTATGCCTTCTTCATCCACCTGCGTGCACTGCCCGAGTGGCTGCGTTTGCCCCGTGAGCAAAGGCGTGAGTTGGGTGAGGCGCACCTGCATGCCCTGCTGCCCCGCTACCAGGGAGCCCTGCGCTTGCGCCACTTCGATGCCGAGGCCTTCGCAGCGCCTTGCAGCGACCTGATGCTGGTGGAAACCGATGACCCGCTCAAGCACTACGACTTCATGGAGCGGCTGCGCGATTCCCCCCTGCTTACCGTGCCGTATTTCGAGGTGCTGCAGATCCTGCCTGCCATCGAAGACGGCTATGTGGCGTTCGAGCGCGCCGAAACGGCTTAGGCCGCCTTGCAGTCGGCCAGCGCCGGAGCCTTGTGCGTGGGCTGCCGGTCCAGCCAGGCAATGTAGGCCGTGAGCGCCAGCGCACTCAGCGTGACGGCGGCCGCCACCAGCGGAATGGTCTGCAGCGACCACCCGGCCGTGATGACTGCGCCCCCCAGCCAGGCACCAATGGCATTGCCGAGGTTGAATGCGCCGATGTTGAGCGTGGACGCCAGGCTGGGCGCATCGCCCGCCTGCGACACCACCCGCGCCTGCAGCGGCGTGCCCGCCGCGAACGACACCATGCCCCACACCACCACGGTGATGACGGCAGGCCACAGCCACACGCTGGTGAACGAAAACGCTGCCAGCACCCCCGCCAGCACGGCAAAGATGCCCATCAGCGAGGGCAGCAGCTTCCAGTCTGCCAGGCGGCCGCCCAGCAGGTTGCCAATAGTCAGGCCCACGCCGCACAGCAGCAGCACGCCGCTCACGTTCTGGGGCGAGACACCGGTCACGTCGCGCAGGATGGGCGTGATGTAGGTGAACAGCGTGAACATGCTGGTGGATGCGAGCACGCTCACCGCCAGCGCCAGCCACACCTGGCGAATGCGCAGCACGCGGAACTCGCCCAGCGCGCTGCCGCTGATCTGGTGGCGCAGGTGTGGCACCCAGCGCACCACGGCGGCCACGGCCAGCACCCCAATCACCACCACCGCCCAGAAGGTGGAGCGCCAGCCCAGGTGCTGGCCCAGCAGCGTGCCCAGCGGCACGCCCAGCACGTTGGCGAGCGTGAGTCCGGTGAACATCAGCGCCATGGCCTGGGCGCGCTTGTGGGGCTCCACCACGCTGGCGGCCACCACGGCGCCAATGCCAAAAAACGCGGCGTGGCAGAACGAGGTGACCACGCGCGCCACCATCAGCCACGCATAGCTGGGGGCCAGCGCGCAACCCACATTGCCCACGATGAACAGCACCATCAGCCAGGTCAGCGTGGTCTTGCGCGGCCAGCGCGCGGTGGCCACCGCCAGCAGCGGTCCACCCACGGCCACGCCCAGGGCGTAGGCCGACACCAGCATGCCGGCGGCGGGGATGGAGACGGACAGGTCACCTGCCACCTCGGGCAGCAGCCCCAGGATCACGAATTCGGTGGTGCCAATGCCAAAAGCGGCAATGGCCAGGGCCAGCAGGGGGAGGTTCATGGAGCGCAGAGGGACAAAAGGACAGCACCGGGGCCGATGGGGTCAGGCGCGCAAAACTAGGGAAAACCCTTGGATTCTACGGAGGCCCCACAACCTTTGCAGGCCAAGGTTTTTGCATGAAATGGGCTGGTAGCGCTAGTGGTACATGCCGTAACAGCTATTGTTTTCATAGTGAATGCCATCCTTGCCCTTGTGCGCCTGTGGCGTGCATCGGGGGTGGTGAGTCGCCTCGCAACGGCCCCCGTGTGATGCGGGCTCGCCGCGGGGCGTGTACGCCACCCGGCGTATTTCGCCAACCGGCCCCGCTCTCCAGAATCCATTCCATCGCCCGATCCACAGGGGCTCCACACCGGGGCCCACCGGGCGAAGCGGTTTGATTGATTTCCTGATTGAAACCACCACCGGAGAAGCACACATGCAACGTCGTTATTCCCTCAAGGCCCTCGCGGCCGTCGCTACGCTCGCTGGCCTGTCTGCGCTGCCAGCCCACGCCCAGGACACGATCAAGGTCGGCATCCTGCACAGCCTGTCGGGCACCATGGCCATCTCTGAGACCGTGCTGAAAGACACCGTGCTCATGGCGATCGACGAGATCAACGCCAAGGGCGGCGTGCTGGGCAAGAAGCTCGAACCCGTGGTGGTGGACCCAGCCTCCAACTGGCCCCTGTTCGCCGAAAAGACCAAGCAGCTGCTGGGCCAGGACAAGGTCTCGGTCATCTTCGGCTGCTGGACCTCGGTGTCGCGCAAGTCGGTGTTGCCGGTCGTGGAAGAAATGAACGGCCTGCTGTTCTACCCCGTGCAGTACGAAGGTGAAGAGCTGTCCAAGAACGTGTTCTACACCGGCGCCGCGCCCAACCAGCAGGCCATCCCCGCGGTGGACTACCTGATGAGCAAGGACGGCGGCAGCGCCAAGCGCTGGGTACTGCTGGGCACCGACTACGTCTACCCCCGCACCACCAACAAGATCCTGCGCGCCTACCTCAAGAGCAAGGGCGTGAAGGACAGCGACATCGACGAGAAGTACACCCCCTTCGGCCACTCTGACTACCAGACCATCGTGGCCGACATCAAGAAGTTCAGCCAGGGCGGCAAGACGGCCGTGGTCTCCACCATCAACGGTGACTCCAACGTGCCCTTCTACAAGGAACTGGGCAACGCCGGCCTGAAGGCCAAGGACGTGCCCGTGGTCGCCTTCTCGGTGGGCGAGGAAGAGCTGCGCGGTGTGGACACCAAGCCGCTGGTGGGTCACCTGGCTGCCTGGAACTACTTCCAGTCCATCAAGAGCCCGGCCAACACCGAGTTCATCAAGAAGTGGAGCGACTACGCCAAGGCCAAGGGCATTGCCGGCCACAAGGACAAGCCGCTCACCAACGACCCGATGGAAGCCACCTACATCGGCATCAACATGTGGAAGCAAGCGGTTGAAAAGGCCAAGAGCACCGATGTGGACAAAGTGATTGCCGCCATGGCCGGCCAGACCTTCAAGGCACCGTCGGGCATCGTCTCCAAGATGGACGAGAAGAACCACCACCTGCACAAGAGCGTGTTCATCGGCGAGATCAAGGCCGACGGCCAGTTCAACGTGGTGTGGAAGACCCCCGGCCCCGTGAAGGCCAAGCCATGGTCTCCTTACATCGAAGGCAACGACAAGAAAAAAGACGAACCTGAAAAGAAGTAAGCACCTGCAGTGTGCCCAAGAGGGGAGGGCGCCTGTGTGCGCCCTCCCTTTTTCTTTGACACCCGCCTGCCACCGACAGCAGGCCGAATGGAATTCTTCTTATGTTGCGATGTTTTCTGGCCATGCGCTGGTGCCTGGTCAGCCTGTTGTGCCTGGCGGGCAGCGCCCACGCCCTCACCGCCGAGCAGGCCTTGGCCATGGCCGCTGGTGACACCGACGACCGTGTGGCCGCCGTGCAGCAGGCCGTGGTGGAGCCCAGCGAACGCACCGCTGCCTTCTTGCAGGCGCTGGCCGAGGACGCGGTGAAGGTGGCCGATGGCAAGGCGCTGATCGTGCGCGATGACAAGGGCATCGATCCTGTCACTGGCGCCGAGGTCCCCGTGCCCGTCGATGCCGAAGACATCATCAACAACAACCGCATGCGCGGCGAGATCGACACGGCCCTGGCGGGCCTGGCGCTGTTTGGCAAGGACGAAACCCGGCGCATGGCCGCCGCCAAGGCACTGACCAAGGAGCCGGATGCAGGCCGACTGCCCCTGCTCGACAAGGCGCTGGCGCAGGAGACCAACGACAAGATCAAGACCCAGCTGGAGCTGGCGCGTGCCGCCACGCTGCTGGGCAGCGACGACCCCGCACAACGCATCGCGGCCGCCCAGGCACTGTCGCTCAGCGCAACACCTGATACGCGGCTGCTGCTCAACGAACGCGTCACCGTCGAAGAAGACGCCAAGGTCAAGGCCGCGCTGCAGGCCGCACTGCGCGCCATGGAAGGCCAGCTCGCGTGGGGCGAGCGCCTGGGCGCTGCGTTTTCGGGCATCAGCCTGGGCTCCATCCTGCTGCTCGTCGCCTTGGGCCTGGCCATCACCTACGGCCTGATGGGCGTGATCAACATGGCCCACGGCGAGCTGATGATGATCGGCGCCTACGCCACCTATGTGGTGCAGGGCATCTTCCAGAAGTATTTTCCGGGTGCGTTCGACTGGTACCTGGTCGCTGCGCTGCCCCTGGCCTTTGGCGCCTCGGCCGCCGTGGGCGCGGTGCTGGAGCGCGGCGTGCTGCGCTTTCTGTACGGCCGCCCGCTGGAGACGCTGCTGGCCACCTGGGGCATCAGCCTGGTGCTGATGCAACTGGTGCGCACGATTTTTGGCGCGCAGAACGTGGGTGTGGAAAACCCCGCGTGGATGAGCGGTGGCGTGCAGGTGCTCTCCAACCTCACGCTGCCCTACAACCGCCTCGTCATCATTGGCTTTGCCATCGCGGTGCTGCTGGGCATGGGCTACCTGATCGGTCGCACGCGCCTGGGCCTGTTCGTGCGTGGTGTGACGCAAAACCGCCCCATTGCCTCGTGCATGGGCGTGAACACTGCGCGCATCGACACCATGGCCTTTGCGCTGGGCTCGGGCATTGCGGGCCTGGCGGGTTGCGCGCTGAGCCAGGTGGGCAACGTGGGGCCGGACCTGGGGCAGAGCTACATCGTCGATGCCTTCATGGTGGTGGTGCTGGGCGGCGTGGGCCAGCTGGCGGGCACGGTGTATGCCGCGCTGGGCCTGGGCATCCTGAACAAATTCCTCGAAGGCTGGGCGGGCGCGGTGCTGGCCAAGATTGCGGTGCTGGTGTTCATCATCATCTTCATCCAGAAGCGGCCCCAGGGCATCTTCGCGGTCAAAGGGCGTACGGCCGACTGAAGCACCAGAGACGACTGATCATGACTACGCCAACCTCTCCCAACATCCAACTGCCCGCACCGGCGCCGCTGCTCACGCGCGGCGGCTGGTCGGCCTTTATCGTGGCGCTCATCGTGGTGTGCGCCGTGGCACCCGTGCTCAACCTGTGGGTGCCCGCAGGCAGCGTGTTCCACCTCAGCGACTACGCCGTGGCGCTGCTTGGCAAGATCATGTGCTACGCCATCTGTGCGCTGGCCATGGACCTGATCTGGGGCTACACCGGCATCCTGAGCCTGGGCCACGGCCTGTTCTTTGCGCTGGGCGGCTACGTGATGGGCATGTACCTCATGCGCCAGATCGGCCGCGACGGCAACTACAAGAGCGACCTGCCCGACTTCATGGTGTTCCTCGACTGGAAGGAGCTGCCCTGGCACTGGGCGCTGTCCGACAGCTTCATCGCCACGCTGATCCTCATCGTGGCCGTGCCGGGCGTGATCGCGTTTGTGTTCGGCTACTTCGCCTTCCGCTCGCGCATCAAGGGTGTGTACTTCTCCATCATCACCCAGGCCATGACTTATGCGGCCATGCTGCTGTTCTTCCGCAACGAAACCGGCTTTGGCGGCAACAACGGCTTTACCGACTTCAAGCGCATCCTGGGCACGCCCATCGCCACGCAGAACATGCGCATGACGCTGTTCGTGCTGACGGGGTTGTCGCTGCTGGGCTTCTTCCTGCTGGCGCGCTGGCTGGTGCGCAGCAAGTTTGGCCGCGTGCTGCAGGCGGTGCGCGATGCCGAGAGCCGCGTTATGTTCTCGGGCTATTCGCCGCTGCCCTACAAGCTCACCATCTGGACCATCAGCGCCATGATGTGCGGCGTGGCGGGGGCGTTGTATGTGCCCCAGGTCGGCATCATCAACCCCGGCGAGATGAGCGCCGCCAACTCCATCGAGATCGCCGTATGGGCGGCCGTGGGCGGGCGCGCCACACTCATCGGACCCATCGTGGGCGCGTTCATTGTCAACGGTGCCAAGAGCTGGCTCACGGTGACGGCGCCGGAGTTCTGGCTGTACTTTCTGGGCGCGCTGTTCATTGCGGTCACGCTGTTCCTGCCCGACGGTGTGGTGGGGCTGGTCAAGAAGCTCAAGGCAAAAATGACAACACCGAAGGGAGCCGCGCAATGACGCCCGATCTGATGGAAGAAGGCGCGCGGCGGCTGCAGAAGACGCTGGCGCCCGTCGCACTGGGCCAGACCGAGTCGGGCGGCCGCGCTGCAGGCTTCTCGCGCATTGCCACGCCGGGCGAAGTGGACGTGACCCACGGCCGCATCCTGTACCTGGAAGATGTTCATGTGAGCTTTGACGGCTTCAAGGCCATCAACGGCCTGAGCCTGGACATCGCCCCGGGCGAGCTGCGCTGCATCATCGGCCCCAATGGTGCGGGCAAGACGACGATGATGGACATCATCACCGGCAAGACCCGGCCCGACAAAGGCACGGTGTTCTTTGGCTCCACCATCGACCTGCTGCGTCACAACGAGCCCGAGATCGCAAGCCTGGGTATCGGCCGCAAGTTCCAGAAGCCCACGGTGTTCGAGCAGCTCAGCGTGTTCGAGAACCTGGAGCTGGCGCTCAAGACCCACAAGGGCGTGAAGTCCAGCATGTTCTTCAAGCTCGACTCCGCACAGTCGGACCGCCTGGCCGAGATCCTGCACACCATTCACCTGGCCGACAGCGTCACGCGCCAGTCGGGCAACCTGAGCCACGGGCAAAAGCAGTGGCTGGAGATTGGCATGCTGCTCATGCAGGACCCCAAGCTGCTGCTGCTGGACGAACCCGTGGCCGGCATGACCGATGAAGAGACCGCCCGCACTGCGGAGCTGTTCCTCACGCTCAAGGGCAAACACTCGCTCATGGTGGTGGAGCACGACATGGGCTTCATCCGCACCATCTCAGAGAAGGTGACGGTGCTGTGCGACGGCTCGGTGCTGGCCGAAGGCACGCTCGACCAGGTACAGGCCGACGAGCGCGTGATCGAGGTGTACCTCGGCCGGTGAAAGTATTCACTATCAAAAATATAGCTGCCGGCGCATATTGAACTAGCGCTAGCGGCCCAAAACACCCCAAGTCACCATGCTCACCGTCCAGAACATCAACCAGTACTACGGCGGCTCCCACATCCTGCGTGACGTGAGCCTCACCGCCACCCCGGGCAAGGTCACCGTGCTGCTCGGCCGCAACGGCGTGGGCAAGACGACGCTGCTCAAAAGCCTCATGGGGCTGGTGCCCATCAAGAGCGGCAGCATCAGCTTCGACGGCAAACCCATCGACAAAGCCACGCCCTACGACCGGGCGCGCGCAGGCATCGGCTTTGTGCCGCAAGGCCGCGAAATCTTCGGCCGCCTGACGGTGGAAGAAAACCTGCGCATGGGCCTGGCCTACAAAAGCGGATCGACGCCTGTGCCTGCACACCTGTACGAACTCTTCCCGGTGCTCAAGCAGATGCTCAAGCGCCGGGGCGGTGACCTGTCGGGCGGGCAACAACAGCAGCTGGCCATTGCCCGCGCGCTGGCCCCCGGCCCGCGTTTGCTCATCCTGGACGAGCCCACCGAGGGCATCCAGCCCAGCATCATCAAGGACATCGGCCGCGTGATCCGCATGCTGGCCGACCAGGGAGAAATGGCCATCCTGCTGTGCGAGCAGTACTACGACTTTGCGCAGGAACTGGCCGATGAGTACCTGGTGATGGAGCGCGGCGAGGTCATCGCCCGCGGGCCAGGTAGCGAGATGGAAGCCAAGGGCATTCGCAACCTCGTGGCGATTTAAGACCGCACCCCCTGAGTTGCCTGCGGCGCCTTTCCCCTCTCTTGCTGCGTGGGAGGGAGATGCACCCGGTGGCCTGGCGAAGCCAGTTCCAGGGGTGCACTGGCGAGGGGCGCGCCAGTTTCAGGGAGCTGAAGGCAATGCCACGGCGGGGGAAGGTGCTTCCATCGCCTCCACCAGCAGTCGCGTGAAGGTGTCATGCAGCGGCGAAGCCGGTGCGTTGTTCACCGTGGCGATGCCCAGCTGGTAGGCGATACGGGGCCTGAACGGGCGCGACGTGATCGCTTCGTACGGGCAGTGCTGCGCCAGCAAGGCGTTCACGATCGAGACCCCGAGCCCCTGGGCCACGTGGGCGCAGGCCTCGCTGATGGAGTGCACCTCCAGCGCCACGCGCGGCTGCACGCGCCGCTGGCGAAAGGCCATGTCGATGTCGTGGCGGATCTGCCGCTGGCGCCCCAGCAGGATCAGGCTGACGTCGATCAGGTCGGTGGGGCTGACCTCTGCCAGGCCTTCGAGCGCATGGCCCCGGGGCATGATGCACACGGCTTCGGAGTCCAGGCTGACGCGGGTGTTCAGTCCCTGCATTTCCATGGGCAGGCGCACGAGGCCGATGTCCGCATCGCGGCTCAGCAGCGCGCGCTCGGTGTCGTTGTACGAGCCTGACAGCACCTCCAGCACCACGTCCGGGTGCGCCTGCATGAAGCGCTTGGCCAGCACCGGCATGAGTGTGGTGGCCAGCGTGCTGGGCACCGCCACCTTCAGCAGGCGCCGCTTGAAGCCGCCCAGGCGCAACTGTTCGGCATGGCGGCGAAAGCACTGCGCCGAGTCCATCAGCACCTGGGCGTCGTGCAGCAGCGCATGGGCTTCGGCCGTGGGGCTCAGGCGGCCTTTTTCGCGCACGAACAAACGCAGGGCCAGGTCCTCCTCCAGCTGCGCCAGCAAGCGGCTGATGGCGGGCTGCGACAGCCCCATGCGCTCGGCCGCGCCGGTGGTGGAGCCGCTGAGCATGATGGCCTGGAAGGCCTCGAGTTGCTTGAAGTTCATGGGGTGGAAAAGGGGCAGACGTTCGGGTATGCAGGCAGCCAGCCTGCATCTTTGCATTGCTGCCACGCCAGCGCAAACCTGCGGTCTATTGCATAGGGTCATCAGCGTTCGTCATAGCGTTGTGGCCGAGCACCTCGCTCCACAGAATCGGCGGCGTCATCAGCCAACCTGGCACTACCCCTTCAAGGAGCAAGATTTCATGAGGCGCTCATTTCCCTTCGCGCTGGCCGCCTGCGGCCTTTCCGTTTCGGCTGCGGGGCCCGCTGCCGCACAGGACCTGCAGGTCTATGGCCAGGTGCGGCTCACCGTCAACAACGTGAAGACCGGCAACGCCGGTTCCGTCACGGAAGAGCGCGACAACGCATCCCGCCTGGGCTTTCGCGGCAAGGAAGACCTGGGCGATGGCCTGGCCGCCTTGTTCGGCCTGGAGATGGGGCTCGAAGCCGACTCCGGCGCCGCCACCACGCCAGCGTTTCGCAACAGCTATGCCGCCTTGCGCGGCAGCCTGGGCACGGTGGCGCTGGGGCGGCTCGACTCCGCCAACCCGACCGGTTCGCCGCTGTACTCGCAAGTCACGCGCATCACCTCGTTCGCCGCCAACGATGCCGGGGCCACGGCCATCGGCACCTCTATCCTGAACGCGCGCAACCGCACGTCCAACGCCATCGGCTACCAAAGCCCCACCTGGGGCGGCGTCAACCTGCGGGCGCGCTACTACCTGCGCGGCGATGCCAAGACGCCCGAGCAGGAAAACGGCGCCAAGTCGCTGGACCTGGGCCTCAACTATGCCGACGGGCCCTGGTCGGCAGGCATCGGCTACGGCAAGGACACGCGCCCGGGTGGACTGCTGGCCAACGAGTTCTCCAGCAAATGGCAGGCCGGCGTGCGCTACGACTTCGGCGCGATCGAGCCCTATGTGCTGCTGGGCCGCGATACGTACGCCAGGACGTCGGCCACCACCCGCGCCGATGTGGACTACTGGCTGGTGGGCACCCGCTTTTCAGCTGGCCAGCACGCCATCGTCGTCAACGTGATGCAGCGCGATGTGCAGGCGTCGCTGCGCGGCCTGCGCAAGCGCCAGCAGGTAGCCTATACCTATGCCCTGTCCAAACGCACCGAACTGCAGGCCTTCATCGACCGCGACGGCATCGATTCGAGCCGCAGCAATGTGTCCGTGCGCGCCATTGGAGCGGGAGTTCGCCATGATTTCTGATAACAAGCACCGCATGATTCCCTGGATGTCCCGCATTCCGCAAACGCTCGCGCTGTTGTGTTCCTTCATGCTGTGCCACCCCCTGATCGCCGGCGCGGCCGAGTTCCCCGAGAAGCCCGTGCGCATCGTGATTCCGTTTCCGGCAGGGGCAGCTGCGGACACGGCCATGCGTGTGGTGGCACGCAAGATGTCGGACCAGTGGCGGCAGCCTGTCGTCATCGACAACCGGCCCGGTGCGCACGGCTTCCAGGCGGTCTCCTCGGCGCCGGCCGACGGGTACACGCTGTTGATGGGCGCAGGTTCCGGCATGGTGACGGCGCCGCTGCTGTCCAGCAAGCTCACGTACAACCCGTCGCGCGACTTCGTGCCGGTGGGGCGGGTGGTGGTCAACGTGCCCATCCTCACCACACACCCGAGCCTGCAGGTCCGCACGGTGCAGGAGCTTATCGAGCTGGCACGCAAGAACCCCGGCGGCCTGAACTACAGCACCAGCGGCAACGGCAGTCCGGGGCATTTGTCGATGGAGATGTTCCAGGCGGCCACCGGCACGCGCATGGTGCAGATCCCGTACAAGGGCGGCGGCCCGGCGGTGAACGAGCTGGCGGGCGGGCATGTGCAGCTGGGCATCAATGCAGTGCCCAGCGTGGCTGCGCACATCAAGGCGGGCAAGCTGGTGCCGCTGGCGGTGGCCAGCGCCAAGCGCTCGCGTGCCTTCCCGCAGGTGCCGACCATGGCCGAGGCGGGGCTCAAGGACTTCGAGTACGACATCTGGTACGCCCTGTTCGCGCCTACGGGCACGCCGGCGGAGGCGGTGCAAAAAATCAGCAAGGTGCTGCGCGCATCGCTGGCCGATGCGGAGGTGACCGCCTCGCTGGTGGCGCAGGGTGCGGAGCCCGCACCCACCACGCCGCAGGAGCTCGGCCGCTTCATCCAGGAAGACACGGCGCGCTGGGCCAAGCTGGTCAAGGACCGCAACCTCAAGCTCGACTGAGGCAGGAACTTTCATGACCACGATGATGAATCCAATGGCACCGTCCGCCGCCCCGGCCGGTGTGGGCGGGGTGGTGCGTCACACCTGCTGGGTGCCCATGCGCGACGGCGTGCGCCTGGCCACCGATGTGTATCTGCCGGCCGGCCACACCGGCCCCCTGCCGGTGCTGCTGGAGCGCACACCCTACGGCAAAGACGAACCCACCCGGCGCGAGCGCACCGCCGCCAACCCCGCACCCCTGCGGCGCGGCGAGGTGGCCGAGCGGTTTGCCCGCGAGGGCTACGCGGTGGTGGTGCAGGACTGCCGGGGCCGCTTCGACTCCGAGGGGCAGTTCACCAAATACCTGGGCGAGGCCCACGACGGCGCCGACACCATGGCGTGGATCGTGGCGCAGCCCTGGTGCAACGGCGCCGTGGGCACCTACGGCCTGTCGTACGCGGCACACACTCAGACGGCGCTGGCCAGCCAGCGGCCCGCCGGGCTCAAGGCCATGTTTCTCGAATGCGGCGGCTTTGCCAATGCCTACCGGGGCGGCATCCGCCATGGGGGTGCTTTCGAGCTCAAGCAGGCCGTGTGGGCCCTGCGCAATGCGCGCAGCGGCAGCAACAGCCTGAGCGACGCCGCCCGCCAGGCGCTCGACCAGGCCGACATCGGCGAATGGTTCTTGCGCCTGCCCTGGACGCGCGGCGATTCGCCGCTGCAGTGGGCGCCCGAGTACGAGGACTATCTCTTCGGCCAATGGGAGCGCGGCAGCTTCGACGACCATTGGCGCCAGCCCGAGCTGTATGCGGCAGGCCACTATGGCGCCTTCGAAGGCGTGGCCGTGATGCTGATGTGCGGCTGGTGGGACCCCTATGCGCAGACCACCACCGACAACTACCTCGGGCTCTCGCAGCGCGGGCAGGGCGACGTGCGCATGGTGCTGGGCCCCTGGACGCATGGCGAGCGCAGCGTGCCGTACGCGGGCGATGTGGACTTTGGCCGCGATGCGGTGCTGGATGGCACGCTCGCTCCCGACTACGTGCACATGCGGCTCGCGTGGTTCAACCACTGGCTGCGCGGGCAGCCGCTGCCCGAGGGGCAGGACGATGCCGTGCGCTACTTCCGCATGGGCGGGGGCACGGGGCGGCGCACGCCGCAAGGCCGGCTCGACCATGGCGGCATCTGGCGCAGCGCGGCCCGCTGGCCTGTACCGGCGACCACGCTGGTGCCCTGGTACCTCGCGCCGGGCGGGCTGCTGTCGCAGTCCGTACCGCAGGCCGAGGCCCAGGCCGGTTTTTGCTTCGACCCCGCAAGGCCGGTACCCACCATCGGGGGCTCCGTCACCTCGGGCGAACCGCTGATGGTGGCCGGTGCCTACGACCAGCGCACGCACGACGGGCTGTTCGGTGCGCAGGCGCCGTTCGGGCCGCTGGCCGACCGGGACGACGTGCTGGTGTTCCAGACGCCGCCGCTCGACAGCGATGTGGAGATCACCGGGCCGGTGACCATCGCGCTGTGGGTGTCGTCCACCGCACCCGACACCGACTTCACGGCCAAGCTGATCGACCAGTACCCGCCCAGCGAGGACTACCCCGAGGGGTATGCGATGAACCTGACCGACGGCATCCTGCGCTGCCGCTACCGCGACTCGTGGGAGCAGCCGGGGCTGATGGCGCCTGGCGAGGTGGTGGAGATCACCATCGAGCCCATGCCCACGTCCAACCTCTTCCGCCGAGGCCATCGGATACGGCTCGACATCTCGAGCAGCAACTTCCCGCGGTTCGACGTCAACCCCAACACCGGCGCTCCGGAGGGCAGTGCGGGGCCCCGGGTGGTGGCGTTCAACACCGTGCACATGGGGCCGGGGCGTGCGTCCTGTGTGGTCTTGCCGATGCAGCCCATGGCGTCTGCCGAGGACTCCCCCGCGCGGTGACCCAGGGCGCCCGGGCGGCGGCTCAGCGGCGNGGGCGCCGCGCCACGCCAGCGCGACACGCTCTCCATGATCAGCACCGTGCACACCATCCACGTGCCGCCCAGCAGCCAGCCTGCCAGCACATCACTGGCGTAATGCACGTGCAGCACCACACGGCTCCAGCCGGTGGTGAAGATCAGCGCGCCGGCCAGCACCACCGCAGGCAGGTGCCAGGCGCGGGGCAATAGCCGCGTGGCCAGGTAGGCCAGCATGGCATAGGCCACCATCGATGCGCTGCTGTGCCCACTGGGAAAGCTGTAGCCGCTGGCCTCGGCGATGCCGTGCGTGTGCTCGGGCCGCACGCGCTCGAACAGATTCTTCAGCACCTTGGTCAACGCGCCGTTGCCCGCCATGGCCACCAGCCAGCCGGTGGCCAGCAGGCGGTGCCGGCGCAGCCACAGCAGGGCGGCCACGCCCAGTGCCAGCGCGGTCAGCACCCAGGTGTCGCCCAGGTGGGTGAGGGTGGCAAACCATTGCAGCACGGCGGCGGATGCCTGTGCTTGCAAGCCTGCAGCCAGTGCGTCGTCCAGTGCGCCCCAGTTGCCCGGGGCGCGCCCGCTTTCGGCCAGCTCTGCGAGCGCGGCACCTGCCAGAGCCAGCGTGCAGGCCGAGGCGGCCATGGCGGCCACCAACACCCAGCGCGCTTGCGCTGGAAACATGCGGCCCAGCGGGGCGCCTGCGTGTTGTCGCAGGCGGCGCAAGCCGGTCAAGGCGACGCTACCCAGCAGGGCAAACGACAGCACGCCAGCCATCCACCAGCCCAGGGGGTGTTGCGCCAGCAGGGCGCCGATGTCGGTGGCGGCCAAAGCGCTGGAGGTTGTGGTCATGGAGATAGTGGGTCCTTTCTTTGGATGCACCCGCAGGGCGGGCGGCCCCTGGAGAGAAGCCGCGGGTTGTACCGAAGTTCCCAGCATCCCGTTGCGTGGTGGGTGTATTGCATCGTCACTGCCGCTGTCGGAGCCGGCTGACAAAGGGTAGGCGTGGCTACCGGCTGCGCGGGGGGCAGCCGTTTGTCACCATGGAGTGCCCTGCAATCCGTGTTGGCAATCATCGCGTGGTGTGGCCCTTCTGGCTCGCCCGGTCGCTGCGATTGGCTCAGCGCGGTGTGGGGTTGCTCTTGTTTGTTGCAGAGTTTTTGAATGACACCTTCGGAACACACCCTCCCTCCTCAGCCCCGTGGCCCCATCCATCTGGTGGTGCCACGGCGGCTAGGTGCCGACCTGGACCTGCTGCGCGCCAAGCTCGAAGGTGTGCCTGCCCTGCAGGCGCACGACGTGGTGTGGCACGTGCCTGACCGGCGCGCCGACATCGTGCAGCTGGCCGAGCAAGCCGCCCAGGCCGCGCAGGACGATGGCGGACTGGTGGTGGCCGCCGGGGGTGACGGCACCATCAACGCGGTGGCGTCGGCCGCGCTGCGCGCCGGGGTGCCGCTGGGGGTGGTGCCCATGGGCACCTTCAACTATTTCAGCCGCGAGCACGGTCTGGCGCTGGACCCCGAGACCGCCGTGCAGGAACTGCTGCAGGCGCTGCATGCGGGGGACCTGCGGCCTGTGCAGGTGGGGTTTGTGAACCGCCGCATGTTTGTGGTCAACGCCAGCGTGGGCCTGTACCCCAAGATGCTGGCCGACCGCGAGATGGCATCGCGCCGCTTTGGCCGCAAGCGCTGGGTGGCCATAGCGGCGGCGGTGTGGAGCCTGTTTCGTCCCGCATCGGGCCGCCGCTGGCGCGTGGTGATGAAGACGCACCAGGGCGCTGAGGCGCAGCAGGAGGAGCATCTGGTCACCACCCTGTTTGTGGGCAACAACCCCCTGCAGCTGGACCGCATGGGCCTGCCGCAGGCGCAGAAGGTGGCAGACGGCGGGCACTTGGCCGTGGTGATGCTCAAGCCCCAGGGGCGTTGGGCCATCGCCCGCACCGTGTGGAACGCGGCCACCGGCCAGCTCGACAAGGACAACGCGGTGGTCAGCATGGCGTGTGCCGAGCTGACCGTGGCGCCCGCCAGCTGGCGGCCCCCGCAGGTCAAAGTGGCGTTTGACGGCGAGCGGGAGTGGATGGCGCCGCCCCTGCATTTTCGCATCAGTGCGCGGCCGCTGTGGCTGGTGGCACCGAGCCCGCTGGCGCGCGATGGCGCAGCGCAGACCCCACCACCAGAAGAGACCGCTTTCGCAGCCTCCGCAACCGACACGCCTGCGCCCAGCATTACCCCCGCCCCCGGCTTGCTGCCTGCATGATGGGACCCCCCTTGCGCCTGCCCACTGCCTGCGACCACCTGCCATGACTGTTCTGATGCACCTGTCGGACTTGCACTTCGGTGCGCACGACCCGTTGGTGTGTGCCGCTGTGCAGCGGCTGGCGCAACGCCTGGGGGTGGCCATGGTGGTGGTGTCGGGCGACCTCACGCAGCGCGCCACGGCCGAACAGTTTGAGCAGGCCGCGCGGTTTGTGCAGGGCCTGCATGCGCGCACCACCCTGGTGCTGGCGGGCAACCACGACCTGCCTCTGTTTGCGTGGTGGATGCGCTGGGGCCGTTCGTACGAAAGGTTCTCCGAACAGTTCGGCATGGACCAGGAGCCCGTGCGGCAGATGGGAGCGTTCTACGTGGTGGGCGTGAACACCACGCGTGCCTGGCGGCACGAGCGCGGCAGCCTGTCGTCTGCCCAGATCGAGCATGTGGCGCTGCTGCTGGCGCGTGCACCCCCGGGTGCATGGCGCATTGTGGTCAGCCACCACCCGCTGGTAGCGCGCGACGCCGAGGACAGCGACCACCGACCCCACCGCGCCGACGAAGCCGTGGAGCGCTGGCGCATTGCCGGTGCCCAAATGCTGCTGTCCGGCCACGTGCACCAGCCGCGCCTGTTGCAGCCGGTACCGGGGCTGTGGGCCAGCAGCGCGGGCACGGCGGTGTCGCACCGCCTGCGGCACGGCAGCCCCAACAGCCTGGTGGTGCTCAGCACCGAGGCATCGGGCGTTGTGCCAGACGGCCAGGCGAGGGTGGCGGCACGGTGGGACTATGACGGCGCGGTGGGCGAGTTTGTGTGTGTGGACCGGGTGGCTGCCAGGTGACGGCGGAAGAAGTATCAATTGCTATGCTGTTGATAGCATTTGATGTATATGGATGTAGCGCTTCAAGCCAAGAAGACCCAATTTTTCTACCGGGAAGCGCTGCGGCGCTGCTGGCACGCCCCGAACCGGTTTCCTGATAGCGGACAGGTGCCGCTGACCTCGCTGTTGCTGCTTTGCCCGGGGTGTTTTCACCGGTTGACCAGCCGTGGGGCGGCGCCTATTCTGAGTGGTGAATGGCAGGCATTGCCTTTAGAACCTGTTCAAGATCTTGAACAGGTTCTTACCCCACCCACAAAAACCCGGCCGCTCCACGCCCCAGACCTCCATGCACAAAGAATTCCACCACGACGCCGTGCGCCGCCTGCAGGCGCTGATCGAACGCGAAACCGGCAAGCCCCTGGGTGAGGCGGCGCAGGCCGAGATGGCGGGCATCCTGCACGGTATGGAAAACCCCGAAGGTGCTGCCGCCACCGGCCTGGAGGTGGCGCCGCGCGAGGTCACCATCCTGCTCGCCGACCTGCGCGGGTTCACTGCGCTGTCGGGCTCACAGCCCGCATCGGTGGTCATTGCGGCGCTCAACCGCTGCCTGGCACGGCTGTCGGAGGTGGTGTTCAAGTACCAGGGCACCATCGACAAATTCATGGGCGACTCGATCATGGTGCTGTTCGGCGCCCCGGTGGCCCGCGACGACGATGTGGACCGCGCGCTGCTGTGTGCGGTGGAGATGCAGATCGCCATGCGCGAGCTGAACCTGGCCCACCTGACCGAGCGCCTGCCGGAGGTGTTTCTGGGCATTGGCGTGAACACCGGCACGGTGATGGCCGGGCGCTTTGGCTCGGATGTGTATTCCGAATACACGGTGATCGGCGAGGCCGTGAACCTGGCGTCGCGCATTGAGGCGCTGAGCCTGCGGGGCCAGGTGCTCATCAGCGACTCCACCTACCAGCGCTGCTGGGGGCTGGTGTCGGCGTCTGCGCCCATGCAGGTGTTCGTCAAGGGGCGCACGCAGCCCGTCAGCCTGCGTGAGCTGATCGCCATCCCGTCGCACAAGCTCAAGGTGCCCCGCCAGGAGTTCCGCCGCAGCCACCGTGTGGACGCGCGCCTGCCCTGCCTGTGCCAGCGCATGCAGGACAAGATCGTGGTGCCCCACATCGTGCACGGCGCCATCCGCGACATTGGCTACCACGGCCTGCTGGTCGAGCTGATCGAGCCACTGGAACCCCACAGCGAGATCAAGCTGGAGTTCGAGCTGCCGCTGGTGGACTACCGCGTGGCCGATGTGTATGCGCGGGTCATCACCCTCAAGCAAGAGGGCGACGAATGGGTGGCCGGGCTGGAGTTCACCTCCATCAGCGCCGAGTGCCGCGCCAAGGTGCAGATGTTTGTGCAGCTGCTGGTGGCGCACTGACGCGCGCGCACACCGCACCGCTGGCCGTTCAGCATCCCAGCATGTGGGCGAGATCGTTCAGGTCCCTGGCATGCAAGTCATTGCCCGGCTGCGGCGACACATCCTTGGGCTGTGCCACGCCAAACTCGTGTGGCCGTTCGATGTACGCCGTGCGCAGGCCACATCCCCGCGCAGCGGCCAGGTCGTCGTGGTGCGCCGCCACCAGCGCCACCTGCTGTGGTGGCAGGTCAAACACCCGCGCCACGCCCAGGTAGGTGTCGGGATGCGGCTTGTAGGCCTTGAACACCTCGGCGCTCAACACACAGTCCCAGGGCAACCCGGCGCGCTTGGCCATGTTGGTCAGCAGGCCGATGTTGCCGTTCGATAGCGTGGTGATGGTGTAGCGCTGCTTGAGCCGCGTCAGCCCCTGCACGCTGTCGGGCCAGGCATGGAGCCGGTGCCACGCGCGGTTGAGGTGATGGCGCTCGGCATCGCCCAGGTGTGCCAGCCCAAAGCGCGGAAGGATCTCGTCCAGGATCTGCCGGTGCAGGGCATCGATCAGCGTCCAGCCCTGTTCGCCGCGCATCACCCGCGCCATGGCGGGCTGGTAGCCCGCGCGCCACGCCAGTGCAAACGCATCGGCATCCACCTGGGGATAGAGTGCCCGCACCTCGCGCGCAATGCTGCCGTGCCAGTCCACCACGGTGCCAAAGATGTCGAAGGCCAGCACCTGCACCTGGGCAAAGGGATGGTCGGCAGGCAGGGCAGTGGGGTTGGTGGATGGGAGGGTGTTCATGCGCCCATCGTAGAGGCGGCGGCAAGCCCTCGTCCCCACTGCTGCATTGCCGCCACACTGCGCACAAAGGGCTGGAGTGCTGCCCGCAGCTTGCGCTACATTGGCTGCGGGCTGGCCTTTCTGCCAGCCACGTCGCTCGGACGGTTCCGGGCGCTTACGTGAAAGTCACACCGCATGTCTGCATCGCAGGGCAAGCGCCGTTTTGCGCGCATCGATCGCCTCCCTCCCTACGTCTTCAACATCACGGCCGAGCTGAAACTCGCCGCCCGCCGCCGGGGCGAAGACATCATCGACATGAGCATGGGCAACCCCGACGGGGCCACGCCACCGCACATCGTCGCCAAGCTCACCGAAGTGGCCCAGCGGCCCGATACCCACGGCTACAGCGCCAGCAAAGGCATCCCGCGCCTGCGCCGTGCCATCAGCCACTGGTACAAAGACCGCTATGCGGTGGACATCAACCCCGACACCGAGGCCATCGTCACCATCGGCTCCAAGGAGGGCCTGGCCCATCTGATGCTGGCCACGCTGGACCGGGGCGACACCGTGCTCGTGCCCGACCCGAGCTACCCCATCCACATCTACGGCGCGGTGATTGCCGGTGCCGACATCCGCAGCGTGCCCGTGGCGCCCGATGTGGACTTTTTTGCCGAGCTGGAAAAGGCCATTCGCGGCAGCTACCCCAAGCCCAAGATGATGATCTTCGGCTTTCCCAGCAATCCCACGGCGCAGTGCGTGGAGCTGAGTTTCTTCGAGCGCGTGATCGCCCTGGCCAAGAAGCACGACATCCTGGTGGTGCACGACCTGGCCTATGCCGACATCGTGTACGACGGCTACCGCGCCCCCAGCATCATGGAAGTGCCCGGCGCCAAGGACGTGGCGGTGGAGTTCTTCACACTCTCCAAAAGCTACAACATGGCCGGCTGGCGCGTGGGCTTCATGGTGGGCAACCCCGACCTGGTGGCCGCGCTCGCCCGCATCAAGAGCTACCACGACTACGGCACCTTCACCCCCCTGCAGGTCGCGGCCATCGCCGCGCTGGAGGGCGACCAGCAGTGCGTGAAAGATATTACTGCCCAGTACCAGCGCCGCCGTGACGTGCTCTACAAGGGGCTCACCGAAGCCGGCTGGGCCGTGGACTGCCCCAAGGCCAGCATGTACATCTGGGCCCGCATCCCCGAGCCGTATCGCGCGCTGGGCTCGCTGGAATTTGCGCGGCAGCTGCTGGACAAGGCCAAGGTGTGTGTGTCGCCAGGCATCGGCTTTGGCGACCAGGGGGATGAGTACGTGCGCTTTGCACTCATCGAGAACGAGGCGCGGATTCGGCAGGCGGTGCGGGGGATTCGCGCCATGTTCAAGGCGGATGGTTTGTTGAAGCTGCCCCCGGTGATACCCGCCTGAGAAAGGCGCCGCAAGGCGGCGCTGAAACCCGTTGCAACGACTGCTTACGGCATTGGCATGCGCCGCCGCGTAGACTGCGGCGCATGTTTCTGGACTACAACCCCGACGACCTCGACGTCACCATTTCCGAACTGCTGGTGGCCACCAGCGACGCTGCCGATCCCGACCTGCCAGCGGCTGTGCCGCAGGTGCTGAAGCTGCTGCGCACCCGCCTCAACATGGACGTGGCCTTCGTGTCCCAGATCACCGAGGGGCGCAGAACCATTAAGGCGGTGGACAGCGCCGCAGACTTTTCCGCAGTGCAGCCGGGCAGATCGGACCCCGTGGAGGAAAGCTGGTGTCAGTGGGTGATCGAGGGGCGCTTGCCCGAAGCGATCAAGGACGCCGGGCCCCTGGTGGCGGCGGGCCGGGCACCCAACCCCGGCTTTCCCATCGGCACGCATCTGAGCACGCCGGTGCGGCTTTCGGGCGGGGAGATATATGGCACGTTGTGCTGCTTCAGCCGTGGCGTGCAGGCCGACGTGGACATCGGCCGTCTGCGGTACACAGCTGACCTGCTGGCCTCCAGGCTCACACTGGATCCCGGGCAGCGCTGACCTCCTGCAGGGCAGTGTTGATCGGCCCCTTACATCGCCCAGATCCGGGGTGCTTCCCCTTCCAGCGACCACATCGCCTGGCGCCACGCCACCCGCACGGCCTTGAGCAGTTTCATCGCGGGCTCCACCTGCGGCGCCAGCACGCGCACCACCACCATGCGGTCGTTGGGGCTGGTGGCGCCTGCGGTGGCCTTGACCAGGGGGTGCTGATCCATCACCGCACGGGCCGCGTCCAGTGCGGTGTCGCGGCGCGTCCGGTCAAGTGGGGTGCCTGCGGCAAAGAACATGCTGGCCATGCAGCGGTGGCCCGCCAAGCCCAAGGGGCTGCTCAGCAGCCGGTCGTCGGCGGCGTCGATGACGCCGCGCTCCAGCCACAGGCCGGGCACTTCCAGGTGCTGGGTGAAGCGGCCTTGTACAAACGGCTGGCCCGCGTGCGGCAGGCCTAGCGCGGTCACGTCCCAGGCGATGCATTCGGCGCCGGGGGCGAGGTTCAGCGTGAGGTGGTTTTCAGCGTGGCAGGCGCTGTAGCAGAGGGCCTCTAGCGGCAGCCATTCCAGGCGCGCGCCTTCGGCCAGGGTGAGGTGGCTGCGTTGCAGCGCCAGCGGGCCGGTGGAGCGGTAGAAGCGTGTGGCCCCGGGCGTGGTGACCAGGCCGTGGGCGCCTGGGCCCACGGTGGTGGTGATGTCCAGTGTGTCGCCGCCCACCAGGCCGCCGGGCGGGTGCACCAGCACGTTGTGGCAGATGGCGTCGCCCTCGGGGTACAGGCTTTGCAGGATGCGCAGCGGCCCGTTGTGCTCGTAGCGGGCTACCGTGCGGGCGCTATGTTCTGCCGTGTAGTCGAGCTGAAGGCGGGCGTGCCAGGGCATGTTTCGATGGTTTGCTACTAAATGAGTAGCTGATTATGCCCTGCAGGCAAGCGGTAGAGGCCCGTGGGTGCGACACGCGCCACCCGTTTTCTCTACGCTGTTTGGCGTACAGGTGTCTGCACGGGGGCTGTGGGTTCGGCCGTGTACCAGCTGCGCAGCTTGCCCGGGTTGAGCAGGCCCTGCGGGTCGAAGCGGCGCTTCATGCCCACCACGGCCGGGTCCAGGTTGTTCTGCTTGCCGTCTTCCACGATGTACACATGTGGGTTGTTGATCTGCACGCCGTGGTCGCGGTAGATCTGCATGATTTGGTTCAGGCGTTCTTCGGTGGTGTAGCGGATGATCTGCAGGCCGCTGCAGTTGAAGGCGCCCTCCTTGGTGCGCAAGAACTCCAGGTGCATCATCACCTCGCCTTTCAGCGCGGCCTCCAGCGCCTTCACCTGCTTGAGGCGGTGCATGGGGTTGAAGCCGCTCTGGATATAGGTCAGGCCCTTGTCCACCTTGAGGGCGTGCAGGGTGGTGTGGTTCCAGGTGTATTCGAGCAGCGTCTTGTGGCTGCTGGCCACTTCGTCGGCCGTCTTGCGGTAGGTGACCTGACCGCCGTGCTGGGCCACCATGTCGCGCATGCCGGCTTCTGAGTGCGGGGCCACCAGCAGCAGCACGGCGTGCTGGTCGGCAGGCAAGTGTTCGGCCAGACTGGTGAAGTACTGCGGGATGGGCGCGGCCACAAAACACACCTCCTTTTTCTCCAGCCCGGGCGCGCTGCCAAAGCGGTCGGCAAACTCCAGCGCCGCGTCGAATTGCTCGAAGGTGGCGATGCATTCGGTCCACTCCACGGCGGGGGTCAGGGCCACTTCCAGCTCCAGAACGATGCCGTTGGTGCCGTAGGTGTGGTGCAGCAGCATGGCTTCGGGGCCGCGCAGCTCGATGACCTGGGGCTCGGGCTCCACCGTCATCGCGCGCACGGCCAGCACGTTGCCAGGCGCGGCCAGCGGGCCGTGGTTGATGGAGCCTGCGCCCCCAAAGCCGCCGCCAAACAGCCCGCCCAGCGTGGCGCTGCGGTAGGTGCTGGGCAGCCAGCGCAGCTCTTGCCCGTGGGGCTTGGCCTGTGTGTCAAAGTCTGCCAGCCGAATGCCCGACTGCGCGCGGCCCACGCCGCCGCGCACCCAGCCAAAGGCGTTGTAGCCCGACAGGTCCAGGATCACGCCGCCGTGCAGTGGCGTGCTCTGGCCGTAGTTGCCGGTGCCGCTGCCGCGCACGGTGAGAGGGATGCCCGCGCTGGCGCATGCGGCTACCACCTGGCGGATTTCTGCTTCGGTGCGTGGGCGCACGGCGATGTCGCCACGCTTGCCCGCCAGGTCGCGTTTGAGCACAGGGCTGAACCAGGCAAAGTCCTGTGAGAGGCGGCCCACGCGCAGCGGGTCGGCAATCCAGTCCAGATCGGGCAGCAGGTCGGGCAGTTGTTGGGCGGTGGTGGTCATGTCGGTATCTCCTTGGCCGCTGGTGGCCGTTTTGGGCAAAAGGAAGCCCGTGCCGCGCGCCAGTGGCTGCGCGCGGTGTGTTGGCGATGGGGTTGAAAGGGCTAGTCGTGCGACGTTTCGCTGGCGTGCCAGCCGCCCAGGGCGACACGGGTGAGCCAGGCCATCAGCACGAACAAGGCGACGCCAGTGAGCGAAATCAGCAGCAGTGCAGCAAACATGCGCGGGATGTTGAGCTGAAAGCCGGCCTGCAAAATCTGGTACGCAAGCCCCGCACCCTGGCCCCCGGTGCCCGCCACAAACTCCGCCACCACGGCGCCGATGAGCGCCAGGCCGCTGGAAATGCGCAGCCCGCCAAAGAAGTAGGGCAGCGCGCTGGGGATGCGCAGGCGCAGCAGCGTCTGCAGCCGCGTGGCGCGGTTGAGCTGGAAGTAGCTTTGCAGGTCAGGCTCCACACTGCGCAAACCCAGCGTGGTGTTGCTGATGATGGGGAACAGGGCCACCAGTGCGGCGCAGATCACCATCGAGGCCGTCGGGTCCTTGACCCAGATGATGATGAGCGGTGCCACGGCCACGATGGGCGTGACCTGCAGCAGCACGGCGTAGGGGAAGAGCGCCGTCTCGATGCGTTTGCTCTGCACAAACAGGAACGAGATGAGCACACCCGCCACCGTGGCCACCACAAAGGCCAGCACCGTGATCTTGACGGTGACCCACAGCGAGCCGCCCAGGGCGGCCCAGTCGGTGAACAGCGTCTTCATCATCAGGATGGGCGAGGGCACCAGGTAGGGCGGTAGCTCCATGGCCGTGACCAGCCCCTGCCAGAGCGCGATCAGCACCAGGCCGACCAGCACGGGGTAGACCACGCGCTGCACGCGGGGTTGGGCCATGAGCGGCGGGCGTTTGGGTGTGGCCTTGGCGGCAGGTTTGGCAGCGACTGGTGCAGGCGCTGAGCGCGGGGCGGCTGCCGGGTGGGCGGTGACCACGGGCGATGCGATGGATGCGGAAGGGAAGGGGGTGCTCATGCCACGGTCTCCTCGGTGTCCATGCTGGCGCGCAGCAGGCTGTCCTGCAGCAGCTTGGCGTAGCGGCTGAATTCGGGCGACACCATGAAGTCGGCCGTGCGGGGGTAGGGCGCATCGATGCGGAACTCTTCGACCACGCGGCCCGGGCGCGCGGCCATCATGACCACGCGGCTGGAGAGGAACACCGCCTCGTGGATCGAGTGCGTCACAAAGATCACAGTGAGCTTCTTCTTGCGCCACAGATCCAGCAGGTCGGCGTCGAGCTTGTGGCGCGTGATTTCGTCGAGTGCGCCGAAGGGCTCGTCCATCAGCAGCAGGTCGGGCTGGGTGACCAGGCCGCGCGCGATCGATACGCGCATCTGCATGCCGCCCGACAGCGCACGAGGCAGGGCGTTGGCAAACTTGGACAAGCCCACCAGTGCCAGCGCTTCGGTCACGCGCGCATCGGCTTCGGCGCGAGGCACGCCCGCCAGGTCCAGCGGAAGGCGCACATTGGTCTGCACACTGGCCCAGGGCATGAGCGTGGGCGACTGGAAGACAAACGCCATCTTCTTGCCGCTCTCTTCCAGCTGCGCCACGGGCTTGCGCCACAGGTGCAGGCGGCCGTCGGTGGGCTCCAGCAGCCCCGCCACCATTTTCAGCAGCGTGCTCTTGCCGCAGCCCGAGGGGCCGAGCAGGGTGACGAACTCGCCTTCCTCAATGGTCAGGTCCACCGGCAGCAGGGCCTGGGTGCCATTGGGGTAGGTTTTTTCGGCCGAGAGCACCTCCACGGCGGGTGTGGGGCGCGGCGCGGGTGCCAGAGGTGGCGAGGCAGCGGGAATGGACATGGTGGTGCCTTTCGATGGATGTGGCCGGGGAGGCTGGCCGCTGTGTCAGGGCGTTGGGGCTTATCTGTCGTAGCGCTTGGCTTGGCGCCAGCCGCTGGAAACTGGCGCGGCCCGAGCCAGCGAACGCCGAGCAAGGGCCGCCCCGCAGCGAGGGCGTTGTCCCCCTTGGGGGAAGGCGCGAAGCGACTCAGGGGGGATCAAGGAAGAACCTTGAGGTCTTTGACGAACGAAGTTGTGTAGGTCTCGGCCAGCTTCACCTTGGCAGGGTCGATGAGCTTGGCGTCCACCAGGAAGTCGTAGCTGGCCTTGGCGCGTGCGTCGGTCATGATGCCGATGCCCATGGTGGCCGCGTCACCCCCGGTGGCCATGCCCATTTCCTTGAGTTTGGCCACGCTGTAGGCGAGCTGCTCGTCGGTCATGTTGGGGTTGTCCTTCTTGATGAGCGCGTTGGCCGGGGCGGGGTCGGCCAGGTAGCTCTTCCAGCCTTCCATCGATGCCTTCACGAACGAGGCCACGGCGGCGCCGCGGTCCTTCACCGTCTTTTCCATGCACGAGATGGTGGTGGCGTAGGCTGGGTAGCCTTGGTCGCTGAACATCAGCGTGTTCGCCTTGACGCCCGCCTTGGCAATCGCAAACGGCTCGGATGTCAGGTAGCCCTGCTGGGCGGCGTTCTTGTCGGCCACGAAGGGCTGGATGTTGAAGGTGTAGGGGCGGGTCTGCGAATCGGTGAAGCCGTATTTGGCCTTGAGCCAGGGCCAGTAGCCGCGCTGGGCCGACGAGGCGATCAGGATGGTCTTGCCCTTGAGGTCTTCGAATTTCTTCACGTCCTCGTGCGCGATGAGTACCTGCGGGTCCTTCTGGAATACGGCCGCCACATTGACCACGGGCACGCCGCCTTCACGCATCTGGATCATCTGCAGGTCGCTCGACCCCATCACGCATTCGGCCTGGCCGGCGGCCATCATCTGCACGATGTTGACCTGCGGGCCGCCCATCTTGATGGTCACATCCAGCCCGTACTTTTTGTACAGGCCCGTAGCCACCGCCTGGTAGAAGCCGCCATGCTCGGCCTGCGCATACCAGTTGGTCATGTAGGTGAACTTTTCCTGCGCGTGGGCTTGCATGGTGCCGACGGCACCAACAGCGAGCAGCGCGGCTGCACCAAGTTTGGAAAGGCGGGAGGCGGTCTTCATCATGGTGGTACTCCGGTAGGGTGGTGGAGGTGGAACGAAGGGACAACGAAGGGAAAGGCGAAAAGGTTTTGCGATAGCGTTCGCAGGTTTCAGGCCAGTGCGCTGGAGTGCTCCACGTGGCCGGTGTGATGGGCGCGGCCCCAGGTGGGCTCAGTGCGCGGTGCCCACTGCAGCCGATGCAGCTCGGTAATGGCGGCGGCCCAGCTCACGGCCAGCGAGTCGAGGATGGCGTGCCCCTGTTCGGCCGTGGCGGGCAGCGGGTCGCCAATGATTCCGCTGGGGCCGAAGTCGCGTGCACTCCAGGCGCAGGCCGGGCGGCCGTCGGGTGAGAGCAGGGGCGAGTCAAAAACGGGCGGGTAGTTGACTACCGCACGCTCCATGTGCACGGTGTCGGGGGCTAGCGCCAGCATCAACGCCGTCTCGGCGTGGCCTGCGTGCATAGCCAGTTTCTTTTCGGTGTCGGACAGGTACTTGCCCGCCACATGTGGCACACGCCAGGTGAAGCTGGGCACCACAATGAAGTCGCCATGGCGCAGGCGCAGCTCGCGTGCGCACATTTCCATCACCTGCGGCTGGCCGCCGTGGCCGTTGACAAACAGCAGCTTGCGAAAACCCGCGCGGTATACCGACTCGCCCACCTCGTTCATGGTGGCCAGCAGGGTCTCGCCGCTGAGCGTGACGGTGCCGGGGAAGTGCAGGTGCTCTTCGGACTTGCCGTAGGTGATTGGCGCCATCGCGAACGCAGGCACATCGGCCGGCAGGCGCGCCAGCGCATGGCCCACCACACCCGCGCTGATCACCGTGTCCACCGCACAGGGCAGGTGCGGGCCGTGCTGCTCGGTGGCGCCCGTGGGCAGCACGATGACGGTGTTCTCCTTGTCCGGCAGGTCGGCGATCTCGGTCCAGCTCAGGTAGGGCAGGTAGCGGTGGGGCGGGTTGTAGCCGTGCAGCATGAAAGACTTTCGTGAAGGTGTTGGGGGTGTATCAGCGCTGTGGCAGATAGGCCGTGGCTTCGACCTCGATCAGGATGTCGGGCGTGGGCAACATGCCGCTCACTTCCACTACGGTGGATGCGGGGGGCTCGCCGGGGAAGAACAGCTTGCGCACGCGGCTGTACTGTGGGAAGTGGTCCAGGTTCTTGAAGTACTGCACCAGCTTGAACACGTCGGACATCTGGCCGCCGGCGGCCTCGATGGTCTGGCGAATGCGGTCGAGCACATACCAGCTCTGCGCGAGAATGGGGCCCTCCTTGATGTCGCTGCTGAACTCGCCCGTGCGGCCAATCAGCGTGGCGGCCTCATGCGGGATGTCGTCGTAACCGCGCACGATGCGGCTGGCGGCAGGGTCCACGGCGATGATCCCGCTGAGGTAAATGAAGTCGCCTGCGCGGCGCCATGCGGCGTAGCGGGCCAGGGGCTGGGCGATGCCCGGCGCAGGTACGGTTGCAGATGCGGGGCTCATGCGAGGCTCCTTGCGGATGATGTGTTGGGCACGTGGGTGGGTACATGCCAGGCAGCCGGTGCATGGCCGCTGTCGACGCGGCCCTGGCGTAGCACCACGCGGCCGTGCGCGCCCTGTGCGCGCGATGGAAAGCCCCAGTGGTCGGTCTGGGTGAAGACCAGGAGGTCTGCCACCGTGCCAGGCTGCAGCGGCAGCGCGGTGGTGCCAGTGCGGCCGGTGCGCAGCCAGTCGCTGCGGCACAGCGATTCGCTCCATTGGTCGAAAGGTGCCTCCAGCTGCGCCGCCAGCACGCCCGTGGCCAGGGCCTCCAGCGGGTCGAAGCTGCCCACGGGGCAGAACGGGTCTTGCACGTTGTCGCTGGCCACCAGCACCGGGATGCCGCGTGCACGAGCTTCCTTCACCAGCGTCAGGCCACGCCGGCGCGGCGTGCGGCCGGTGGTGGCGTCCTGCAGCAGCAGGTTGGTGATGGGCAGCGTGACCAGGGTGATGGGGCTTTGTGCCACGGCATCGAGCGTGGCGAGGGCCGTGGCCTCGTCCTGTGCGGCCAGGGCGCATGTGTGGCCGCAGACCACATGGCCTTCAAAGCGCAGCTCCTTGAGCAGTGCGGCGGTGGTCGCCAAGCCCTTAGCGTCGGGGTGCAGTTCTTCGTCCACATGCAGGTCCACGTCCAGGCCGTGGTGTTGTGCGGCTTCCAACAAGTGGCGCAGCGCCTGCGGGTCCCAGTTGGTGGAATGCACAAAGCCGCCCAGCAAGCCGCCGGGGCCGCTGGCGGCCACGGTGGCTGCCAGTTGCATGGCGGCGCTGCGTTCTGCGTACAGATGCAGGGGGATCAGGCTCACGCGCTCCAGCGTGATGCGGTCGGCCCAGTCGTGCGCCAGTGCGCGCAACACGTTCCAGGCCAGCGGCTGTGCGTCGGGCTCCCACCAGTCGCAGTGGGTGCGCAGATGCACGGTGCCGGCGTCATAGGCCCATTGCAGCGCGCGGCTGGCGCGGGCGTGGATGTCGGCCTCGGTCCAGCTTTGGCGGTCCACCATCATGGCCTCGATGGCGCCCAGCAGGCCGGGCTTGACCACGCCCATGCGGGGCAAGGTGAAGGCCTTGTCCAGATGGGTGTGTGCGTCCACCAGGCCGGGCAGCACCAGCGCGCCTGCTACGTCCCACACCGTGCCGTGGGGCGCTGGCTGGGTGCCATGGGGCAGCACCTGCACGATGCGGCCCTGGGCCAGGTGCAGGTCGGCCAGTGCGGGGTGGTGGCCCTGCTGCGGCCATGTGGCGGGCAGCAGCCAGCGCGGCAACCTTGCGCGCAGGATGTGGTCGGGGGTGCTGGATGCGTGCATGCCGTGATCCTTAGAAATTGGTCTTATGCAAAGCGCGCCATGGCCTGGCCCACGCGGGCCTTGAAGGCCGCCAGCCGAGGTGGTGTGGCCACGTTCATGTGGTAGTAAGCGTGGTAGTCCACCCGCGCCTTGCCGCCTGTGAGCAGGCGCATGTAGCGGGTGATGGACTTGCGCGGCGGGTCGCCCATGAACAGGGCCGTCCAGCGGGGGCGCCCGTAAGTGACCACGGCTGAGATGCGCTTGATGTGCGTGAGCGAGGGTTTGACGTTGTGCGGATCGCTGATGTCAAAGGCCACGCCGGGCATGAGCACGCGGTCGAAAAATCCCTTGAGCATCGCCGGCATGCCAAAGCACCAGGTGGGAAAGCAGAAGACCACGGCTTCGGCCCAGAGCAGGCGGTCCACATAGCCCTGCACGGGCAACTGGTTGCTGGGCACCTCGTGGTAGCCCAGGCGCTCTTCGCGTGTCATCACGGGGTTGAAGCCCTCGGCGTACAGGTCGCAGTCGTCCACCTCATGGCCCGCGCCGCGCAGCTGCTGCACCACCTCGGTGTGCAGGGCTGCGTTGTAGCTGGTTTCTACCGGGTGGCAATAGATCACGAGGATGCGCATGGCGGGTGTCCTTCGAGTGAGTGGGAGGAGGGGTGGTGCCTAGAGATCCAGCGTCAGCGTGGCGCTGTGGCTGCGTGCGCAGCACACGGCGACGTGGGTGGCTTGCTCTGTGGCGCTCAGGCAGCTGTCGCGGTGGTCGGGTTCGCCGTCCAGCCAGCGGGTCACGCAGGTGCCGCACACGCCCTGCTCGCACAGGGTTTCCAGCGGCACGCCAGCGAGCTGCAGCACATCGGCCATGCTCTCGCCAGAGCCAACAGGCAAGCGCATCTGGCTGCGCTGCAGGATCAGCTCGAACGTGTGTTCTGTGCGGGCGGCGTCGGCGGTGTCAGGGGCTGTCTGCATTGTTTGACCATGTGATTTGATCGATTGGTCAAACTATTGCAAAGGCTGTGCCAGCCACAAAAAGCGGTCAAACGTCTTTGTGGTGGATCAACGCGGCCTGAAAGGGGCTTTTGACGCCGCGTGCTGGTGCAAATTGCCCGGGATTCGCCCCTCGGGCACCCGAGGCATGCCCAGAATGGGGCGGGGGCCTTAGTCTGGTGCGATGCCGCAGCCCAGCAGCACAAAGCTGGTGAGTTCGCGCACGATGGGCTCGCGGTCGATGGGCTCGTCGGGCGCCAGGCCCAGCATGATGTGCACCTGCACGCCGTAGTCGGCGTAGTGCTGCGTCATGCCCCAGATCTGCATCAGCAAAACCTTGGCGTCCACCTTGCGCATGCGGCCTTCGGCAATCCAGCGGTTGATGAGGTCCACCTTCTGCTGGGTGGACTTGACGGCTACGGGCCAGTATTTGCCCAGGTTGCGCCCACCGCCCAGCACCTCGGTGGTGAAGATGCGCGACAGGCCCGGGTTGTCCAGTGCGTAGTCGAGCTTCTTGCGCACATAGCTGCTCAACACCTTCTTGGGATCGTCGCTGTTGCTGTCAAAGATGAAGGCGCCCGACCAGCCGTTGAGCACCGAGTACAGCAGCTCTTCATACAGCTCTTCCTTGCTGCTGATGTAGTAGTGCAACTGGGGCTTGGTCAGGCCCGCGCGCTCGGCAATGGCTTTGGTGGATGCCCCCTTGAAACCATGGCGACTGAACTCGGCAATGGCTGCCTCGCGGATGGCGCCCAAGATGCGTTCGCGCCCCTGTTTGGCGCGGCTGAGCAGCGCGCCGGAGGCGGCTTCGGCTTCGGATTCGGTCATGGCTTTGGTGCGAGGCATGGGGAGTGCAAAGTGTGCGCTGCAGATTCTGCCCGCGCGGGAGTGGGTCAGACTTTCCAGAACCCGATGTGAGGCGCGCTGGCTTCTTCGACCAGCGCCGGGCCGATGCATTCGATGGCGTGGGGCGAGGCGGCAAACACGTCGCGGCACGACAGCTCGGCGTCGCGCTGCTCGGCCCGCTCGCCCCGGAACACGCGCAGGCGCTCGGCATCAATGCCAAACACCACGCGCCCAATGCCCGACCAGAAGATGGCGCCCGCACACATCACGCAGGGCTCGGCCGACGAATACAGCGTGGCCTTGGCCAGGGCATCGCGCCCCACGCGCGGGCTGAGCTGGCGAACAGCATTGGTCTCGGCGTGACCGGTGCAGTCGCCGGTCTCGGTGGTGTTGCAGTAGGCCTCGGCCAGCAGGCGCCCTTCGGCACTGATGACCACGGCACCAAACGGGCGGTTGCCGCGCGCGCGGGCCGTGCACGACCACGCGATGGCCTGGCGCAGGTAGGTGCCGTCCGTGTCGTTGATGGGGGTGGGGTCGTCAAAGCTGGCTGGGGGTGCAGACATGAGCGCGTGCATGGTGTAGGTGTCTCCGTCGATGGTGGGTGGGTGGCTGTCGTTGTGCAACGCCGGACTGTCTGCACGCCCGCCGTTGTGGTGCAGGGCGCTATGCATTTGGCATGCCAATCACAATCAGTGACATGTATGCATGGCTTTTGATGCGCGTGCACAAGCGCTCTCAACCTGCGTGGGCACACATGCATGGCGCCGTGGGCATTCTTCTTGCATCGCTGTTGGCAAGAGTAGAAGCGTTCACTGCATTGCCCCCTGTGCCATCCTGCGCGGGGAGATGCCAGTCGGAAATTGCTCTTGAAGCCCGCTGTGCGCGCAGCGGTGTGCGTTTGCACACCGTGGCTTCAAGGGTTGAAAGGACGGCCGCCGCATGCGGTGCCACCCACTCTTGAAGCACCCAGCGGGAGGGCCTTTCTTCCTTCCACTTGTCTTCAGGAGAACTGCATGACCACCACTGCCACCTACGACCTCGCCGAACTGCAAAAAGAAACGCGCATGGGCGCGATGGGCTCGGAAACCGCGAGCCGCGAGATCCGCCGCATCGACCTCAGCCACTTTGCGCAGCGCAAGACCGAGATTGCCGACCAGCTGTGGGACGCCGCCGTCGATGTCGGCTTTTTCCAGATCGTGAACCACGGCATTGACCTGGCCGAGGTGCACAACGCCTTTGCGATGACCGAGCGCTTTTTTGCGCTGCCGGATGCCGTGAAGGCGCAGTACCCGCTCAAGAAAGCGCTGAATGTGGGCTGGGAAAGCCGCGCGCAGGTGCGTCCCTCCACCGGCACGCCGGACCAGAAGGAGTCGTACCAGATCACCCGCCCCCACATGGCGGGCCTGTGGCCCACCGACGAAGAGTTGGCAGGCTTTCAGGTCACCATGCTGGCCTTTGAGGGCCAGTGCTGGCAGGTGGCCATGCAGGTGCTGTCATGCTTTGCGTGGAAGCTGGGGTTTGACGAGGCCTTCTTTGCCCGCGCGCACGACCCTGCGCAGGCCAGCTACCAAAGCACCTTGCGCCTGCTGCACTACTTTGCGACCCCGCCCGAGCAACAAGCCAGCCTGGGCCTGTGGCGCGCCGGGGCGCATACCGACTTTGATTGCCTGACCCTGCTCTTTCAGCGCCAGGGCCAGGGCGGCCTGCAGGTGTGCCCGGGCAAGGAGATGGACACCCAGGCCTGGACCTCGGTGGAGCCCGACGAGCAGGCCATCACCTGCAACATCGGGGACATGCTGATGCGCTGGAGTGACGACCAGCTGCCCAGCAACTTCCACCGTGTGAAGAACCCTCTGCCCGGCGAGTACATGGGGCCGCGCTACAGCATCGCCTTCTTTGCCCAGGCCAACCGCGACGCCATCATCGAAGGGCCCGGCAAGAAGTACCCGGCGATTGCCGCGGGCGACTACCTGAACCAGCGGGTGGCGGCCAACTTCAAGGCTTATTGACGCGTGACTTGGGAGGCAGGGGTGGGCGCTTGTCCGCCCCGCCGATGCCTGGGTGGTCGGCTGCCGTCGATGGCGCGGCCGTGCAGGGGCTAGCTCAAGCGACGTGGCGCGGTACACCCACAGCGCTTATCCGGAACACGTTGTCTTCCGGGTCCGCCAGCACCGCCTGCCATTGGCCGTAGTACGTGGCGTAAGTTGGCTTGATGACCTGTCCGCCCAGAGCTTTGGCCTTTTCGCTGGCAGCCTCCACGGCGTCCGGTGTGTCCAGCATGAAGGTGGCATAGCCTGTCACGCCGCGTGGTGACGGCAAGGCTGCGCCAGGCTGCCGGTCGGCCAGGCCCAGCAGGGCATAGGCCTCGGGGGCATTGAAGCCGAGCTGGAAGTGCTCGGTCTCCACCGCCCGGTAGATGGCCGAGCACGTCCCTGGCGCCTCGGGCAACTGCAGCAGGGCTTGATAGAACTGAAGCTGCGCTTCGATGTCCTGGCACAGCAGGTTGAACCAGAGCCTCATGACATCACCGCCGCGCTGGCTGGGGTGGTGGCCTGACCCAGGCCGTACGTCTTGCGGTACATGGCCTGCAGGTGCTCGCCCACGGTGCAGGGTGCAAAGCGCGGCGACTCACCCGCAGGCACACAGGTGGGGACGGGGACCACCTGGGCCTCGTAGTCGGGCGTGTAGAAGAACGGAATGGAGTGGCGCGGTGCGCCCCCGCTGTGCACGTTGCGCACGCGGTGGGGGTTGGATCGGTACAGCCCATTCGTCCAGCGCGGAATCATGTCGCCCAGGTTCACCACCAGCGCTCCCTCGATGGGTGTGGCAGCCACCCATTCGCCGGTGGGCAGTTTCACCTCCAGCCCGCCATGGTGGTCCTGGGCCAGCAGGGTGATGGCACCCCAGTCGGTGTGCTCGCCCGCGCCAAAGGTGAGCGCATCGGCGCTCTCAGGATGGGGTGGGTAGCGCAGCAGCCGCAGCGTGAGCATGGGGCTCTGGTGTGTGTGGTCAAAATAGTCTTCTGGCAGGTCGAGCGAGAGCGCCAGCAGCTGCATCAGCCGCAGGGCCAGCTGCCGCATGGCGGCGATGTAGATGCGGCTCTGGGTGGCCAGCTCGGGCAACGCCTCCGGCCACTGGTTGCTGCCGTATGAGTGGTAGCTGCGCTGTACATACGGATGGTCTGCCGCGTAGTCCAGCCCGCAGTAGAAGCTCTCCTTGAGGTCCGGGCGCGCATTCGCGTCCAGGGTCTGCCCGCCCAGGCTTTCGTAGCCCCGCATCGCGGGTGAGTGGTGCAGCGAAATCGCTTCCTTGGAGGCCAGCGGCAGGTCGAAGAACTGCTGCGCCAAGGCAAACTGGCGCGCAATGATGTCCTGCGGCACACCGTGGTGGCGCACGTAGAAGAACCCCGGGCCCGTGCAGGCCTGGCGCAGTTGGGCGGCCACGGCCATCACGGCGGGGCTGCGCGGCGCGCCCGGCTGCAGGGCGCCGCTGAGGTCGAGGAGGGGGATGCCCATGGCTTTCCCCCGGTCAGGCCTTGAGCTTGCGGTCTACGGCCGGGGGCAGAAAGCGGTCGGTCCAGATGTCGGCCACCGCCAGGCTGCTCTTGAGGCCAAAGGCTGCCACGGTCTCATCGATGGTGGCCTGCAGGCGCGCAGGCGTGGCAGCGCCCCAGCCGTTGGCGCGTGTCTCGGCGGTCTTCATGGTGCCGTCCACGATGAGCTGCAGGCGTTCGAACTCGATCTCTTCATGGGCCAGGGGCTCTCGGGCCTTGATGGCGGCAGCGCCGGAGCGCGGGTCGGCAATCGCATCGACCCAGCCGCGTGTGGTGGCTTTGACGAAGGCCTTCATGGCGTCCGGGTTGTCCTGCATGCTCTTGGCGTTGGCAATGAGCCCATTGCCATACGACTTGAGGCCATAGTCCGAAAAGCGGAACACCGTGATCTGATCCGGCGTCAGGCCCCGCGCCTTCAGGTTGAGCAGACCGGTGAAGAAGAAGTACGCCGCTGCGTCGAAATCGCCTTTGACGAAGCGTGTGTCGCCGATGTCGGGTGCGACGTTCTCCCATTTCACGCCGCTGCCATCAAAGCCCTGTGCCTTGGCAAAGGCGGGAAAGAGCTTGCGCGAAGCGTTGAAGGGCTGGCCCAGGATGGTCTTGCCCGCCAGGTCGGCGGGCTTCTTGATGGCGCCGTCCTTGCGCACCATGACCGAGTTGGGGTTCAGGTCGTACTGGATGGCGACCGCCGCCAGTTTGGACTGCGGGTTGGCGGTGTTGAACTCGATCATGGTCGAGAGGTCGGCCGATGCCACGTCATAGGCACCACCCGCCACCAGGCTGATGGCCGAGGCAGACCCGTTGCCGGTGTCGATGGTGACATCGAGGCCCGCATCCTTGTAATAGCCCCGCTGCTGCGCCAGCAAAAAGCCTGCGCCCGAGGCCTCGATCTTCCAGCCCAGGTTGAACTTGAACTTCTGCAGATTGCCCTGGGCGCGCACAAACGGTGTGGCAGACAGAAGGGCGGCGGCGCCGGTGGCGCGGATGAGGGAACGGCGTTGCATGGTGGAGCACTCCTGGTCGTTGGCGGGTAACCACGGGGGAGTGAAAAGCCAGGCTTCACACCCCTCCGAACGGGGTGCATGCAATCAACCGACAGGGCGCTGGGGCTGCGAGGTGGGGGCACCGGCCTCCTGAAGACGCACAGTCCTGCGCGCCCGTGGTGGCGTCAGTCCATTGCATGCTTCAAGAGCAATTTCCGGGCGGTGGCCGCTGAACGCTTCTACTCTTGGCGTCTGCGTATTTGCAGGATCTGTGCCATGCGATCCCATCGTGCGGGCCATGCCCTAACACCCCCGCGCGCCACACCATGGTGCGCGCTGCACCAGTGTCTGGCGTGCAACGGCAACTGTGGTGCGAGGTAGGTCTTTACAGCCAGGGCTTTAGCCAGCCCAGCCCGTCGCTGGTGGCGTGGGCGGCGGCCCCGCGCGCGGGGCGGTATTCGCAGCCAATCCAGCCGTCATAGCCCAGGCTGTCCAGCAGTTTGAAGAGATAGGTGTAGTTGATCTCGCCCACATCGGGCTCGTGGCGCTCGGGCACACCGGCAATCTGGAAGTGGCCGACGTTGCCGGTCGGCAGGTATTGGCGCACTTTCATGGCCAGGTCGCCTTCCACGATCTGGCAGTGGTACAGGTCCATCTGCACCTTGACGTTGGCGGCGCCGATCTCGGCGATCAGCGCATGGGCCTGGTCCTGGCGGCTCAGGAAGAAGCCCGGCATGTCGCGGCCATTGATAGGTTCCAGCAGGATCTGGATACCGTGCGGCGCGGCTTGTTCGGCAGCGTAGCGCACGTTGGCGATGTAGGTGGCGCGCACGGTGGCTGCATCGGCCCCTTGGGGCACCAGCCCGGCCATCACGTGGATGCGGGGGCATTGCAGTGCCTGGGCGTATTCAACCGCTTTGGCAATGCCTTCGCGGAACTCGGCCTCGCGCCCGGGCAGGCAGGCCAGCCCGCGTTCGCCCGCGTCCCAGTTGCCGGGCGGGGCGTTGAACAGCACTTGCTGCAGGCCGTTGGCTTGCAGGCGCGCGGACAGTTCTTGCGCAGAGTAGGCGTAGGGAAAAAGGTACTCCACCGCCTGGAAGCCATCGCGGGCAGCTGCGGCAAAACGGTCGAGAAAGTCCACGTCGTTGTAGAGCATGGACAGGTTGGCGGCAAAGCGGGGCATACAGAGGGTTCCTGAAAAATGAGGGTCAGCGGCGCGGGGCGTTGGTGAGCACCTGGGCCAGCCGGTCTTGGTACAAGCGTGCCAGGCCCACCGTGCTGTGGCCGAGGGTGTCGGCGCTAGCGGGGATCACGTAGGCCTGGGCGTGCGGGATGCGGGCGATGGCTTTGTCCAGCACGCCCAGCTCGGGTGGGTTGCGCTCATCGTCTGCTGAGTTGATGGCCAGCACGCGCGCGGTGATGCGTTCCAGCCCGGGCTCGGGGTCGTAGTCGCGTGATGCCTCCCACTGGTAGATGTGGTCGTTGGCATCGCCACGGAAAGGCGCTTTGAGGCGTTGCTCCACCAGCGCGTCGGCCGCAGCGCGGTTGGGGGCCAGCTTTTGCAGGCCCTGGTTGCCCCCGTTGGTGCCCGTGCCAAAGAACACCGATGCAAACTGCAGGCTGCGGGGCTGGCGGGTGTAGTTGCCGCCTTGCCATTCGGGGTCGTTGCGGATGGCATCGACCAGCAGGCGGCGCATCATCCAGTTGCGGCCTGACATGGCGGCGGGCAGCGAGGCCATGGGCACGGCAATGTCCATGAAGTCGGGGTAGCGCTGGGCCCACACCCAGGTGTGCATGCCGCCCATGGAGTTGCCGATGATGGCGCGCACATGGCGTACGCCCAGGTGCTCTGTCAGCAGGCGGTACTGGGCCTGCACCATGTCGTCATAGTTGTAGGCCGGAAAGGCGGCGCGCAGGCCGTCTGACGGCTTGCTGGAGCGGCCGGTGCCGATGGCGTCCGGCAGGATGATGAAGTGCTTGCGTGCATCCAGCGGCTGTCCGGGGCCAAACAGCGTGCCTGCAAAGCCGGGTGTGAGCATGCTCTCTGCCGAGCCATTGGTGCCATGCAGCACCAGCACGGGCTCTCCGGTGGGCTCGCCCACGGTGGAGTAGGCCAGCTTCAGTTCAGGCAAGGTCTGGCCGGAGTGGAAGCGGAAGTCCTTGACGACCCATTCCCCATGTTTTGGGGCGGGGTAGTCCGCAGCCGATGCACCGCCCGTGGCCAGCACGCCCAGCAGCATGGGAGCAAAGGCTTTGCGCCAGAAAGAAAGGGTCATGGTTTGTCTCCTTGTGTGTGTTCTTTCATCCCCGCGCCTTGTGCGCAGCCAGCCCGTTACCCGTTACCCGTTACCCGTTACCAGTGGGCACCAAAGCTCTGGCGCAGCTCCTCAATCTGGGGCGCGGTCAGCGGCGTGGGGCGGGGCTGGCACAGCATCCACAGGCGTGCGGTTTCTTCCAGCTCTTCCAGCACGGCCATGGCGGCGGCGGGCGTGTCATGCCACACGTTGGGCCCCAGGCGCGCCAGCATCACGGCGCGCACAGGGCTGCCTTGGGCGGCATAGCGGGTGATGGTCTGTGCCACCAGCGCCGCCGCTGCAGCATCACCGGGGCGGTGGTAGGGGATGTGCGGCACGCGGCCTACCTTCATGACGAAGTAGGGCGTGATAGGCGGCAGTAACTGCGCATCCGGTGCCAGTTGCCCGTCTGCAGCGGTGTCGCCTTGCAGCGAGCAGGCCACCAGATGCGTGCTGTGCGTGTGGATCACGCAGCGCGCAGGGGCCTCAGTCGGTGCCGACGCCTCGTAAATCTGCCGGTGCAGCGCAATGGTCTTGCTGGCCCGGTCTCCCGCCACCTGCTGACCCTGGGCGTCCAGGCGTGCCAGCCGCTCGGGCTGCAGGGTGCCCAGGCAGGCATCGGTGGGGGTGATGAGGTAACCGTCGGCCAGGCGCACGCTGATGTTGCCTGCGGTGGCATGCACATAGCCCCGCTCAAACAGGCTGCGGCCCACGCGGCAGATTTCGTCGCGGGCCTGGCGCTCATCCATGAAGGCGGGGGTAGAGGTCATACCAACAATTGTGCAAAAGCCTTGGTGAAAAAGTCGGTGCTGCCGAAATTGCCCGACTTCAGCGTGATGTGCAGCCCGTCCTTGGCGTCCGGGGCCACCGCATGGCACCACGGCACGCCGGGGTCAATCTGCGCGCCAATGCGCATCTGCGTGATGCCCAGTGCCTGCACACAGGCGCCGGAGGTTTCGCCACCCGCCACGATGAGCTGGCGCACACCGCGCTGCACCAGGCCGCGTGCAATGGCGGCAATGGTGTCTTCCACCATGGCACCGGCCTTTTCAGAGCCCAGCTTGCCTTGAATGGCGCGCACGGCCGAGGGCTCGGCGGTGGAATACACCAGCACCGGGCCCTGGCCGATGTGGCCTTCCGCCCAAACCAGCGCTTCGGCGGCCACGTCCACGCCTGCGGCGATGCGCAGCGGGTCGATGGCCAGAGCGGGCTTGCCTGCCTGGATGAAATCCATCACCTGCTGGTTGGTGGCCACCGAGCAGCTGCCCGACACGATGGCCTGCAGCCCTTGCGCGGCAGGCAGGCGGGCGGCCTCGTTGCTGGGCGCCACGCCAAAGTTGCCCGGCAGGCCAATGGCCACGCCCGAGCCTGCAGTCACCAGCGGCATGCCCTTGAGGGCAGGGCCCAGGCGCAGCAGGTCGGCGTTGGACACCGCATCGACCACGGCCATGCGTACGCCCTCGGCCTTGAGTTGGTCGATGCGTGCGCGGATGGCGGCCTCGCCCTGTGCGACCACGCTGTGGTCGATCAGGCCCACGCGGCTGGGTGTTTGTGCCTGCAGCACGCGCACCAGGTTGGGGTCGGCCATGGGCGTGAGCGGGTGGTTTTGCATGCCGCTCTCGTTCAGCAGCACATCGCCCACAAACAGGTAGCCCTTGAACACCGTGCGCTTGTTGTCGGGGAAGGCGGGCGTGGCGATGGTGAAGTCGGTGCCCAGGGCCTGCATCAGCGCATCGGTTACGGGGCCGATGTTGCCCTCTGCAGTGCTGTCAAAGGTGGAGCAGTATTTGAAATAGATCTGCTCTGCACCCTGCGCCTGCAGCCACTGCAGCGCGGCCAGCGACTGGTCAATGGCATCGCCCTTGGGAATGGTGCGGGACTTGAGCGCGACCACGATGGCATCGGCCTCGGTATCCAAAGGTGCCGTGGGCACGCCCATGGCCTGCACCACGCGCATGCCTGCGCGCACCAGGTTGTTGGCCAGGTCGGTCGCGCCGGTGAAGTCGTCGGCAATGCAGCCCAGCAGGGCACGTGCGCGCGTCATGCCTTTTCCTTCCCTTCGGGCAGCGTAATGCCGGGGAAGATCTTGATCACGGCACTGTCATCTTCCTTGGCAAAGCCTGCGGTGGATGCCTGCATGAACATCTGGTGCGCGGTGGCGGCCAGTGGCAGGGGGAATTTGCTGGCGCGTGCGGTGTCCAGCACCAGGCCCAGGTCCTTCACGAAGATGTCGACAGCCGACAGCGGCGTGTAGTCGCCCGCCAGCACATGGGCCATGCGGTTTTCAAACATCCAGCTGTTGCCCGCGCTGTTCGTGATCACTTCATACAAAGCGCTGGCCTCCACGCCTTCGCGCAGGCCCAGGGCCATGGCTTCAGCGGCCACGGCAATGTGCACACCGGCCAGCAGCTGGTTGATGATCTTGACCTTGCTGCCCGCGCCCGCCTTGTCACCCAGGCGGTACACCTTGCCAGCCATGCCGTCGAGCACGGTGCCCGCTGCAGCATAGGCCTCGGGCTTGGCCGAGGTCATCATGGTCATCTGGCCCGAGGCAGCCTTGGCTGCGCCACCGGAGATGGGGGCATCCACATAGTGCAGGCCCAGGGCGTTCAGGCGCGCTTCCATCGCCACCGACCAATTGGGGTCCACGGTGGAGCACATCACAAAGGTGCTGCCGGGGCGCATGGTGCTGGCTGCACCGCCCTTGCCATCGTCGCCAAACAGCACGCTCTCGGTCTGCGCGGCGTTGACCACCACCGACACCACCACATCACTCACCGCCGCCAGCGCAGCCGTGGTGGCGTGGGCCGTGCCGCCTTCGGCCACAAAAGCATCGGCCACGCCGGGGCGCACGTCGCACACGTGGATGGTGAAACCGTTGTTGCGCAGGGTTTTGGCAATGCCAGCGCCCATGGCGCCCAGGCCGATGATGCCGACGGTGGGTTGGGTCATAGTGGTGTCTTTCTAGAGCAAAGAGAAAAAATCAGGCAACGGCCACCCACAGCAAGGCAGTCAGGGCAAAGCCCGCCAAGCCCAGCACGGTGGTCAGCACGGTCCAGGTGCGCAGGCCATCGCCCACGCTCAGGCCCAGGTAGCGGGTCACGATCCAGAAGCCTGAATCGTTGACGTGCGACAGGCCCAGGCTGCCAAAGCCAATGGCAACCGTCAGCAAGGCGATCTGCAAGGGGGAATACCCGCCACCGGCCATGGCATCGGCCAGCAGGCCGCAGGTGGTGATGATGGCCACGGTGGCCGAGCCCTGGGCGGCGCGCAGCGCCAGAGAAATGATGAACGCCAGCAGGATGAGCGGCAGATGAGTAGCGGTAAGGCTTTGCGACAGCGCCGCGCCAATGCCGCTGGCGGTGAGCACCTTGGCAAACACGCCGCCTGCGCCCGTCGCCAGAATCACCGTGGCAGCAGGGGGCAGGGCGGATTCCATGATGGCGTTGGTGCGCTCACGGTTCCAGCCCTGGTTGCGGCCCAGCAGGAACATCGCCAGCCCCACGGCCACCATCAGCGCGAAGATGGGCGAGCCGATGAAGCCCAGCACGTTACGCAGGTTGTCGCCCTTGGGCAGCAGGGTGGCGCCGGTGGTGCCCGCCATGATGAGGGCCAGCGGGATCAGGATCAGCGCCATGATGGTGCCCACGCCGGGGGCAGCGGCAGCAGCCTTGGGGGCCTTGGAGTCCGCGCCTTCTTGGCTGCTGCCAAAGGCCGCAAACTGCTCGGCCGTGGTGGGCAGCATGGGGTAGCCCTTGCGGTTGAGCCAGCCCGCCACGACCTGTGACAGCGCCGCCAGCGGGATGCAGATGGCCAGGCCAATGATGGTGATCCAGCCAATGTCGCCCTTGACGATGGCAGCCCCGCCCACAATGCCGGGGTGCGGTGGCACTACCACGTGCGCGGCCAGCATGATGCCCGCTACGGGCAGGCCGAACTTGATGGGGTTGACGCCCGCTGCCTTGCAAAAGCCGTAGACGATGGGCACCAGGATGATGAAGCCCACGTCAAAAAACACCGGGATGGCCAGCACCAGTGCGGCGGCGGTGAGCGCCATGGGCACCCGTGTGGGGCCCAGCAGCTGCGTGAAGCGGTTGGCCAGGCTGGCCGCGCCACCCGAGACCTCGATCATGCGCCCCAGCATGGAGCCCAGCGCCACCAGGATGGCCACCGACCCCAGCGTGCCGCCCATGCCCGCAATCAGCGTGCTGATGATGTCGCCAATGGGCATCTGCGTGGCAAACGCCACCAGAAAGCTCACCAGCATCATCGCCACGAAGGCGTGGACTTGCCAGCGGATGATGAGCAACAGGAGCAGGGCGATGCTGCCGGCGCCGATGCCGAGAAGTGCGAGGGTGGACATGAACGAGATATCTCCGGGATGGAAGGGGCTGACCCAGGCTGGAGCCGCTCAAAACGGCCTTGCAGGGGTTTCCAGCTGCACCTTGGTTGGTGTGTTTATATGGTTATCATACAAATTATCGCGCACGGCACTGCTACGGGTTAACCCGCGTCTGCCAGTGCGTGGGCATGGTCGGTGAAGCGGTTTTGAGGCGTTTTGGTGCTCAGGCGCTAGTGCAATATGCCTGAGCAGCTACCAAATATGTATCAAATCACCGATGTGTTAGCACGCAAGCCCGGCGCACGGGCTTGGGACGTGGCTCAGAACACCAGCGGTGTGGATGCTGCCACCAGCGGCTGGGCCAGCCGAGCGCCGTCCTGGGCCCAGAACGTGAGGTCGGCCTGCTCGATGCGGGCCAGTGCGTTCTTCATGTGCTGCGCGGCAGCCGCCCGCGCTGCCACCGGGTCGCCCGCCTCGATGGCGCGCACGATGTGGCTGTGCTCGCGGGTCACCGCATCGGCAAAGTCGGTGCGGCGCGCTTCGTTGGCGCGGGTCACGCGGGTGGCGCCCTTGAGGAACTGCGCCAGATAGTCCAGCGTGCTGATCATGAATGGGTTGCCTGCCGCCTGGGCGATGGCGCGGTGGAACAGCACGTCTTCTTCCACCCCGTCGCGGCCTGCACGCACGGCGTCGGCAATGTGCTGCATCGCGGCGCGGATGGCGGTCATGTCTGCATCGGTGCGCCGCAAGGCCGCCAGCTCGGCCACCTCGGCCTCCAGCGCACGCCTTACCTCCACGATCTGCATCACCGCCTCGCGCGATGCCGCCAGGGGCACATCGAACTGCAGCGGCTCGATGCCCGGAGCCAGCACATACACGCCGCTGCCCTGGCGCGAGTCCACCAGCCCCAGCGACTTGAGGCGCGAGATGGCCTCGCGCACCACTGTGCGGCTCACCTGGAACTGCTGCGCCAGCACCGCCTCGGTGGGCAGCTTGTCGGACGCCTGGATGCGGCCCGCGCGGATCTCGGCCTCCAGCGCGCTGGCCACCTGGTCGGAGAGCTTGGCGCTGGGTTTGACGGCGGAAAACGGCGAAGACATGGGTGGGGCGGGCAGTGGGGCGTGAAGTCGGTGTCGGGATGTGCTGGCAGGCCGGGGCGCAGTTGACTTTACCCGAAGGGCACTGCGCCGGAATCGTTTGTTTGCCGCGCTATTTGGGCGCCGGGCAGGAGTCGTCCAGTTTGGCGAGGCCCGCCAGCTTCTGCAGCCGGCTGCGGTTGTCCAGACAGGCCTGGTACTGCGCCTCGGTCGCCTTCTGCTGGGCCTGCGCCGCCGCCTTGCTGCGCTCGGCCTGGAGCTGGGCCACACGCTCGCGGATTTGCGGCATCACGGCCAGCGCGGCCTTCTCGCCTTCCACGATGGCGTTGGCGCGCTGGCTGAAGTCGGCGGCGCCAATGTCCAGCACCTGCGGGCGGATGATCACGTCGGCGCGCGCCAGCTCGGCCTGGCCCAGCTTCTGGCCCATGATGGCAATCGACTGGTTGAGCGCACCCAGCATGTTGCCCGGCGTCTGGCCCCGGGCCTTGTTGGAAATGTCCACCGCGATCACGATGTCGGCGCCCAGCTGGCGTGCGGCATCCACCGGCACAGGGCTCACGATGCCGCCATCCACAAAATGGTATTTGCCGATGGTGACGGGCTGGAACACGCCCGGCACGCTGCTGGATGCGCGCACGGCCTGACCGGTGTTGCCGCGTGCAAACACCGTGCGCTCGCCGTCTTCCAGCCGCGTGGCGACAACGACAAAGGGCTTGGCCATCTGTTCCAGCGGTTTGCGGCGCACCTGCTCGTTCACATAGTCTTCAAGCTTCTGGCCCAGCACCAACCCGCCGGACGACAACTGCAGGTCACGGATCTTGGCTTCGTCCAGCGCCACGGCCTTTTCCTGCATCTCAAACGCGTTCATGCCACTGGCATACAGCGCGCCGACCACACTGCCGGCGCTGGTGCCCGAGACCACGGCGGGCGCCAGGCCATTGGCCTCCAGCATCTTGATCACGCCGATGTGCGCAAAGCCTTTGGCCGCGCCACCGCCCAGGGCGATGCCAATGCGGATGGGTGGAGTGGTGGATGTGGTCGCAGCGGCAGGTGACGCGTCGCCCGCCGCGGGCTGGGTCGGGGCCGTGCCGCCGCATGCGGCCAGACCTGCTGCGGCCCCAAGGGCCAGAAGGCGCAAAAGAATGGTCAAGCGCATGCCGGGTGATCCTGCTGTCGTCCAAACGGGGCGGGCAGTATAGCGGCAGGGTGTCGAGTCACCAGTTGGCGGTGTCTTTTGCTCCTGAAATAGGAGCTGATTGCGCTTGGCATACAAGCGCCAGAGCCAACTACCGCCAGAAATCGCGGTGCAGGGCCGTGATCTCGTCTTGCAGCGCAGGCACCGGGCCCAGCACCTCGGTGGGGCGCTGGCCGCTCGCAAACACCGTGCGGCAAGGCAGGGCCAGCGTGGGGTTCTCGGGGTGGTCGCCCGTCAGGGCGAGCAGGGCGGTTTCTTCGGCGCCATACAGCACGCGCCCGATGCCCGCCCAGTAGATGGTACCCGCACACATGGCGCAGGGCTCGAAGGTGGTGACCAGCGTGCACTGGGCGAGATAAGCGCTGGGATAGTTGGCCGCCGCCGTGCGGGCCAGCGTGTTCTCGGCATGGTTCACGGTGTCGATGTTGCCCTGCTCGGCCAGCACCGTCTCGCCATCGGGCGCAACCAGCAGCGCGCCGAAGGGATGGCGGCCCATGTCCTTGGCGCGCTGGGCCACGGCGTTGGCGCGGCGAAGATGAAGCGTGATCTGGTTGGGTGAGAGTGACATCGTTCTTTCAATCCCAGGGGAATCGGCTGACAACGGTAGAGACTGGCACGGCCTCAGCCCGTACCGCCGCGCAAGGGCCGCCCCGCTGCGCTGGCGGTGTCCCCCTTCCCGAACTACGCAAGTAGTTCGAGAGAAGGGGGAAGGCGCGAAACGACTCAGGGGGATGTACCCTGCCTATTCACCCTGGGATCCACGGTGCGCCCAGCCTGTGGTGCGCTTTTCAATCCAGCTGAACAGTTCGTACATCACCATAGCCATGGCGCCCACCACCATCAGGCCCGCAAAGGCCAGGCCCATTTGCATGGACGAGCCCGCGCTGATGAGCAGGTAGCCAATGCCTTCGTTGGCAGCGGTCATCTCCGACACCGTGGTGCCCACAAAGGCCAGGGTGATGGCGACCTTGAGCGAGCCGTAGAAGTACGGCATGGAGCGCGGCAGGCCCACCTTGGTCAGCACGTCCCAGCGCTTGGCGCCCAACACGCGCAGCACGTCTTCCAGCTCGGGCTCCAGCGTGGCGAGGCCGGTGGCGATGTTGACCATGATGGGGAAGAAGCTGATGAGGAACGCCGTGAGGATGGCCGGGCCCACTCCAATGCCGAACCACACCACCAGGATGGGCACGAACGCTGCCTTGGGCAGTGCGTTGAAGGCCGTCATCAGCGGGTACACGGCGGCGTAGGCCAGGCGCGAAGAGCCGATCACAAAGCCCAGCAGCACCCCCACGACGATGGCGATGCCAAAGCCGGCCATGGTGACCCAGAAGGTGCGACAGGCGTGGCCTGCGATGACGCCGCCAAACTCCACCAGCTGGGTGGCAATGGCCCAGGGGCTGGGGAAGATGAACTCGGAGACATTGAAGGCCGAACAGATGATCTGCCACAGCAGGATGGTAGCGGTCAGCAGCAGCCAGGGAGACCAGCGCTCGACGGTTTTCTTGTGCATGGGATGAGGCGCTTTCTTGTTATTGCTGGATGGGCGCGCCGGCTTTGCGCAGCGCGCCAATGTGGCCGCGCAGCTCGTGCACGATGTCGGTGAACTCCTTGGTGTAAGTCACTTCCAGGTCGCGCGGGCGGGGCAGCTCGATCTCTTTGCGCACCACAAACCGGCCGGGGCTCTTGCTCATCACATACACCGTGTCGGCCAGGAAAACCGACTCGCGCAGGTCGTGCGTGACCAATATCACGTTGAACTGCTGCTCGGTCCACAGGTCCCGCAGGATGCACCACAGCTCCTCGCGCGTGAAGGCATCCAGCGCGCCGAAGGGCTCGTCCAGCAGCAGCATCTTGGGTTCGTGGATCAGTGCGCGGCAGATGCTGGCGCGCTGCTGCATGCCGCCCGACAGCTGCCAGGGGAACTTGTCCTCATAGCCCGCCAGCCCCACTTTTTGCAGCAGCTTGCGGGCGCGCTCTTCGTATTCCTTGCGTTTTTGCTTGAAGTTGCTGCGGTAGGGCTCGACGATTTCGAGCGGCAGCAGCACGTTATCCACCGTGGTGCGCCAGGGCAGCAGCGAAGGCGCCTGGAAGGCCATGCCCGAGACCTTGAGCGGCCCCGTCACCGGCTGCCCGTCGATGAGGATCTTGCCCATGGAGGGCATCTTCAACCCGGTGGCCAGCTTCATGAAGGTGGACTTGCCGCAACCCGAGGGGCCCACGATGGCGATGAATTCGCCCTGGCGTACCTGCAGGTCGATGGCTTCGACCGCAAACTGGTTCTTGGCGCGCAGCTCGTCGTTGTACGCGAGCCAGACATCGCGGAAGTCCACAAAGTAGGAATCAGCAGCCTGCATCAGAGGTCCGTAGTGAGTAGTGTTTGTGCACCGAGGTTGATGCTGGGCGCGGCCCAGGCCAGCGCCCCCGTGCAAGGGCCGCCCCGCCGCGTAGGCGGCGCTTCGCTGGCGTGCACCGGGGGCGTCCCCCTCTCGACTCGCGCAGCGAGTCGAGAGAGGGGGAAGGCGCGAAGCGACTCAGGGGGTGTCACTTCTTCGGCAGGATGTTCAGCTCGGCAGCGCTGGGCAAGAAGCTGGCGTTCCACACATCGTCGGCGTTCACACGGGTCTTGGTGTTGAACGCATCGGACACCTGCGACGCCATCAGCGAGAGGCGGCCGGGCTTGAGCTGGCCAAAGCCTTCGGCGCGGGCGTCGGGGCTGTTGATCACGGTGTCGATGGCCAGCTGGAGGCGGCGGGTTTCGAGCGGCACGTTCACGATGCCGTCGCGCGCCTTCACGTATTCGATGGAAGCAGCGGGGTTGGCAATGACTTCCTTGGCACCTTTGGTGAAGGCCGACAGGAACGCCTTGATGGCGCCTGGGTTCTCCTTGATGAGCTTGGGCGATGCGATGATCACATTGCCATACAGCTTCACGCCGAAGTCGGCATAGGGCAGCACCACCACATCGGCGGCCTTGGCGCCCCGGGCTTCCAGGTTGAGCAGCGAGGTGAAGGTGAAGCCGGTGATGGCGTCCACGTCGCCACGCACCAGCATGGTTTCGCGCAGCGGGGGGTCCATGGCGGTCCAGGTCACGGCGCCAATGCCATTGGCCTTCTGGAAGATGGGGAACGCGCGGCGGCCTGCGTCGAACACGGGGGCGCCCAGCTTCTTGCCGGCCAGGTCGGCGGGCTTGGTGATGCCGCTCTTTTTCAGCGCCATGACCGAGGCGGGCGTGTTGTTGTAGACCACCATCACCGCCACGGGCTTGTTCTGCGCGTCGGGGTTGTTGGCGTGGAACTCCATCACGGCGGCCAGATCGGCAAAACCCATGTCGTAGGTGCCCGAGGCCACGCGCTGCACCGCGCCGCCGGAGCCGTTGCCCGCATCCACCGTCACGTCCAGGCCTGCGGCCTTGAAGTAGCCCTTGGCCACGGGTTGCAGGAACAGTGCGGCAGGGCCTTCAAAACGCCAGTCGAGCTGGAACTTGATGGGCGTGGTGGCCTGTGCCTGGGCCAGCGAGGCGCTGCCGATCAGGGCCAGGGCGGCAGCGGTTTGCATGAACAGTCTTTTTTTCATTCGGGGCTCCTGTCGGGCGAGGGGAAATTCGGTGAGGGAAGGCACTGGCCCCTTTGATGGGCCATGGTCCTGCAGTCAGCAAAAACGATGCCCGGTTTGTGTACGCGGGTGCTTTGCTGCGCCCCATTGTTCACCGAAGTGGTGCGCGTCAGCATGCTGGGTTTCCCGAAATGGTGCATGCGCAGGGCCAGGGGTTGGCTTGCCCATGAAAAACGGGGCCCGAGGGCCCCGTTGCAACTGCGTGTGGGCAGGCCTGCTCACGGCCTGCGCTCTGGTCAGCACGGCACAGCGCGCTCAGCGTGGCCGGGCGGCAGCGCTGGCCACGGCCAGGGCCGTCATGTTGAGCACCCGGCGCACGGTGGCGGCCGGGGTCAGGATGTAGGCCGTGGCAGCGGCGCCCATCAGGATGGGGCCCACCGTGACGCCACCGCTGGTGGTCGTCTTGAGCACGTTGTAGAGGATGTTGGCAGCATCCAGGTTGGGGCAGATCAGCAGGTTGGCCGAGTCCGTCAGGGTCGAATCCGCCATGTAGGCGTTGCGGATGTTCGGCTCCAGCGCGGCATCGCCGTGCAGCTCGCCATCACACTCGATCTCGGGGTGGGCGGCCACGAACAGGTCGCGCGCCTCGCGCATCTTGCGGGCCGATGCGCGCTTGGACGAGCCATAGCTGGAGTGCGACAGGAAGGCGACCTTGGGTGGGATGCCAAAGCGTTGCACCTCCTGCACCGACATCCAGGCGATGTCCGCCAGCTGCTGGGCCGTGGGGTCTTCGTTCACATAGGTGTCGGCAATGAACAGCGTGCCCCGGTTGGTCATCAGCGCGTTCAGCGCCGCGTAGTTGTTGGCGCCTTCCTGGCGGCCGATGATGCTGTGGATGCGCTCCAGGTGCGTTTCATACGTGCCCACCAGGCCGCAGATCATTGCGTCGGCATCGCCCAGCTTGACCATCAGCGAGGCGATGATGGTGTTGGAGCGGCGCACGGCGGCCTTGGCCACTTCGGGCGAGGCGCCGTTGCGCTTCATGAGCTGGTGGTAGTGCTCCCAGTACTGGCGAAAGCGCGGGTCGTCCTCGGGGTTGCACACCTCCACGTCCTTGCCCAGCTGCATGCGCAGGCCGGCCTTGGCGATGCGCGCGGCAATCACGGCGGGGCGGCCGATGAGGATGGGCGTGGCGATCTTGTCGTCGATGGCCATCTGCGCGGCGCGCAGGGCGCGTTCGTCTTCACCGTCGGCGTAGGCCACGCGCTTTTGTGCATCGGGCAGGGCCTTGGCCGCGTTGATCACGGGGCGCATCAGCATGCCGGTCTGGTAGACAAAGCGCGACAGCGTTTCCTTGTAGGCCTCCATGTCTTCGATGGGGCGCGTGGCCACGCCCGATTCGGCAGCGGCCTTGGCCACGGCGGGCGCGATCTTGAGGATCAGGCGCGAGTCGAACGGCGTGGGGATGAGGTAGTCAGGGCCAAAGGTCAGTTCTTTGCCTGCATAGGCGCTGGCCACTTCTTCGCTGATGTCGGCCTTGGCCAGGTCGGCGATCTGGCGCACGCAGGCCAGCTTCATGGCCTCGGTGATCTTGGTGGCGCCGCAGTCCAGCGCGCCGCGGAAGATGTACGGGAAGCACAGGACGTTGTTGACCTGGTTCGGGTAGTCCGAGCGGCCCGTGGCGATGATGCAGTCGGGGCGAATGGCCTTGGCGAGTTCGGGGCGGATCTCGGGCTCGGGGTTGGCCAGCGCCAGGATGATGGGCTTGGGGCCCATGGTCTTGACCATCTCGGCCGTGAGCACGCCGGGGGCTGAGCAGCCCAGGAATACGTCGGCGCCGTTGACTGCATCGGCCAGCGTGCGGGCGTCGGTCTTTTGCGCGTAGGCCGCCTTGGATTCGTCGTAGCCACCGGGGCGGCCTTCGTAGATCACGCCCTTGGAGTCGCACACGAAGACGTTCTCGATCTTCACGCCCAGGCCCACCATCACGTTCAGGCAGGCAATGGCGGCCGCTCCCGCGCCCGACACGGCAATCTTCACCTGGTCGATCTGCTTGCCCACCAGCTCCAGTCCATTGAGCAGCGCCGCGCTGCTGATGATGGCCGTGCCGTGCTGGTCGTCATGGAACACCGGGATGTTCATGCGCTTGCTGAGTTCGCGCTCGATGTAGAAGCACTCGGGCGCCTTGATGTCTTCGAGGTTGATGCCGCCCAGCGTGGGCTCCAGCGCCGCGATGATCTCGATGAGCTTGTCGGGGTCGCGTTCGGCCAGTTCGATGTCGAACACGTCGACGCCCGCGAACTTCTTGAACAGGCAGCCCTTGCCTTCCATCACCGGCTTGCTGGCCAGTGGGCCGATGTCACCCAGGCCCAGCACCGCCGTGCCGTTGGTGATCACCGCGACCAGGTTGCCGCGTGAGGTGAAGTCAAACGCCTTGGAGGGGTCGGCAGCGATGTCCAGGCATGGGTAAGCCACGCCCGGCGAGTAGGCCAGCGACAGGTCGCGCTGGTTGGACAAAGGCTTGGTGGGGGTGACCGAAATCTTGCCCCGGGTGGGGTTGCGGTGGTATTCGCGCGCAGCGTCGCGCAGGGCCTGTTCGGCGGCGGAAATGTTCTGTGTCATGCGGAAATCCTGGAAGTCCTGGGCGGAAAGCAAAAACAAGGGTACCCGATGGCGTGGGCGGCGGACATGCAGGTTTATGCGTATGCAGCATGAAGCCAAAACCCCCTGGCAGCCGTGGCGGACAGGGGGCGGGGCCACGCGGGCAGTGGCAGGTTTTCGGCAGCGGGCAGGCGGGATGCTAGTGGGCGTCGGCCTGGCGTGCGGCGTTGACAGCGGCGGAGGTGTCGCGGCTGGCGCCATTGAAGAAAACGTTCAGGGCCACCGCCGTGATCGAGGCCAGGAGGATACCGGATTCGATCAGCGGGTGGATGGCGTGCGGCATCCACTGGCGGAAGTTGGGCGCGATCAGCGGCACCATGCCCACGCCGATGGAAACGGCCACGATCATGGCGTTGAAGCGGTTGGTCTTGAAGTCCACCCCGCCCAGGATGCGGATGCCCGTGGCCGCCACCATGCCGAACATCACCAGCCCCGCGCCGCCCAGCACCATGGTGGGCAGCGACTCGACCAGTGCGGCCATCTTGGGCAGCACGCCCAGCACGATCAGGATCACGCCGCCGGCCACGCACACAAAGCGGCTCTTGACGCCGGTGACGGCGACCAGCCCCACGTTCTGCGAGAAGCTGGTGTACGGAAAGGTGTTGAAAATGCCGCCCAGCAGCGTGCCCAGGCCATCGGTGCGCAGGCCGCGCGTGAGGGCTGCCTGGTCCACCTTGCGGTCGGTCATCTCGCCCAGGGCCAGGAACATGCCGGTGGATTCGATCATGACCACGATCATCACCAGGGTCATGGTCAGGATCAGGATCGGGTCGAACACGGGGCCGGCAATCTCGAACGGCAGCACCAGGTCAAACCACTGCGCCTTGGCCACCTTGTCGAAGTTCATCATGCCCAGCGCCACGGCCACCACCGCACCAATGACGATGCCCAGCAGCACCGAGATGTTGGCGACGAAGCCCTTGGCAAACTTGGCAATCAGCAGGATGGACAGCAGCACCAGGCCCGAGATGCCCACACCGGTCAGGTCGGCGTACTTGGGGTTGGGCACCGTGGGCACCACCGCAAACCCCTTGGGCACCGGTGGCAGTGACGAGCCGGGGGCTCCGGCAGCAGCCTGCGCATCGGCCAGCCACTTGAGGTGCTCGGGGTTGGGCACGCTGGGCGCCGTGGGGCCCACGGGGTTGCCAAAGATCCAGTTGATGCCCACGCGCATCAGGCTGATGCCGATGACCGCAATGATGGTGCCGGTGACCACCGGCGGGAAGAAACGGAGCATGCGGCTCACCAGTGGCGCGATCAGGATGGAGATGACACCCGCCCCGATCACCGAGCCAAAGATCAGCCCGGCCCCAGCGGTGCCGCCGGTGGTCTGCGCCATCGAGATCATGGGCGCCACCGAGGCAAAGGTCACCCCCATCATCACAGGCAGCTGAATGCCAAACCAGCGCGAGGCGCCCAGCGCCTGGATCAGCGTGACCAGCCCGCACACAAACAGGTCGGCCGAGATCAGCTTGGCTACCTGGTCGGGCGTGAGGTTGAGCGCGCGGCCCACGATGAGCGGCACCGCCACGGCACCCGCATACATCACCAGCACATGCTGCAGGCCCAGCGCCGTGAGTCGCCCCAGGGGCAGGTGTTCGTCCACGGGGTGTACGGGCGGGTTCATGGATGTCCTTCGGGGGTTGGTTTTTGAATACGGAATGGAAACCTGTGCCGAATGGTGCACAGATATCCATACAAAAATCGTATACAAAATGGCCGGGCACGCTTATCCCGGTTAACCCTTAGAGGGGCGCAGCAAAGTACCCGCCGGCCGTGGACGCAGGCGATGGGGAGCTTGGGGGCCGGGCGCGTCCGGCGTGGGCTAGCCCAGGTCCGTGGATGCAGCCTTGGTGCGTTGGCTGGTCAGCGGTGCGAGGGATTCACGCAGGCGGTCGCGCACCAGCGGCTGGCCGGGGTTGAGGGCGCCTTCCACATGGCCAATGTGGGCGAGCATGCGTTCGCGGGCCAGGGTGGTGTTGCCGGCCTCCAGCGCCTCCACAATGGCGGCATGCTCCGCACAAGACTGGCTGGCCGCGTGCTGCGACTGGTACAGCGACGCGGCCAAGGTGGTGCGCGCCGTGAGGTCGCGCAGGATGTCGCTCAGGCTGCGGTGGCCCATTGCCTCGGCCAGGCAGACGTGGAAATCTGCGAGCAAAAAGGCGCGTGTGGCAGCGTCAGCTCCTTCGATGGCCTGCTGTTCGTCGGCGATGTGCGCACGCAGGCGGCGGGTCACGCTCTGCAGCGGGCGGCCCGCATCGGCCAGGATGCCCGATTCGATGATGCGCCGGGCGGAGAATGCGTCGCGTGCATCCTCCACCGAGGGCTCCACCACGTACCAGCCCCGGCGCGAGCGCACTTCCACAAAGCCCCGTGCCTGCAGCTGCATCAGGGCCTCGCGCACCAACGTGCGGCTCACGCCGAACAGATCGGCCAGCTCCTGCTCGCCCAGGCGCTCGCCGGGCGAGAGTTTTTGCGCCAGGATGGATTCCACCACCTGCTGGGCGATCTGGGTCTGGTTGATGCTCATGGCCGGATTGTCGCGTGCTGTGTCGGGGGCTTGCCCGATCAGGCACGCGGCGAGGGTGGCTCGCGGCCGTCCAGCACGGCGTGGGCGCGTTCGCGGTCGATGTCGCCTTCCCAGGCTGCCACGGCCACGGTGGCGACACAGTTGCCAATGAGGTTGCCCAGCGCGCGGGCGATGCCCATGAACCAGTCCACTGACAACACCAGCACCAGGCCAATCGCCGGGATGGCGGGGATGGCCTGCAAGGTGGCTGCCAGCACGACGATGGCCGAGCCGGGCACGCCGTGAGCGCCCTTGGAGGTGACCAGCGAGATCGCCAGGATCGTCAGCAGGTCGGCCATGGAAATCGGCGTGTTGGTGGCCTGGGCGATGAACACGGCGGCCAGTGTGATGTAGATCGAGAACGCGTCCAGGTTGAACGAGTAGCCCGTGGGTATCACCAGGCCCACGGTCGAATCGCGGATGCCCATGTGCTTGAGCTTGGCCATGATCTGGGGCAGCACGCTGTCGGACGACGTGGTGGCAAACACCACGGCCAGTTCCTCGCGCAGATAGCGCAGCAGCTTAAACAGGCTGAAGCCCGACACCCGCATGATGAGGCCCAGCACCACCACGACGAAGATGACCACCGCGGCGTAGAACAGCGCCACCAGCATGCCCAGCTGCTTGAGGGAACCCAGGCCGTATTTGCCCACGGTGAACGCGATGGCGCCCAGCACACCCAACGGTGCGAGCTTGATGATCAGGCCCATGGTCTTGAACAGCACATGCGACAGGTCATCGATCAGGCCGGTGACCCGCGCCCCGCGCTCACCGATCAATGCCAGGGCGCAGCCAAAAACGATGGAAAACAGCAGAACCTGCAGCACGTCGCCGTTGGCAAACGCGCTCACGGCGGTGGTGGGGATGAGCTTGAGCAAGAAGTCGGTGAAACCGCCGCCGGTAAGCTTGCTGGCGTTTTCGGCGTAGGCGCCCATGGCTTTGGGGTCCAGCGCCTTGGGGTCCACGTTCATGCCCACGCCGGGCTCGAACCAGAACGCCAGCGCCAGGCCCAGCACCAGGGCGATGGAGGTGACCACCTCGAAGTAGATCAGCGATTTGACGCCCACCCGGCCTACCCGCTGCAGGTCGCCAGTGCCTGCAATGCCATGCACCACCACGCAGAAGACGATGAGCGGGATGAGCATCTTGATGAGCTTGATGAAGCCGTCTCCCAGGGGCTTGAGCGCAATGGCGGTGTCGGGCCACACAAGGCCCACCACCACACCGGCTATCAAGGCCAGCACCACCTGACCAAAAAGGGATTTGAAAAACCGGGGCATGCCAACTCCTTCAGTAGCTTTTTGAACGCAAATCTTGCATACAAGAACTGTAGGCAAGTCTGAAGAGTGGCGGTATGAGGGTATGCCCGCATGGGGTTGCCAGAGGCGGCAATAAAAAGGCCACGCCCTTATGGGGCGTGGCCTCGCAAATGTTGACAAGCACAGACCACCCGCATCAAGCGGGCGCTGGCAATCAGTAACCGAGGGTCTTGCCGTCGGGGTTGCGGGGGTCCGAGTAGCCGTACAGCGCGCCGCCACGGATCTGGATGGTCTGCGTGCGGCCCATCGAAGGCTTGACCGCGATGTTGTGGCCGCGTTGCTTGAGCAGGGCAATGGTGTCGGGCGAGAGGCCCTTTTCCACGCGCAGCTCGTCCGGCGTCCACTGGTGGTGCACGCGCGGTGCCGCTGCGGCCTCCGCAGGGTTCATACCGAAGTCGATGGTGTTGACCACCGTCTGCAGCACCGTGGTGATGATGCGCGCGCCGCCGGGGCTGCCGGTCACCAGTGTGGGCTTGCCGTCCTTGAGCACCAGAGTGGGTGTCATGGACGACAGGGGGCGCTTCTTGGCGGCCACTGCGTTCGCGTCGCCACCGACCAGGCCATAGGCATTGGCCACGCCGGGCTTGGCCGAGAAGTCGTCCATCTCGTTGTTGAGCAGGATGCCCGTGCCCTTGGCGACGATGCCGCTGCCGAAGTTGGTGTTCAGCGTGTAGGTCACGGCCACGGCGTTGCCCGCCTTGTCCACCACTGAGTAGTGGGTGGTCTGGTCGCTCTCATACGGCTGGGGCTGGCCGGGCTTGATCTCCTTGGCCGGGCGTGCGCGGTTGGGGTCGATGCCCTTGGCCAGCGATTCGGCATAGCGCTTGGAGGTCAGGCCCTTCAGCGGGATCTTCACGAAGTCTGGGTCGCCCAGGTATTCGGAGCGGTCGGCGTATGCCAGCTTGCTGCTCTCGGCCATGTGGTGGATGGTCTGCGCGCTGTTGGGGCCCCACTGGGCCAGGGGCAGGGGCTCCAGCATGTTCAGGATCTGCACCAGGTGCGGGCCGCCCGAGGAGGGTGGGGGCATGGTCACGATCTCGTAGCCACGGTAGGTGCCACGCGTGGGGACGCGTTCGGCCACCTTGTATTCGCGCAGGTCTTGCTGGGTGATGGCGCCTGCGTGGGGTGCCATTTCAGCCGCGATCTTCTGGGCGATCTCGCCTTCGTAGAACGCCTTGGCGCCCTGCTGGGCAATCAGGCGCATGGACTGCGCCAGGTCTTTTTGCACCAGCGGGTCGCCCACCTTGAGCGGCTCGCCGTTCTTCCAGAAGATGGCCTGGGTGGCGGGCCACTTGCCCATGTTCTTCTTCTCTTGCTGCAGGATCTTGGCGAGCGTTTCGCTCACCGGGAAGCCCTTGTCCGCCAGTTCGATGGCCGGGGCGATCACACGCGACAGGGGCAGGGTGCCCCAGCTCTTGAGTGCGTGTTCCATGCCCGCCACGGTGCCGGGAACGCCCACGGCATAGTGGGTGTACAGCGACTTGCCGTCCACCACATTGCCCTTGGCGTCCAGGTACATGTCGCGCGTGGCCTTCGATGGCGCCACTTCGCGGAAGTCGAGGGCCACGCTCTTGCCGGTCTTGGCGTCGTGCACCATCATGAAGCCGCCACCACCCAGGTTGCCCGCATTGGGCAGGGCCACGGCCAGCGCAAAGCCAATGCCCACGGCCGCATCCACAGCGTTGCCACCGGCCTTGAGGATGTCCAGGCCGATCTGCGAGGCCAGCTCCTGCTCGGAGGCGACCATGCCATTGCGTGCCACCACGGGGTGGAACACATCCATGTCGAAGTCGTAGGCTGCACTGGCGGCCTGGGCCGAGGCGGTCTGCTGCACTGCGGGCGCGGGTGCAGCCGTGGCTACCGGCGGCGTGCTGCCGCAGGCCGTGAGGCTGGCCAGGGCCAGCACAACGCTGCCAGCCAGCAGCGTATGACGAATGTTCATGGGATATCTCCTGGTGTGTGGAATCTGGAAATGACAACGGGCGCATCCAGTGGATGGATGCGCCCGCGCCAGTGTAGGTCGGTCAAAGGGCTGCCAGAGGCTATCTCGCCATGACATTGAAGCGCAGCACTGATGTGCTGCGTGCATTACTTACTGTCCCGTGGACCCTCAGGCGAGCAAGTCGCTCAATGTCCGTGCAATCACCTTGGTGGCGCGGCGCAGGTCTTCGAGCTGCAGGCGCTCGTCGGCGCGCTTGGCGTGCGATTCGAGGACCGTGCGGGGGCCTGCGCCGTAAATCACGCCGGGAATGCCGCGCTCCACATACAGGCGCACATCGGTGTAGAGCGGCGTGCCCACGGCAGGGACCGGTTCACCAATCACGGCCTGGGCATGTTGCTGGATCGCATCGACCAGGGGCTTGTTGCCCGCCAGCGGCGTCATCGCATTCGCCAGCAGCAGGCGCTTGATCTCCACGCTGATACCGGCGCGCTCACCTGCAGCCTGTTCAATCACGCGGCGGATGTTGGCTTCGACCTCCACCGGGTTTTCCTCGGGGATCATGCGGCGGTCGAGCTTGAACATCACCTTGCCGGGTACGACGTTGGTGTTGGTGCCGCCCTCGATGCGGCCCACGTTCAGGTAGGGGTGCTTGATCCCCTCGACCTTGGACGTGACCTTCTTGTACTCGTCGTTCTGTGCGTACAGCGCGTTCAGGATGTGCACGGCGCCCTGCAGGGCATCCACTCCGGTGTGGGGCACGGCGGCATGGGCCATCTTGCCGTGCACCGTCACTTCCATCTGCAGGCAGCCGTTGTGTGCGGTGACCACTTCGTAGCTGAAGCCGGCGGCAATCATCAGGTCGGGCTTTGTCAGTCCCTTTTGCAGCAGCCAGCCGGGGCCGAGTTCGCCGCCAAACTCTTCGTCGTAGGTGAAGTGCAGCTCTACCGCGCCCTGGGTGGGCCTGGCCACGGCTTCCAAGGCCCGCACGGCAAAGGTGAAGCTCGCAAAGTCGCTCTTGCTCACGGCGGTGGCGCGGCCGTACATGGCGCCATCGACAATCTCGGCGCCATAGGGGTCGTGTGTCCAGCCTTCGCCGGGCGGCACCACGTCACCGTGGGCGTTCAGGGCGATGGTCTTGCCACCGCTGCCGTACGGTCTGCGCACGATGAGGTTGGTGATGGATTCCATGCCGTATGCCAACACATCGGCAGTGGGCACGGCGTGCTTTTCGGCCTCGTAGCCAAAGTCCTTCAGCAGCTCGGCGGTACGCTCGGCATGGGGCGCGTTGTTGCCGGGGGGCGTGTCGGTGGGTACGCGCACCAGGGCCTGCAGAAAGCGCACTTCTTCGTCAAAGTGCTGGTCGATCCAGGCGTCCAGCGCGGCGTGGTGGTTCGGGGTTGTCATGGTTGTTGTTCCTCGGCAAGCTGGTGCAGCACCTGGGTGAAGGCGTCCACGGCCAGTTGCATGTCGTTGTTGGTGGTGGATTCGAGCGGGTTGTGGCTGATGCCGGAGTTTTCTCCGCGCACAAACAGCATGGCCTGCGGCATGATTTCGTGCAGCTTCATGGCATCGTGGCCTGCCCCACTGGGCATGCGGAACACGGGCACGCCCAGGTGGTCCACAGCACGCTCCCACTGGTGCTGCAGGGCCGGGGCGCTGGGGGCTGCTGCGGCGCGCATGGATTCCTCCAGCGTATAGCGCAGGCCGCGCCGGGCTGCGATCTGGCCCAGGTGGTCCAGCACATCGCGCACCAGTGCGTCCCGTTGCGGATCGGTGGGCGCACGCAGGTCCAGGCTGAACTGGCAGCGGCCCGGCACCACATTGATGGAGCCGCCGGGCACGTTGAGCAGGCCGATCGTGCCCACCGAGTCCCCGTCCTGGGCGGCGCGCTGCTCGATGTACAACGCCAGCTCAGCCACAGCCACGGCCGCATCGCGGCGGCGGTCCATGGGGGTGGTGCCTGCGTGGCTCGCGGTGCCGATCATCTCGCCCACAAACCGCACCCCCCCATTGATGGAGGTGACCACGCCCAGCGGCAGATCCAGCTCGTTGAGCACCGGGCCCTGTTCGATGTGAACTTCAATGAAGCCCAGGTACTGCGCCGGGTCGCGCTGCAGCTTGGCAATGTCGTCGATGCACAACCCAGCGTGCTGCATGGCCGCGCGCATGGTCACGCCATCGGCATCCTTCTGGTCCAGCCAGGCGGGGTTGAAGTGACCGATGAGCGCGCCCGAACCCAGGAAGGTGGCCTTGTAGCGCTGGCCTTCCTCTTCGGCAAAGGCAATCACCTCGATGCCAAAAGGCAGGCGCCGGCCCGCGCGGTGCAGTTCGCGCACGCAAGCCATCGGCACAAAGATGCCCAGGCGCCCGTCGTACTTGCCGCCATTGCGCACGGTGTCGTAGTGCGAGCCCGTCATGAGGTACTTCGCCCCGGGTGTTCCGGCGCGATACCGCCCCACCACGTTGCCCACGGCGTCCACCTCGACCTCGTCAAAGCCGCAGTCGCGCATCCAGTGGCTGATGCGCTGGGCACAGGCGCGGTGTGCGTCGGTGAGGTAGGTGACGGTGAGCTGGCCCTTTTCGGCAAAGCCAGGGTCGGAGTGTTCGGCCAGCTTTTCATGCCAGTCCCACACGTCATTGCCGAGCAAGGGTTCGGCGGCGAACTTGTCGTTCAGGCGGATCTCGGCGATGCGGTGGATGTTACGCAAGGCCTCTGCCACCTCGAATTCCGGGTGGTTGTCGAGCCGCCGCGCAAAGGTGTCGATGATCTGCTGCTTGTTCAACCCCGCACCACGCGGTCCACGCACGGCCAGAATGAAGGGGAAACCAAAGCGTGCGTTGTAGTCCGCATTGAGCTGCTGGATGCGCGCAAATTCTTCGGGCGTGCACTGGGTCAGACCCGCCTTGGATTGCTCATTGGTCGATTCAGCCGTAAGGCTTTTCGCCACCATGGCCTTGCCCGCCAGCTCGGGGTGGGCGCGGATCAGGCCCAGCTGCGCCTCGGTGCTGGCGGTGCGCACCGCGTGGGCCAGGGCGTGCTTGAGGTGTGCCAGCGAGCGGAACGGCCGCTGGGTGAGCGCCTGCTCGGCAATCCAGGGGGAATGCTCGTACACGCCGTCCAACGCCTCCAGGGCCTGCGCGGGCGTGGCGGCATTCAGTTGGTCAAGGGTCCATGCCATGGTCATCAGGCCTTTGTGGTGGGGTAGGGGTGCACGGCCTTCCAGTGGCGCGCGATGTCGATGCGGCGGGCCACCCACACCTTGTCGTGCTGTGCGATGTGGTCCAGAAAACGCTGCAGCGCCGTGATGCGGCCCGGGCGGCCCAGCAGGCGGCAGTGCATGCCAATGCTCATCATCTTGGGTGCGTTGTCGCCGGCCGGGTCGCCCTCGGCATACAGCGCATCGAAGGTGTCCTTCATGTATTGGAAGAACGGGTCGGCGTGCGAATAGCCCTGGGGCAGCGCAAAGCGCATGTCGTTGCAATCGAGCGTGTAGGGCACGATGAGCTGGGGCACCACGCTGCCGTCGGTCTTTTGCACCTTCATCCAGAAGGGAAGGTCGTCGCCGTAGTAGTCGCTGTCGTATTCAAAGCCGCCGTAGTCGGCCACCAGGCGGTGGGTGTTGGGGCTGTCGCGGCCGGTGTACCAGCCCAACGCCCTTTCGCCCGTCATTCGTTGGATGATTTCCATCGCCTCTTGCATGTGGGCGCGCTCCACCTCTTCGGGGATGTGCTGGTAGTGGATCCACTTGAGGCCATGGCAGGCAATCTCGTGGCCCAGTTCCACAAACGCCGCAGTGAGGTCGGGGTGGCGCTGCAGGGCCGTGGACACGCCAAACACCGTGAGGGGCAGCTGGCGCTTTTCAAACTCGCGCAGGATGCGCCACACGCCAGCGCGCGACCCGTATTCATAAATGCCCTCCATGCTCATGTGCCGCTCGGGGTAGCTGGCCGGGTTGAACATTTCGGACAGGAACTGCTCGCTGCCCGCATCGCCATGCAGCACCGCGTTTTCGCCGCCCTCTTCGTAGTTCAGGACGAATTGCACGGCAATGCGCGCGCCACCGGGCCACTGCGCATGGGGCGGGGTCTTGCCGTAGCCAATAAGGTCGCGGGGGTAGGCCTGGGTGGTGTCGTAGATCATGGTGGGGTGGTTTTCAAGAGGCCAGGGCGGCGGCCAGATCGCTGGCAGGGCGCTTGCGGTCAAAGGTCAGGCTGGCTTCGACATGTTCGAGGTGGCTTTGCATCAAGGCGACGGCACGTTCTTCGTCGCGCGCGGCCAGGGCCGCCACGATGTCGGCGTGCTCCTCGTGCGAGTGTTCGGCGGCGCTGGCTGACTGGTACATCAGCGTGATGAGGGCACAGCGCGAGATCAGGTCGCCCAGCATCTGCGCCAGCACCTCGTTGCCCATCAGTTCGGCCATGCGCACATGAAAGTCGCCCAGCAACTCGGTGCGGGTGCTGGCGTCCTGCGTGCCCATGGCAGTCTTCTCGCTGGCCACGTGGGCGCGCAGAGCCTTGAGCTTGGCGGGCGTCACGCTGCGCACAAAGGCGCGGGTCATTTCGGTTTCCAGCATGCGGCGCACGGCAAACACCTGGCGCGCCTCCTCGACCGAGGGCGTGGCCACAAATGCGCCCCGTGCGGGCTCCAGTGTGACCAGCCGGTTCTGTGCCAGCTGGAACAGCGCCTGGCGCACCAGCGTGCGCGACACGCCAAAGTGGTCGGCCAGCTTTTGCTCGGCCAGCTTGGTGCCGGGTTGCAGGCGGTGCTCTACGATGGCGCGGGTCAGCGCTTCGACAATGGCGCTGGTGGAGGAAGATTCCATGGCTGCATGATACGGTGGATGGTGAAAAGTGTATACACTTTTGGTCTACACACTGCGATCTGGCAATCGTCGCCGATTGGACAGACTCTTACTTCAGGAGATTCCCCCATGGGATTGAGCACCCACGTTCTGGACACCATGAACGGCTGCCCTGCGGCCGGCATGGAAGTGGCCCTGTATTCCACCGACGGCGACAACGCCACCCTCATCAAGCGCCTGGTGCTGAACCACGACGGCCGCACCGATGCGCCGCTGTTCGACAACGCCAGCCTGCGCACCGGTACCTACCGGCTGCGCTTTGATGTGGCGGGTTACTTCAAGGCCCAGGGCGTGCAGCTGCCCGAGCCGAATTTTCTGAACCAGGTGAGCCTGGACTTCGGCATTGCGCATGCCGACCAGCACTACCACGTGCCGCTGCTGGTCAGCCCCTGGAGCTATTCGACCTACCGGGGCTCGTAGTGTGAAGACCCCTGAGTCGCTTCGCGCCTTCCCCCTCAGGGGGACGCCGCCAGCGCGGCGGGGCGGCCCTTGCGCGGCGGTCCTGGCCTAAGCAGCGACAGTTGCCAGGGTCGGCGTGTATCCGCATTGCTAGCGCGCGGGTAAAACGCCAGCTTCTAAAGCTGCCCTTCGGTCAGCGTATCGAGCTGAAAGTGCCCGCTCTTGTCCCACAGCCAGGTTTCGGTATAGGTGACCTTGCCCATGCGGGCAGGGACAGGGAAGGGGGCCGCAGCGCGCACCGTGCGCTCGATCTCGGTGACCACCTCGGGGGCATGGCGCGGGGCGCGCATCCAGTGCAGGCGGGTGATCTTGCCTGCGCGGTCGATGTCGAGCTGCAGCACACCGATGGCATACAGCTGCGGCGGCAGTTTGCCTTTGAAGATGCGTTCGCGGTTCAGGCCATACAGGTGTGTGGCGGCATCCTGGCGGTAGGCCAGCGGTGTGGCAGCGGCCGAGGGGCGCGCAGATCCGGCCGTGGCGGGCACGGGGCCCTTGACGCCGCTGGCATCGGGGCCGGTGGAGGGGACGCTGTCGGGAGCGGGGGCTGGCGTGGGCTCTGGTGGGGACTTGCAGGCCGAGACCAGCGCCGCACCCACGGCCATGATGCCTGCCAGCAACCAGTGGCTGCGCTTTCCGGTGGAGCGGGGAGAGGGCGTGTCGGGCATGGTGTGAAAGGCTCCTGAGGCTGCGGGCACGATAACCCAGCGGCGAAGGTGGTACGTTACAAAATGACGACGGCTGCAAAGGGGATGCAGCAGCAGACTCACCGGAGGGTGAGCCGCTTGCCTGGCCCCGTTTTGCGTCCGTCACGAAAAGGATTGCGGTGACAAATTTGCAAATGCTGCTGGACGGCCTGGGGGCCGCGCCAGCCTGTCTGGTGACCGTGGAGTCTACCCAAGGGTCCGTGCCCCGGGAGTGCGGCGCCTGGATGGCGGTATTTGCCGACCAGCTGGTGGGCACCATCGGCGGCGGGCATCTGGAGCTGCAGGCGATTGCCGAGGCGCGCCGCCGCCTAGCGGGTGGGCCGGTGACGGCGCTTGGGCCGATGCGGTTTGCGCTGGGCCCGGCGCTGGGCCAGTGCTGCGGCGGGGTGGTGCACCTGGGGTTTGAGCTGCTCACGGCGCAAGACGCCCCGGGGCTGGCCCAGCGCCTCACACCCAACGTGCACCCGGTGGCTCTGTTTGGCGGCGGGCATGTGGGCCACGCGCTGGCCCGCGTGCTGGCGCCACTGCCCTTTGCCCTGACCTGGATCGACAGCCGGGACGGCATCTTCCCGCCCGACCCGCCCGAGGGTGTGGTCTGCGAACACTCCGAGCCGGTGCAACTCGCCGTGCCCCGCCTGGCACCCGGTAGCCGCGTGCTGATCATGAGCTTCAGCCATGCCGAAGACCTGGACGTGGTGGCCGCCTGCCTGCGCCGACAGCGCGAGCAGGGCGACCTGCCGTTCATCGGGCTGATCGGCAGCCAAACCAAGTGGGCCACCTTCAGCAACCGCCTGCATGGGCGCGGGTTCGCGCCCGAGGAGCTGGCGCAGGTGACGTGCCCCATCGGCATTCCCGGCATCGGGGGCAAGGAGCCCGAGGTGATTGCCGTGGCCGTGGCAGCGCAGTTGCTGCAGACGCTACCGCCCATGCCAAAGGCCGGGAAATGAGGGTAATTCCGGCCCCGAATGCCCCAGGTTGGGGCTGGAATCGGGAACAATTCCTGCATACACTTTGACGTACCGGTCGCAGCGGTGCCCCGGCCAGCAACCCACTGGCCAAGGTGCGCGACCTCAATGTCTGCTCAGAGCGCCCGCAGTGGTGAGCAGGTTTGCTGTTTGGCGCTAACGCGCCATCAAGGTTGAGATATGGAAAGCTACTTTCTCGACTGGGCCAACCTGCTTTTGCGCTGGGTCCATGTCATTACGGCCATCGCCTGGATCGGCTCGTCGTTCTATTTCGTTTTTCTGGACAGCAGCCTCACGCCGCCCGAGGACGAAGACCTCAAGAAACAAGGCGTGAGCGGCGAGCTCTGGGCCGTGCACGGCGGCGGGTTTTACCACCCCGTCAAGTTCGCGGTGTCGCCCCCGCAGTTGCCCAAACACCTGCACTGGTTCTTCTGGGAGAGCTACAGCACCTGGATCAGCGGGTTTGCGCTGTTCACCGTGTCCTACCTCTACAGCGCCAGCACCTACCTCATCGACAAGTCGCGCATGGACTGGGCGCCCGCCACGGCCATCATGGTGGCGCTGGGCTTCTTTGTGGTGTTCTGGCTGCTGTACGACGCCATCTGCCGCATCTTCGGCCAGCGCAAGAACGGCGACGCCATTGTGGGCGCGCTGGTGCTGGTGCTGGTGTGCGTGGCCTCGTGGCTGGCCTGCCACTGGTTTGCGGGCCGCGCGGCCTTCCTGCTGGTGGGGGCGATGATTGCCACCTCCATGAGCGCCAACGTGTTCTTCTGGATCATCCCTGGCCAGCGCACGGTCATCAGCCAGATCAAGGCCGGCCAGCCCGTGGACCCTATCCACGGCAAACGCGGCAAGCAGCGCAGCGTGCACAACACCTATTTCACGCTGCCCGTGCTGTTTGCCATGCTGAGCAACCACTACAGCTTCACCTGGAGCCACCCGCAAAACTGGCTGGTGCTGATCCTGATGATGTTCGCGGGCGCTGCCATCCGCCAGTTCTTCGTGATGCGCCACGGCTACAAGCTGGGCCGCAACGGCAACCCGCTGCCGTATGCGCTGGTGGGTGTGGCCGTCATCGTGGGCGCTATTGTGTGGATGCGCCCCGCATCGGTGGCTGCTCCCGTGGCGAATGCTCCTGTTTCAGGAGCTGCTAGCGCAGACAGAACGGGCGCTAGAGGCCAAAATGACTTCAAGGCCGTGCAGGCGGTGCTGGAACAGCGCTGTTACATGTGCCACGGCGAGCAGGTGCAGATGAAGAACCTGCGGCTTGATTCGCCCGACAGCGTGAAGCAACACGCCCAGGCCATCTACCAGCAGGCCGTGGTGCAAAAGCTCATGCCCATGAACAACGCCACGGGCATCACCGATGCGGAGCGTGCGCTGATTGGGAAGTGGTTTGAGGCAGGGGCCGCAACGGGGCCTTGAATGTGTTGAGTGCCGCAACAATCGGCCAGAAGCAGTCGCTCACAGAATCGCCAGGAAGCGGACGTGGCTCGACGGAGCCTTGGGCTGTTTCGGCGCGCCTCTGGTAATCTCCAATACTGATCCGGGGTACCGCTCTTAGAACCTCTGGCCGCGCTCGGTATAGGCGCCTGGCTTGAGAGGTGCTCTATGCGTGACTCAACCTTTGCTTGGCTTGTACTGGCGGCAAGCGTGCTCGCGGAAGTCGTTGGAACCATTGCACTCCGCTATGCGGATGGCTTCACACGTATTTTCCCTTCCGTCCTTTCAGGACTTTGTTATTCCGCCGCTATCTGGCTCATGGCAATCGCCGTCCGGCATATGGAAGTCGGACTTACCTATGCGGTATGGGCGGGAAGCGGAACAGCCTTGACGGCGGTGCTCGGAATGCTCTGGTTTGGGGAGTCGGCGAGCTTCCTTCGACTGGCCGGTCTTAGCTCCATTGTTTTGGGCGTCATTGCTTTGAACTTGAGTGCCCGATAAGTCGCCGGACACGCATTTTCAAAGCTGATTCACGCTTCAGCGAGCGGCTGCAAACGGACCGAAGCGGACTTTTTTGCCTTAAGCCGAGCAGCGTCGAGGACCCAATGCCGGCAAGCCAGAACCCCGTTTTTGCATCGATGTTGCGTCCTGGGTATGCGATCCAAACAGGCCCTACGCTGCCAAAACATCCTGCAGCGCCCGCGTGGCAGCCACCGCCCCCAGGCTCGACTCGGTAAACCCGCCATGCAGCACCACCCCGGTTGATGCCTGCTTCGCCTCATGCTTGGCCACGGCGGCCAGGTTGGCCACTTCTTCGGCATGCCGAAAGCGCCCGGGCGTGATGCGCACGGCGCCGATGGCCAGCGTGGTGCACGGAAAGAACCGCTGCACGCCATGCCGGTCCTCGGCATGGATGCCGCCTGCCAGCCGTGCGCTGTCGTCAAACAGCGTGACGGCCTCGCGTGCGAACTCGTCCACGATGTTCTTACAGCGCTGCAGCCAGTTGCTGCTCTGGAAGATCAGCATGAAGTCGTCCCCGCCCACATGGCCCACAAAGTCGCTGCGTGCGTCGCAGTGTGCCGTGGCCAGGCGCGCCACCAGCCGGATCATCTGGTCGCCGCGCCAGTAGCCGTAGTGGTCGTTGAAGGGCTTGAAGTTGTTCAGGTCCGCATAGCAGGCCACGAACTCGGTGCCGCTTTCCAGCAAGCGCTGGATGTGCAGGCTGATGGGAATGTTGCCCGGCAGAAAAGTCAGTGGGTTGGCGTGGCGCGCGGCCTCGATGCGGGTCTCGGTCACGGCGCGCACCAGCTGGTCGCCGGTGCCCAGGCCCAGGTAGCGGCCGTTGTCAGTGACGATGTAGCCGTCGCTCAGGTAGCGCTGGTCCTGTGAGGTGAGGATGCCCACGAGCTGGTCCACGTCGCAGTCCAGCTCCACCACACGTGGCGCCAGGTTGGCAAACGCCAGGCAGGACTTGCGGCCATGCACCTCGCGGAAGTACGGCGTGGCGTAATGATTCATGAACTGCTGGCGGTTGATGAGGGCCACGGGGCGCGACCCGTCCACCACCGCCAGCGCGTGCAGGTCCGTGTGCTGGCGGAACAGGGCGGCCACGGCATCGTTGTTGGTGGCGGGCGCTGCGGTGGGCGCCTGCACCACCAGCAGGCTGCGCAGGATGCCTGGGCGCGCGGTCTGCCCCAGGTGCGGCAGCACGGCCACGCGGCGGTCGTGCATCACCTCCAGCGCCGCGTCGTCCACCGCCTCGCGCGGCGCCATGGCCGGGCGGCCCAGCAGCCAGCCCTGGCCCAGGGGGATGTCCAGGTCGCGCAGCGCGCGCAGGTCGTCGCGGGTTTCGATGCCTTCGGCGATGAGCTGGGTGCCGAACACATCGGCAATCCCCTTGATGGCCTGCAGCATCTGCAGGTTCTCGGGATGGTCGCTGATGTCGCGGATGAAGTATTTGTCGATCTTCACGAAGTCGGGCTTCACCTCGGACCACAGCCTGAGGCTGGAGCGGCCATCGCCAAAGTCGTCCAGCGCCAGCCGCGCGCCGCAGGCATGTACGGCCTTGATGGCCTGGCGCAGCTGGGGCATGTCGGTCACGCGTTCGTGCTCGGTGATCTCCAGCACCAGCATGCGAGCGCTCAGGCCCAGGCTGCGCACGGTGTTGCCCAGCTCGGTGGCGCCGATCAGCTGGACGCCATGCACCAGCGCATCGGCGCTGATGTTCACAAACAGCCGGCCCGGCGCGTCGTGCCGGCCCCATTGCTCCATGGCGGTGTAAACGCACAGCAGCTCAAAGTCCTGCAGGATGCCCTCGTGCCGGGCCAGCTCCAGCAGTTTGTCGGGGGTGTGCAGCGGGGTGTTCTGGGGGCCACGTATCAGTGCCTCGTGTGCGTACACCTGGCCCTCGCGCAGGTCGGCCAGGGGCTGGAACACGCAGTACAGCCCGCCCTCGCGCATCAGCCGCGCCAGGGGGCCGGTGCCCTGGCGGGCGGCGGGCGATAGCAGCGCCATCATCGCCTCCAGTCGGCTCCATGGGGTGTTGTGCATGGCTGTTGTGGGTCCCTGAGCAAGGGTGCCGACGATACCGGTGGCGTGTGACAGGCTGGTTACAGCAACGTGACTGGTACTACCGCTGCACAATGCGCGGCATGCACCCAGAAACCCAGCCAGCCAGTCCCTCCCTGCCGGACTACCGCACCCATCCCCGCGCCTTTCTGAAGGCGCTGTTTGATGCCGCAGTGCACAGCGCACAACCCCTGCACGGCATGCGCCAGTGGCTGCCCCAGCCGCCCAGCCGCGAGAGCGGGGGCCGCACCCTGGTGCTGGGCGCGGGCAAGGCGGGGGGCGCCATGGCCCAGGCACTGGAGGCCCTGTGGCCGCAGGACGCGCCCCTGTCGGGCCTGGTGGTCACCCGCTACGGGCATGTGCCGCCCCGGCCTGCGGGCGTGCCGCAGCGCATCGAGGTGGTCGAGGCCGCGCACCCCGTGCCCGATGCGGCGGGGCTGGCCGCGGCGCAGCGCATTCTCGATCTGACCCAGGGGCTGACGGAGCACGACCTGGTGCTGTGCCTGATCTCGGGCGGGGGCTCGTCCCTGCTGACCTTGCCCTGCGACGGGGTGACGCTGGAAGACAAGCAGCGCATCAACCGCGCCCTGCTCGACAGCGGCGCGCACATTGGCGAGATGAACTGCGTGCGCAAGCACCTCTCGCGCATCAAGGGCGGGCGCCTGGCGGCGGCCTGTGCGCCAGCGCGCGTGGTCACGCTCACCATCAGCGACGTGCCCGGCGACGACCCGTCGGTGATTGCCAGTGGCCCCACCGTGCCAGATGCGACCACCTGCGCCGATGCGCTGGCCATTCTGGCGCGCTATGGCATCGAGGTGCCCCCGGCCATCCGCACTGCGCTGGAGGCTGGCCGCCTGGAGACGCCCAAACCTGGCGACGACCGTTTTGCCGGGCATGCGGTGCACCTGATCGCCACGCCGCAGCAGGCACTGGAAGCCGCGGCCGCGCTGGCCCGTTCGGCGGGGCTGCCTGCGCATGTGCTGTCGGACGAGATGGAGGGCGAGTCGCGTGAGGTGGGCAAGGTGCATGCGGCGCTGGCCCGCGCGGTGGCGCGGCGCGGCCAGCCGTTTGCGGCGCCGTGTGTGATCCTGTCGGGGGGGGAGACCACCGTCACCGTGCGTCCGCGTACACCCGGTGTGTCCCGGGGGCGGGGCGGGCGTGCGGGTGAGTTTTGCCTGGGCCTGGCGCAGGCGTTGCAGGGCGAGCCCGCCGTGTGGGCGCTGGCGGCAGACACCGACGGCATCGACGGCAGCGAAGACAACGCAGGGGCCTTTGTGTGCCCCGACACGCTGGCGCGCGCAGGCGCTGCAGGACTGCGCATCGACGACCACCTGGCGCGCAACGACGCCTGGGGATTTTTTGCGGGGCTGGACGACCTGCTGGTCACCGGCCCCACACACACCAACGTGAACGATTTCCGGGTGCTACTGGTTTTGTAGCGCCTCAGGCATATTGCACTTGCGCCTTGGGCCAGTGGGGCTTGAAAAAGGCCCCGGGCGCCCTGTGCAGGCCTCAGAACCGGTGGCGGATGCCCACGCCGAAGCTGTTGCCCTTGGTCTGGTTGGTGATGCGGTCGTTCATGGCCATCACGTACACATCGGTGCGCTTGGACAGGAAGTAGTCATACCCCACGGTGAAGGTCTTTCGCGAGATGTCGGTGGCCGTCATCTTGGTCTGCGCCCACGATGCCAGCACCTTGCCAGTGGCGCCTGCGGGCACCGACACGCCCAGCTGCGTCGTCTTGGCCTTGTTGGTGGTGTTGTCGGCCTTGGCCTGGCCGTAGCTGGCAAAGGCCTTCACGATCGCAAAGTCATACGCGCCGCCCAGCATCCAGTCGGTCTTGGTGGTGCCCAGGTAGGTGCTGGGCACTGCGGGGTTGCTCATCTGGTCGCGCTCGTAAAAGCCGGTGAGGGTGATGGGGCCGTTGAAGTACAGCGCGTTGATGCCCACGTTCTTCTTGCTGCTGTCGCCTGCGACCTCGCCAAACTGGTAGTGCAGGTTGGCGGTCAGGCCGCCCAGGTTGGGCGTGCTGTAGATGATTTCGTTGGACCAGCCGGTGTCGGATGGCGTGGTCGAACCCCAGCCCGTGCCGTTGAACAGAGGCACGTTCATGTGCAGGATCAGCGGTGCAAAGGTGAACGAGTCGCCCAGCGGGTTCGACAGGATGGACGGCAGGAAGTTGGGCGCCAGACCGCGCCCCACGGTCACGGTGCCCCAGCTGTCGCTCAGGCCCACATTGGCATCGCGCGAGAAGAACGTGTCGTTGGCAAATCGGCCCTGGATGCCGCTGTCCACCTTGATGAACGAGGTGAGCGCAAAGTTGGCCCTGAGCCCGCCGCCCAGGTCTTCGGTGCCCTTGAATCCGAACCACGACGTGGTCATGCCGCCGCTGTTGACCACCTTGCTGCTGCCGGCGTCACCGGCGTTTTTCATGGAGCCCACAAACACATCGGTCAAGCCCATCAGCTGGACGGAGCTCTGGGCCTGGGCGCCGGTGGAGCACAGCAGGGCGCCACCGAGCGATAGAGACAGTGCAATCAGGTTTTTTTTCATGGAGTGATTCCTGGGGAAGAAAGCGCCGGAGGTCCGGCGGGTGCAAGGGGAGACGCGGCCCCTGTTGCACCGTGGTGCAGGGCGGGGCCCGCCGTTGGGGCATCGCAAGTTCCATGCCCTGGTGCAACACCTGTTTACATACTTTTTGGCCGGTTCAGGGCGCACCCATGCACGTTGCTGGCGCAGTTTTCGTGTGTTTTGGCGCAAACCTGGGGCGCGCGGGGCGGGCGACATGGTGCGGCTTTGATGTGGCTCAATGCCACGGGCGCAGCCGCACGGCACAGTGGCTTCCATGCTGCCATCTACCCTTTTTTCTCTGCCCGCTGACACCGAGGTGATCGCCCCCGGCGAAGTGCTGCGCAGGCGCAATGAGGTGCTGACGACGGTGCTGCACCTCGAAAACGGCCGTGTGCTGCGCGGTGTGCTGGACGACGGTTTCCTGCGCCACCAGCTCGGTGCCGTCGAGGGGCCGTTCTGGCTCGACGCCGCGTCGGCCCTGATGGGCCTGCCGCTACCGGTGGACATGGTGGCCGACACGCGCGTGCATGTGCGGCGCATCCCCATCGAAGAGTTTCGCCGCAGCCTGGCCGCCATGCCTGCGGGCGCGCGGGGGCTGCTGCTGGACATGGCGCAGGGCTACCGGCAGCAGTCCGAGCTGGCCGTGAGCCGCCTGGCGCAGGACGCCGAATCGCGCTGCGCGCAGTGGCTGCTGAACCACGCCCAGCCCGACCACAGCGGTGCCATGCAGGTCACCCTGCACCAGCGCAAACGCCTGATTGCGGCGCAGCTGGGCATTGCGCCCGAAACCTTCTCGCGCGTGCTGCGCCACCTGCGCGAGCTGGGCCTGATCCACGGCACCGGCAATGTGCTGGCGCTGCCCCAGCCACGGGCATTGCAGTCGATGGCGGGCTGCTGACACAGCGTTTTTGACACCGCGCTCTTGACGCCCCGCAGCGACTGTCGGGTTGCGCCTGCCGGCAGCCACGGACTGCCCTTGCGTTGCATTTTCTGACAAGCCCCGCACCCCGGGGCGATGCGCCTTGGGTGGTGGCACGTTCTGCCTGGCTGTGGGCTCTGGCACCACGCTGCAGGGCCCTTGCCGCAGTCCGCTTCCATCCCTCCACACACCCTTCCCGTACCCTTCCCGTACCCTTCCCGCGCCCCGACGGGCTCAGGGTTTTTCCTTGGCTTTACCCAAGGGTTCCACCCAAGCCCCCGGGCACAGGCCCTGCGTATATTTGTTGGGACATGTCTGCCATGACCCGTCCCCATGCCGAACTTTGAGCGTGCCCATCAGCCTGCAGGGGGGAAGCGTCCATGACGCCGCCGCCCGGCCCCAAGGCAGCCCCGGACCTTGATCCGGGCTGGCTGGTGCCCGGCGCCCTGGTGCTGCGGCTGATGCTGGTGGCGGCGCTGGCGGTGGCGCTGTCGGGGGCGGTGGCCGCTTGGCTGGTGACACGGGCCTCCGGGCAGGAGGCCATGCGCCGGGTGGTGAGCCAGCAGACCGACGAGGTCGAGGTGGTGGCCCGGTTGCTGGCCAGCAAGATCGAACAAAGCCAGAAGGTGCTGCGCACCGTGGCCGCAGGCATCACACCGGCGATGCTGGAGTCACCCTCGTCGCTGGAATGGCTGCTGCAGCAGGGCCTGCCTGCGGTGCAGTTCTTCGACACCATGCAGGTCGCCCGCGACAACGGCGAACTGCGCCTGAATTTGCGCGCCGGTCAGATCGAAAAGGCCGCGGACCTGGACCCCACCGAACGCGATGCCCTGCGCCGCACCCTGGTCGATGGCAAGCCCCTGGTGTCCGAGCTGATCGCCGGCCGCCGGGGCGAGGCGCGGGTCATGTTCACCATGCCGTTGCACCGCGAAGACGGCACGGTGGTGGGCGTGGTGGCAGGGGCGTTGCGCCTGCAATCCCAAAGCCTGCTGCCACCGTCGATGACGCTGCCCGCCCGCGATGACTCGCAGCTCATCGTCTTCACCCGCGACGGCACCATCCTGTCGCACTCCGACCCCACCCGCGTGCTGGGCCAGGTGCGTGATGAAGTGGGCCTGGCCCCGGTGTACACGCGCTGGCAAAGCCAGGCCCAGCCGGTGGTGGGGCGGGGCATGACCCATGTGCAGTCCGACCACATCGTGAGCATGGCGGGCATGCCGCTGCCGCAGTGGATCGTGGCGCGCGTGAGCCAGTCGCAGGCGCTGCTGGCACCGCTGCGCGGCGCCCAGCGCGAAGCCTGGTGGCTGGCGGTGGCCAGCATGGTGCTGTGCATGCTGCTGGCGGTGGCGCTGATGGGCTGGATGGCCCAGCCGCTGGCGCAGCTGACCTTCAAGGCGCGCCAGTTGCTCAGGACCAGCGCGCGCCAGCAGCCTGCGCAAGATGTGCATTGGCCCCGCGCAGGCGGCGAGGTGGGCGAACTGGTGCGAGTGTTCCAGGGTCTGGTGCAGCAGGGCAGCCTGCAGCAGTCGCGCAAGGACACGGTGGTCGGCCAGTTCCAGGCCGTGCTGGACAGCGCCCCGGTGGGCATCGTCATCACCCGCCACGGCATGCTGGAGGTGGTGAGCCACCAGGCCTGCGTGATGCTGGGCTACAGCGCGCACGAGCTGCAGGGCCGCCCCGCGCGCATCCTGTACGCCAGCGACGCCGACTATGCCCAGGTGGGAGACCGTGTGCGCGCCGAGGTGGCGGCGCATGGCGCGTTCGACGGCGATGTCTGCTTTTTGCGCAAGGACGGAACCCCCGTGTGGGCCCGCGTGCAGGGCCAGGGCGTGCGCCCCGAGGAGGTGCACGGTGGCACCGTGTGGATTCTGGAAGACATCACCGCCGCGCGCGAGGCCCAGGTGCAGCAGTCCTGGGGCCGCGCGCACGATGCGCTGACGCAGCTGTACAACCGCGCCGCGTTCGACGAGCGCCTGGGCCAGCTGATGGCGGAGCGGTCGGCCCGCCAGCGCGCTGTGGTGCCCGCCGCCGATGAGGAGGGCGGTGAGACCCAGGGCGATGGCGTGGTGCTGTTCCTCGACCTGGACCATTTCACCGTGGTCAACGACATTGCGGGCCACGACGCGGGCGACGATGTGCTGCGCCACGTGGCCCGGCTGCTGGCGTCCCATGTGCGCCAGATCGGCTGGGCGGCGCGCTTGGGCGGGGACGAGTTTGCGGTGGTGTTGCCCGGCTGCGCTCTAGCGCGCGGCCAGGCCGTGGCCGAGCAGTTGCGTGCGGCGGTGCGCGCGTGGGAGCCGTCGTACCAAGGGCGCAGTTTTACGCTGGGGGTGAGCATTGGGCTGGTGGTGCTGGACGCCAGCTTGCAGGATGTGCCGTCGGTGTTGTATGCGGCGGACATGGCTTGTTATGACGCCAAGAGGGCGGGGCGCAACCGGGTGGAGACGCGGCATGCGAGGGATGCGTCGGTGACTTCTTCGGGGCGGATGGCTTTGGGGCCTGTTTGAGGGCTTTTGGGCTGGATGCGCAGTGGGATATGCGGTGGTAGCTATTGATTTCGTAGCGTTTTCTTGTGGTTGCTGATTGGATCGCATGCCTGGGTTGAAGGCGGAGGCCGGGAGTCGCC